>CAZJEA010000006.1:6745-35152 GCA_964544895.1 uncultured Bacteroides sp. | reverse complement strand
TAAACGGCACGGGAAATAGCGACAGTGGTGAGGCGGTGCGCTAGAAGCGATACGGGGGATAGCGACGGTGGTGAGGCGATGCGGCAGTGCGGATGTGGGAATTGGGAGGTTTTTGTGGGTAAAAAGGGAGGGGAGGTTGTAGTTTTGCGTAAAGATTTGTAACTTTGTGGGAACTCAACCTTCTATGATATGTCAGACTTTAATATTCACATACTTGGGTGCGGGTCGGCAACGCCATCAATAAGGCATTTACCGGCATGTCAGGCAGTGGAATATCGCGGACGATTGATGCTAATAGATTGCGGAGAAGGTGCACAATTATCAATTCGAAAGCAACGGCTAAAATTCTCGCGACTCACAGACGTTTTTATTTCGCATTTACATGGAGACCATTTTTTAGGGTTGCCAGGGTTATTGTCAACGCTCTCACTACACGAAATAGGAGGATGTGTGCGGGTACACATATTTGAACAAGGGGCAGAACTTCTTGACAAGATCATGAGAATTGTGTGCCACGAGACAACGTTTAAGATAGAGTATGACATACTAAATCCGGAAGGCGGAACCATAGTTGATGACGATGCGCTGACTATATCAACCTTTCCACTCTATCACGGTGTGCCCTGTGTGGGTTTTCGCTTTGACGAAAAGCCGAAGCAGCGCCATCTGAGAGGAGACATGATAAAATTTTTCAATGTACCGATACGCAATATAGCAGCAATAAAAGCCGGGGAAGATTTTATCACTGATGATGGCACGGTGATAGAGAATAAACGACTAACAACCGATGCCGACCCCTCGCTAAGCTATGCATATTGCTCAGACACAATGTTTGACACACGAGTAGCCGAGTCGGTGCGGGGCGTGCACACATTGTATCACGAAGCCACCTATGTTGGAGACCTAGAGGCACAGGCACGACGTCGTGCACACTCAACAGCACGTCAGGCAGCAGAAATAGCAAGACTTGCCGAAGCGAAACAGCTCATACTCGGGCACTACTCAAAGCGCTATTTTGATATGGAACAGCATCTAGCCGAGGCTAAGCAGGTGTTTGAGAATACTATTGCCGCAGATGAAGGAATGAAAATTGCTCTTATATGATTAGCGACAACGATATAAAAGACTATAAATATATGCAGCTGGCACTTAACGAAGCCAAAGCAGCATACAAAGCCGGAGAAATACCTATCGGAGCCGTGATAGTTTGCGGAGACAGAGTGATTGGCACAGGTCACAATATGACAGAGGCATTAACCGATGTCACCGCACATGCTGAAATGATAGCCATCACCGCGGCAGCAAATTCGCTAGGCGGCAAGTATCTCAAAGATTGCACACTTTACGTAACGGTGGAGCCGTGTTTGATGTGCGCCGGGGCAATTGGTTGGAGCCAACTTAGCCGCATAGTTGTTGGTTGTACAGACGAGAAGCGCGGTTATTCGACATTTACGACGCGCACGCCATTTCATCCGAAAGCGCTAATGACTACCGGTGTGATGGAGGAAGAATGTAGAGAGCTAATGCAACGTTTTTTCAAATCAAAACGATAACGATTTGTTGGAAGAATAAACATCAATGAAATATTTTCTAATAGCCGGAGAGGCGTCAGGCGATTTGCACGCAGCGCAACTCATAAAACAGATAAAAAGAGAAGACAAGGACGCCGAATTTACATTTCTTGGTGGCGATCTTATGCGTGACGCCTCAGGATGCGAGCCGCTGATACACTATCGCGAAATGGCGTATATGGGTTTTAGCGAGGTGTTGCGCAATTTGGGGAAAGTGACGCGCAACCTGCGCACAGCGAAGCGTGCTGTTGTTAAGGAGAAGCCTGATTGTCTGATTCTTATTGACTATCCAAGTTTTAATTTGAAAGTTGCTAAAGAGGCAAAGAAACACGGCATAAAGATATTCTATTATATTTCGCCGAAAGTGTGGGCGTGGAAAGAATGGCGAGTAAAAACGATAAAACGTCTTGTCGACAAAATGTTTGTAATCTTTCCTTTTGAAGTTGACTTTTACAGAGATCGTCATAACTTTGAGGTGGAATATGTAGGGAATCCGTCAGTGGGCGAAATTGATGAACAATTGACAGAAATGCCTTCGCGTGCAGAGTTTTTGAATAAGAATAAGTTGCGCGACAGACAAATCATAGCTATACTTCCCGGCAGCCGCCGCGGAGAGATAAAGAACAATCTGCCGGTGATGGTTGCCGCAGCAATGCAATTTCCGCAATATCGCGGGGTAATAGCGGCAGCGCCGGGCATAGACCCACAATTTTACAAGCAATTTACAGATCTACCACTAGTGAGCGGGCAAACCATAGAGTTGTTGCACCACAGCCGAGGCGCGCTCGTCACATCAGGCACAGCAACGCTTGAGACAGCGCTTGTAGGCACGCCACAGGTAGCCTGCTACAGAGCAAATGGGTCGAAACTTTCATACAACATTATGAAACGCTTGCTAAGTGTGCAATATGTGACCTTGCCCAATCTTATTGCGAATCGTGAAATAATAGGAGAAATGTTATTGCATCTTTGCACACCTACGGCAATAGCCGATAAGCTAGCGCCGCTATTAAGGAATGGCGAGCCACGCGATAAAATGATAGGAGACTATGCATCGATGCGCAAAATACTAAGCACAAGCGATGCAGCAACCAAAGCAGCACAAAGCATCATAGCCACACTCAAGCAATAAAAAGCGAGTCAGACCGTTATTATAAGTATGAAACGCTTTTTATACATAATTTTAGCCGGAATGATGCTACTCAGTTCGTGCATAGACGACAGCATCAGCACATCATCGTCAGATATACTTGCATTTTCGACCGACACACTAAAATTAGGGTTGGTATTCACCGAAGATGTTACCACCACGCAACGCTTCACGGTGCGCAACTACAACGGCAAAGGAGTAAGCATAAGCGACATACATCTTTCAGGTGAAAATGCCTCTCTATTTCGTTTAAATGTAGACGGCATGAGTGGCACAGAGTTTTCAAACGTAGATATTAGAGCTAATGACTCAATCTATGTGATGGTTGAGGCGACACTGCCGGCAAACAACAAAGACTTACCGGTTGACGTTGACGCAACGATAAACTTCACCACAAACGGCGTTTCACAAAAGGTGATAATCAATGCGCAAGGTCAAGACGTTGAGCGACTTCGCGCAGTGACGATAAATTCAGACACACGTTTTAGCGGTACAAAACCGTATCAAGTATTCGACTCGCTGGTAGTAGCCAAAGACTGCACGCTAACTTTGCCGGCGGGAGCGACTCTATATTTTCACGACGGGGCGTCAATGATAGTACGAGGAAGACTCATCACTGAAGGCACCCCCGAAAAATTTGTCAACCTTACCGGCGACCGCACCGGTGACGTAATAACCGGGATCACCTTCGACCTTATGTCAAAACAATGGGCAGGGTTGCAATTCACGCCTTCATCAACTGGCAACACACTAAGCCATACTTGCATTAGAAACACAGTCTATGGGGTTATTGTCAGCGGCGACGGCACCAATGACGACAATGCTAAGCTATCGCTTTTAAACTGCAAATTGCGAAATTCAGGGGACTTGGCACTCGAATCGCACAATGCAAATGTCACAGCCATAGGATGTGAGTTTGCCGAGGCATCGAACGGTCTTGTTTGGCTCGATGGCGGAAAATATGTGTTCAACCACTGCACCCTTGCCAATTACTATCTTTTCACATCAATTGGCGGTGCGGGGCTACAAATTTCGAAACTATATAACGACAGTCTCGGAGAAGGCGACGTCATAACCTCAGCTGAAATTGCTAACTGCATACTATACGGTCTTGGCACCGACATAAACCCGGGCATGCTCGACAACTCATCAGTATTTTTGCGCAATTGTCTACTCAAAAGCGAAGGTACGAACGATGACAATTTCATCAATTGTCTGTGGGGCTCAGATCCGCTGTACTACACCGTGCGCGAACAATACTTGTTTGACTACCGTGTGAAAGACAATTCGCCAGCCATACGTGCAGCAAATGCACAGCTCACATTACCGGAAGCGGCAAAAGATATATACGGGCTCGCACGCGGCTCAAATCCGGACCTCGGCGCCTACGTCTACGTAGCTCAGCAATAGGCATAAAAATCTATAAGTCATGGCACTATGGCAAAAAAATGAGCAAAAATGGGTCATAGTAAACAGAAAAATGTAGATAAATCTAATAAGATTAATAAAATTTTTGGCAGAATGATTTTTTTTTCATAATTTTGGCGCGGATAACAAAAAAGACCAATCGGACGCCATGAAGATTATAAAATAATACCAAAAGGACGTTTCCGCTTAGTAAATCGTAATCCTAAACACGAAAATAATTAACATATCTCATAACCCTTGCAATTCCTACCATGGACCAACAAATTAAAAAAACATGTCTACATGACATTCATTGCGAAATGGGAGCTTTAATGAGCCCGTTCGCCGGTTTTGACATGCCTATAGAATATGTAGGTATAGTTGAAGAACACAATGCAGTCCGTAACCACGTTGGCGTATTCGACGTAAGCCATATGGGCGAAGTTTTAGTTACCGGCGCTGACGCTCAAAAATTTGTAAACCACATTTTCACAAACAACGTCACTGTGCTTGCCGATGGAGCAATACTTTACGGTATGATGCTATATCAAAACGGCGGAGTAGTTGACGACCTTCTTGTTTATCGACGCAAAGCAGACGAGTATTTTCTCGTAATCAATGCCGGCAACATTGACAAAGATGTAGCCTGGATTTACGAAAATGCAAAAGGCTTTGACGTAAAGATTGACCACCTCAGCGAAAATTACGGAGAGTTGGCAATTCAAGGCCCCGAAGCAGAATCTACACTTAAAAATGTGCTTGGCATAGACGGTTCAGACCTTGAGTTTTACACCTTCAAAGACATAGTCAAAGACGGTGAGAATATGGTTGTGAGCCGCACAGGCTATACAGGCGAAGATGGCTTTGAGGTTTACTCATCACCTGAATCAACAGTACGATTCTGGAAAGCTCTCATCGCAGCCGGAGTGCAAGCTTGCGGTTTAGGATGCCGTGACACCTTGCGTTTCGAAGCAGGTTTACCTCTTTATGGAGACGAACTGACAGCAGAAATCACACCTGTAGAAGCAGCGCTCTCTATGTTCTGCAAACTTGACAAAGAAGAATTTATCGGCAAAGAAGTGGTTGCAAAACAAAAGGCAGAAGGCGTGAGTCGTAAAAGCGTGGGCTTGGAAATACAAGGTCCGGCCATAGCACGTCACGGCTACGAGGTGCTCGACGCTAACGACAACGTAATCGGCGAAGTAACCACGGGATACCGCTCAATCACTCTAGGTAAGAACCTCGCTATGGCATTGGTTAAAATTGACAACGCAAAAGTTGGCACTGAGGTTAAAGTGCGCGTTCGCCGCAAAGTATTCCCCGCCGTAGTAGTAAAAAAACGCTTCTATACTCCCAATTATAAGAAATAAAATCAATTAAAATTTAATACTTATTTAATATTTATCAACCATGACAAAATATCTTCCCAGTCACGAGTACGCTCGTGTAGAAGGCAACTTCGCATTTATAGGCATCTCAGCTTTCGCAGCAAAACAACTCGGCAACGTGGTGTACGTTGACATGCCCGAAGAAGGCGACGAAGTAGTAAAAGACGAAGAATTTGGCGCCATCGAAAGTGTAAAAGCAGCAAGCGATTTGTTCTCACCGGTTAGTGGAACAGTTGTCGAAGTAAATGAAGACCTAAACGACAACCCCCGTTTGGTAAGCGATGACCCCGAAACGAACTGGATTATCAAAGTTGAATTGAGCGACGCATCAGAGTTGGATTCACTTCTAGACCAAGCAGCATACGACGCTCTATGCGCAAGCGAACAGCACTAAAAAAATCTTTTTATAGCCATAATGGTCTTTATAATGTTATTTAGACATTATGGCTATAATTTTCATAATAACCACCTTATACTATGGCTTTACATAGATATTTTCCTCACACTGCAGATGATATACAAGCCATGCTTGACCGATGCAGTGCCAAGACAGTAGACGATTTGTTCGCTGACATACCCGAGCAATTGCGCATGAATGGCGGATACAATCTTCCGGCTGAGATGAGCGAAGTAGAAATTAGACGTTACTTCGATGAACTACGTGAGAAAAGCACTCCGTTAGTATGCTTTGCCGGAGCAGGGTTCTACGACAGATACGCACCCTCAGTGATACCATCTCTAATGGCTCGCAGCGAATTTTTAACAGCATATACACCATATCAACCCGAAATTTCGCAAGGCACACTACAATATATCTTCGAATATCAATCGATGATGTGCGAGTTGACGGGTATGGATGTATCAAACGCTTCGATGTATGACGGTTGCACAGCAACGGCAGAAGCGATGATGATGTGCGTGGCAGCAGCACGCAAACGCAACCGCGTGCTCATATCAGAGACAGTGAGCCCGGTAGTACGCGAAGTTGTTGCTACATACGCTCGCTATCACAAGATACAACTAGACACCATTCCCGCAAACGAAGGCATAACAGACCGCGCAGCAATGCAAAGCATGCTGAACGAAGGCAATGTTGCCGGTGTCATATTGGCATCACCCAACTATTATGGTGTACTTGAAGACTACAGCGGATTTGCCGATGACATACACGGAGCAAAAGCTCTTCTTGTGCTAAATTGCCACGCAGCCGCACTCGGAGTAGTAAAATCGCCTCGTGAATGGGGAGCAGATATAGCAGTTGGCGAAGCACAATCGCTGGGTATGCCGCTTAACTTTGGCGGTCCGTATCTCGGATATATGTGCACAACAACCGCACTTATGCGCAAAATGCCCGGCCGTATAGTCGGTGCAACTACTGACGAAAAAGGGCAACGTGTATTCGTGCTCACATTGCAAGCTCGCGAACAACACATACGCCGCGAAAAAGCGACTTCAAACATCTGCTCAAACCAAGGAGTGATGACATTGTACGCAGCAATGTATCTATCAGTAATGGGCACCGAAGGACTTCGCGAAGTTAACGAGCTGAGCTATGCCGGCGCACATTACCTCGCTGACGAATTGGTAAAAACAGGAAATGTAGAACTACGCTATCCGCAACTTCCATTCCTCAATGAGTTTGTAATAAAATGCACAAAAGCTTCAGCTGACGACATACTTCTCACAGCAGAAGCACAGGGCATACTTGCCGGAGTGAAAATCGCCGACGACGAACTAATGCTCGCCGTTACCGAAATGCGTTCACGCGAGGAAATAGACAAATTAGTATCAATTGTAAGTTTACTTGGCAGCGATGAATAAAGAATTTTATAGCAAACTAATATTTGAGTGCTCACGCCCCGGACGTCGCGGCTATTCGCTCCCGGTCAACACTTACGCAGCTTCATTGAGCAGCCTTCCGCAATCACTAACGCGAGCAAAAGCTCCGGAGCTTCCGGCAGTAGACGAACCGACCTTGGTGCGTCACTACAACAATTTGAGCACAAACAACTTTGGTGTAGATACCGGATTTTATCCACTGGGATCGTGCACGATGAAATATAACCCCAAAATCAACGAAGAGATAGCAGCAGACCCAGTTGTAGCACACCTTCACCCGGCACAACCGGCCGAGACAGTTCAAGGTGCACTCGAAGCATACTACACACTGCAACAACTTCTAGCTGAGATTGGAGGAATGAGTGAATTTACCCTCAATCCGTTTGCAGGAGCTCATGGCGAGCTCACCGGCTTGATGGTTATTCACGCTTATCACGACAGCCGTAAAGACTTCAAACGCACTAAGGTTATTGTACCGGACAGTGCTCACGGCACTAACCCCGCATCGGCAAATGTTGCCGGATACTCGATTGTTGAAGTTAAGAGTTTGCCCGACGGCACTATAGATGTAGACGACTTGGCAACAAAACTCGACGACACAGTTGCCGCAATAATGATGACGAACCCGAACACCGTAGGTATGTTTGAAAAGCATATACCTCAGATTGCCGAAATGGTGCACGGTGTAGGCGCTCTTCTATATTACGACGGAGCAAACTTGAACCCAATGCTGGGCATTGCCCGTCCAGGCGATATGGGCTTCGATGTTATGCACATAAACCTTCACAAGACATTCTCTACACCTCACGGCGGCGGTGGTCCCGGAGCAGGTCCTATAGGTGTGCGCAAAGGTTTGGAAGAATTTTTGCCTAATCCGCGTGTAGTCTACGACGAGGAAGAAGACGAATATAGTGTTGTAACCGACAACCCCGAAGCGCTCGGACGCATTTCAGGCTGGCTAGGAAACTACCTTGTTGAGCTACGCGCACTAACATACATTCTCACTCTTGGTGCAGATGGTGTTGCTCAAGTTGGTCCGTTTGCCACACTCAACGCAAACTACATCAAAGACTCGCTCAGTGACCTCTACGAACTACCTATACAAGGTCGTTGCAAGCACGAATTTGTATTTGATGGCATAAAAGATAAATCTACGGGTGTAACAACTCTCAACATCGCTAAACGTTTGCTAGACTTCGGATTTCACGCTCCAACCATTTACTTCCCGCTACTCTTCCACGAGTCGTTGATGATTGAGCCAACCGAAAGCGAAAGCCGCGAAACACTCGACCGCTTTATCGAAGTTATGCGCAACATAGCCAAAGAAGCCGCCGAGACTCCCGATGTAGTTAAAAATGCACCGTGCACGACTCCGGTTATCCATCCTGACGACACTGAGGCAGCACTGCATCCTATAGTTAAATGGTCAGATCTTAATAAAGCACAATAATGGTTACCGCTGACCTTATTATCATTGGCGCGGGCCCCGGAGGTTATGAACTCGCCGCCGAGCAAGCACACAAGGGCAAAAATGTTGTGCTTATTGAGCGCGATCTAGCCGGAGGCACGTGCCTCAATCGCGGTTGCATACCCACGAAGTGCTTGTGCGCCTCAGCCTCAGCGCTGCTCACAATTGCCAATGCGAGCGAATTTGGCATAAATGTAGCCGCTTACACTCCTGACTATGGCAAAGCAGTAGAGCGTATGCGCGGCATTGTTGACGGACTACGCGAAGGCGTTGTAGCAGCAACTGCAGCATGCAATTGTGTGAAAGGCGAAGCATCTTTTAATGCCGATGGCAATGTGGTTGTAGGTGACGAAGTTTACACGGCACCGCAAATTGTTATCGCGACGGGATCAAAGCCGGCAGTTCTGCCCGTAACCGGAGCAGACCTCACTTTGTCAAGCGACGAATTTTTGGCTTTAGACAAATTACCGGCATCGGTAGCAGTCATCGGTGGCGGAGTAATCGGTTTGGAATTTGCGTCAATTATGGCCGCCTTTGGTGTAGCCGTAACTGTAATAGAATATTGCAAAGAAATTCTACCGCCGTTTGACAAAGAAGTGGCAAAACGTTTGCGCTCAATGCTCACTCGACGTGGTGTGAAATTTATTGTCGGCGCAGCAGTAACCGGTGTTGCTGCCGGAGAGAACGATAGTCGCATTGTTACCTACAACGGCAAAAAAGGAGAAGAAACAGTCTCTGCCGATGCTGTTCTGATGGCAGTTGGGCGCCGACCGGTTCTCCCTGCCGGGTTGGATCTTTGCGGCATAGAAGTTTCGCAACGAGGCTTCATAGTGACCGACGACAATATGCAAACCACACGTCCGGGCGTTTATGCCATTGGCGATTGCAACGGTAGGCTTATGCTTGCCCACGCAGCATCTGCACAAGGGCGCGTTGCTATGGGCGAAAAAGTGAACTTGCAAGTGATACCGTCAGCAGTATTTACAGTGCCCGAAGCTGCGATGGCAGGACTAACGTCAGAACAATGCGAAGCACATGGCATAGAATTTAAATCAGCCAAAGCATTGTTTGCCGGCAACGGCAAAGCCAGAGCTATGGGAGAAGCTGACGGGTTAGTAAAAGTTTTATACTGCCCGACATCACGCAAAATCATCGGGTGCCACATCGTTGGGCCCCATGCCGCTGATCTTGTTGCTGAAACTGTTACAGCAATGACACAAGGCATGACAGTAGACGAAATAGCATCACAAACCGTACACGGACATCCAACACTGAGTGAAGTAGTAATGGCAGCATGTGCCAATGCTATATAGTTTTTCATAATTGTTAGATTTTAATTGGGAAGGCAAGTCTTTTATTGGGCTTGCCTTTTTATTTTGCGCGTAAGGCACGTGGGTCTAATCGGAAATTATGTCACCTAGTGACACTTTTTTCGATTAGATTTTGTAAAAACTAAGAAAATGCGTACATTTGTAATCGAAAACTCCGTCACTTAGTGACACAAATTTCGATTAGGCATGAAGATAGAACGCAAAAAATACCTTGACGAACTAATTTCATTGCAAAACAATGGAATGATTAAGGTTATAACCGGGATGAGAAGGTGTGGTAAATCATATTTACTATTCGAGATATTTGCATCATATCTTGAAAGCTGTGGTGTCATCAAAGATCATATAATAAAAGTGAACTTTGAGGATTACAAGTTCATTTCTATGAGAAATCCTGACATTCTATATAACTACATAGAAAGTTGCATTGTTGATGACGAAATATACTACATTTTACTTGATGAAGTTCAGATGCTAAACAGCTTTGAAGAAGTGCTAAACGGACTACTAACAAAGCAAAATGTTGATATATATGTGACAGGAAGCAATGCAAAATTTTTGTCTAAAGATATCATAACGGAATTTCGCGGTCGCGGTTTTGAAGTTAAAATGCATCCGCTATGCTTCAAAGAATATATGTCAGTATATCAAGGCACAGTACAAGCCGGGCTTAATGAATATATGCTGTACGGCGGACTACCTCAGATATTATCGTATAAATCGGACGAGCAAAAGGTGCGTTTCTTAAGCTCTTTATTTGAAGAAACATACATTAAAGACATAAAAGACCGCCACAACATACGCAAAGATGCCGATTTGGAAGAGCTGATTAACATTATAGCTTCAGGAATCGGTGCTTTAACTAATCCCAACAAGTTGGCTAATACTTTTAATAGCGAAAAGAAATCAGGCATTTCTTACGACACAGTAAAAGATTATATTGATTTCTTGTGTGACTCTTTTCTTCTAGAAAAATGTACTCGCTATGACATTAAAGGTAAACGATACATAAATTCTCCATTCAAATACTATTTCATGGATTTAGGATTGAGAAATGCCCGACTAAATTTCAGACAAACAGAAAAGACACATTTGATGGAAAACCTTATCTACAACGAACTACGTACGCAAGGATACAACGTGGATATTGGCACCGTTCCAATAATAACTAAAAACGCAGAAGGAAGACAACAACGCTCTACTCTCGAAGTCGATTTTGTGTGCAACCTTGGTAGCAGACGATACTATATACAATCAGCTTACAGAATAGAATCAGAGGAAAAATATAAACAAGAACGAGCATCACTATTAAAAATTGATGATTCATTCAAGAAGATCATTATAATGGGAGAGGAATGTCCAGTTACTAGAGACGAAGCTGGCATTACAACTATAAGTGTGTACGACTTGCTATTGAAAGAGAATGCGCTGGAAAGTTAATCGGTAGAGCTAGGGACAAGATATGCGCTAAGCTCCCACAACGCGTAGAGCGGAGCAAAAACTATTGCAAGCGTGAAGATATCGCTGGTAGGAGTAATAAATGCAGCAAGAGCTGTTAATGCGACAATGGCATGACGTCTATATTTTTTGAAAAAGCTACGTTTAAGCAGGCCAATTCTGCCCAATAGCCACGCCACTAATGGCAATTCGAAAACAACACCCATAGCTAAGATTATGCCATAGAAATTGTCCATATACGAGTCGAGCGTCAAAGTGTTTTCAATGGTAGGGCTAAGCTGATATTGACTAAGGAATCGGAGTGCTAGCGGAAAAACGACAAAGTATCCGACTAACACGCCAAGATAAAACATTATATTACCAAATAAAAAAGCTTTTCGCGCGCCACGGCGTTCATTTTCATATAATCCGGGGCTGACGAAACTCCACAGAAGATAAATGATTATGGGGAAACTGAAGGCAAAAGCCAGCCACAACGATGCGCTTAAATGAGTCATCAGTTGAGTGCCCAGACTGATATTTATAACCTTCACGTTAAAATTTGTATTAGACAAATTAGGTAGGAAATCGCCATCGCCTTGCATGAAACTGAGCATGCTATATAGGGGAAAATCAGCGCGACATGGCCACATGATGATGTGGTCGAAAAACCAGCGCATAACAAAAAACATGGCAATAGCTAACCCTATCACCACTCCGACAATACGAAATAGCACCCCACGCAAGGCATCAAGGTGATCCCAAAAAGTCATATCGTCGGTTTGCTTAGTCAACGTCTTTCGCCTTAGGCTCTTCAGGTTTAGTATCAGTGTCTAGAGGTTTATTAATTTCGCGCTTAGCATCTTCGATGCCTTGCTTAAACTCGTGCACACCACGACCTAAACCGCGCATAAGCTCAGGAATTTTTTTACCGCCGAAGAGTAACAATATCAAAAGTACAACTACAATAAATTGCCAACCGCGCATATTGCTAAAAAACAAAGGCAACATCAAAGCTACATTCATGTTATTGAATCTTTTAGATTAAACATCAATTATATTTAACATCAAAGGTACAACTAATTGTTTTTATAGCCAAAAAAAGTTCAAAAATTAAGCGAAAACAGAGGCTACAAAAGGCGAATAAAAAGCGATGAAATCTTAAAACTCTGTAATGGTTTGGCAAACCGCAATTTTATTTGTACCTTTGTATGGTTTTCACGACAATTCGGAGACCGCAATCGTTACTACTAAATATATACATATTACGTATGCGTCATACTCCCAACGCCCGCCTAATCTTAGAAGACGGCACAGTTTTCGAAGGTAAATCTTTCGGATATGTAGGGTCTACCGCCGGCGAAGTTGTATTCAACACCGCAATGACCGGATATCCCGAGAGCCTGACCGACCCATCGTACGAAGGTCAGATATTAGTGACAACATTCCCCCTCCAAGGCAATTACGGTGTACCACCACGCGGCACCGATCCACGAGGGATCAGCAACAATTTCGAAGGTGACCACATTCACTGCAAAGCGCTAGTAGTGCAAGACTATTCTTGGAACAATAGCCACTGGCAGTCAGATAGATCACTTTCTGATTGGTTAACTGAAGAAAAGATTCCAGGTATTTACGACATCGACACACGCGCCCTGACCAAGCATCTACGTGATAAAGGTAGCATGCTAGGTAAAATCATTATTGACGGCTGTGACGATGTCGATTTTTATGATCCCAATAAAGAAAACTTAGTAGCCAAAACCAGCTGTAAAGATGTGCAGGAATATGGCGAGGGTGAAAAACTAGTAGTCCTCGTTGACTGTGGTGTAAAACACAACATCGTGCGCTGCCTCACAAAGCGCGGCGTAAGAGTAGTTAGAGTGCCCTGGGACTACGACTTCACATCGATAAATTACGATGGTTTGTTCATTTCAAACGGCCCCGGCGACCCTGATATGGCTACCGCTACTGTTGAGAACATACGCAAAGCGATAGAAATAGGCAAACCCATTTGCGGCATATGTATGGGCAACCAACTGCTATCAAAAGCAGCCGGAGCAAAGACATACAAGCTAAAATACGGACACCGCAGCCACAACCAACCGGTGCGCAGAGTTGGCACAAACACGTGCTTTGTTACATCACAAAACCATGGTTTTGCTGTTGACAGTGCAACATTGCCAGCTGATTGGGAGCCCCTATTTGTAAATATGAATGACGGCACAAACGAAGGTATTCGCCACAAAACGAAACCCTTCTTCTCTGCACAATTTCACCCTGAAGCATCATCAGGGCCTCGTGACACAGAGTTCCTTTTCGACGAATTTATAGCACTACTATAACTCTATAATCCAACTATTCTATGCAAGACAACAAAATTAAAAAAGTGCTGCTTCTGGGCAGCGGAGCCCTCAAAATAGGTGAGGCCGGAGAATTTGACTATTCAGGCTCACAAGCTCTAAAAGCAATGAAAGAAGAGGGTATAGAGACTGTGCTCATTAACCCAAACATCGCTACAGTACAAACTAGCGAAGGTTTCGCCGACAAAATTTACTTTTTGCCGGTAACCCCCTATTTTGTTGAAAAAGTTATAGCAAAAGAGCAACCACAAGGCATACTTTTAGCTTTCGGTGGTCAAACAGCGCTTAACTGCGGTGTAGAACTTTATCGTGCCGGAACACTCGAAAAATACAATGTGAAAGTTCTTGGCACCCCGGTGCAAGCAATCATCGACACAGAAGACCGCGAGCTTTTCGTGAAGAAACTCGACGAAATAGATATCAAGACTATAAAGAGTGAAGCTGTTGAATCGGTTTCTGACGCTCTACGCGTAGCAAACCAACTTGGTTATCCCGTAATCGTTCGTGCTGCATACGCTCTTGGCGGTTTGGGTAGCGGATTCTGCGATAACGACGAACAACTCACAACACTCACCGAAAAAGCATTGGCTTTCTCACCGCAAGTGTTGGTTGAAAAGTCACTCAAAGGATGGAAAGAAGTAGAATATGAAGTAGTGCGCGACAGTTTCGACAACTGCATCACCGTCTGCAACATGGAGAACTTTGACCCGCTCGGCATACACACCGGTGAAAGTATCGTTGTTGCTCCATCGCAGACACTCAGCAACGACGACTATCACTATCTCCGTTCTTTAGCAATAAAAATCATTCGTCACATAGGCATCGTTGGTGAATGTAACGTGCAATATGCATACGACCCCAACTCTATGGACTATCGCGTTATTGAAGTTAACGCTCGTCTAAGCCGTTCGTCAGCTCTAGCATCAAAAGCCACAGGTTATCCATTGGCATTTGTAGCAGCAAAACTTGGCTTGGGCTACGGACTTTTCGATCTACGCAACTCAGTAACAAAAGACACTTCAGCATTCTTCGAACCGGCACTAGACTACGTCGTTGTAAAAATACCGCGTTGGGACCTTGGTAAATTCCATGGTGTAAATCGCGAGATTGGTTCTTCGATGAAATCAGTCGGCGAAGTTATGGCCATAGGAAGAACATTCGAAGAAGCAATACAAAAAGGCTTGCGCATGATCGGTCAAGGCATGCACGGATTTGTTGAAAACAAACTTATAAAAGTTGACGACATAGACCGCGCTCTTGCCGCACCTACAGATAAGCGCATATTTGTAATAGCCAAAGCAATGCGTCGCGGATACACAGTCGATCGCATTCACGAGCTAACAAAAATAGACAAGTGGTTTCTATACAAATTACAGGACATCACACAAACATCATACGATCTCGAAGAATTTAACTCTATCGAGGAAATACCTGCCGAGCTACTACGTCATGCTAAGCAACAAGGCTTCAGCGACTTCCAAGTTGCACGCTCAGTGCTCAAAGACAATATGACCGGACAAAAAGGAGTGTTGGAAGTGCGCAATCGCCGCAAACAACTTGGCATTCTCCCCGTAGTTAAGCAAATTGACACCCTAGCAGCTGAATATCCGGCACGCACCAACTACTTGTATCTCACATACAACGGCTCACAACACGACATCGAGTATCTACACGATCACAAGTCGATAGTAGTGCTTGGTAGCGGTGCATATCGCATCGGTTCATCAGTAGAGTTCGACTGGTGCTCGGTTAATGCACTTATGACAGTCAAGAAAGAAGGTTGGCGCTCGGTTATGATAAACTATAACCCTGAAACCGTATCAACCGACTACGATATGTGCGATCGTCTATATTTTGATGAGCTCACATTCGAGCGTGTGATGGATATAATCGACCTCGAGCAACCACACGGCACAATACTCAGTGTGGGAGGTCAAATACCAAACAACTTGGCAACGAAACTTGATGATCAAGGCGTAAACATACTTGGCACATCAGCACAATGCATAGATAACGCAGAAGACCGACACAAATTCTCAGCCATGCTCGACCGTCTTGGCATTGACCAACCGCGTTGGCGTGAGCTTACCAGCATGGATGACATACACTCGTTTATCGATGAAGTTGGATTCCCTGTTTTGGTTCGTCCGAGTTACGTGCTCTCAGGTGCAGCAATGAACGTTTGCTCAAATAACGACGAGTTGGAACGATTCCTCCGCCTTGCAGCCAACGTATCAAAAGATCACCCCGTAGTTGTTACCGAATTCATCCAAAACGCTAAAGAAATAGAAATGGATGCAGTGGCAAACAAAGGAGAGATCGTTGCCTACGCAATCAGCGAACACATCGAATTTGCCGGAGTACACTCAGGTGATGCAACAATACAATTCCCACCGCAAAAGCTCTACGTAGAGACAATGCGACGCATCAAAAAGGTATCATCACAGATTGCCAAAGCGCTTCAAATCACAGGACCGTTTAACATTCAATATCTAGCTAAAAACAACGACATCAAAGTTATCGAATGTAACCTACGTGCATCGCGCAGCTTCCCATTCGTATCAAAGGTATTGAAGATAAACTTCATTGATTTGGCAACTCGCGCAATGCTCGGACTTCCGGTAGAAAAACCTGCTAAGAGTGCATTCGATCTTGATTATGTCGGCATCAAAGCATCACAATTCTCATTCTCACGTCTACAAGGTGCAGACCCTGTATTGGGTGTAGATATGGCATCTACCGGTGAGGTTGGTTGCATTGGTACAGACACGTCAGAAGCAATACTCAAATCAATGCTTGCAGTAGGACAACGCGTGCCTCAAAAAGCAGTGTTGATGTCAACCGGATCGGCACGTCAAAAAGCGGACACTCTCGAAGCAGCACAAATGCTACACAACAAAGGGTACAAAATTTATGCAACCGCAGGCACCCACCGTTTCCTTAACGACAACGGCATCCCCGCATTGCTGGTTTACTGGCCCTCACAACCCGACATGCAACCCCAAGCGCTCGATTTGCTACACAGCCACGAAATAGATATGGTGGTGAACATACCAAAGAACCTCACTTCAACAGAGCTCAGCAATGGTTACAAAATACGTCGTGCAGCTATCGACTTGAATGTGCCTTTGCTCACTAATGCTCGTTTGGCTTCAGCATTTATTCGCGCATTTACGACACTCAGTCCTGACGATATCCAAATACTCAGTTGGGACGAATATTAATATATTCGGTTGAAGATATTATCAAAAAAATCCTCGGTTTTTGCCGAGGATTTTTTTGTCGTATTATGATGTGATTTATTAGTTACTTTCTATAACCTGACCGGCAGCTCTATAAAGGCGAGCCGGGCCATCTAATTCAACAGCAATAACAGTGATTTGCGGGTCAAGGACCGAATCGGGCACATCAATATAAAGATTGCCTGCGAGCTGACTCCATGACGGTTTGTTGTAGATTGTATAGCTCAATTCTGTGCCATCACCGACAACTCTAATTTTTTTGATATCGTTTAAAATGCCTTTTACTTCAATCACACCTTTGGGACGATAAGGTACATATAAGTAAACAATATCGCCGGCTTGATTGTATGTTGTATAGCCATGGAAATGCTCAGCTGGCATGCCGGCACGAGTGTCATAGATAGCCTCAGCATGTTTCTTTGTCCAGCGGCCAAATTCTTTGAGAATAGCTATTTGCTCTTCGGGAATAGTACCGTCAGCTTTCGGGCCAATATCAAGGAGCAAGTTACCGCCATTGCTAATGCAATCGACAAAAGTGCGCAGCAAAATGTATGGCGACTTGTAGTTTGTATCAAGCGGCTGATAGCCCCACGAATCGTTCATGGTTTGGCAAAGCTCCCAATATTTATCTTGCGGGCGAATCACGGGCACACCAATTTCAGGAGTACCGTAATCGCCATAACCTTGAATGCGAGAGTTTACAATAACATTAGGATTGTCGGCATGGAGGAGATTTACAATACCTTTAGAATCCCATGCTTCAGCAGTTTGTTCCCAGTCACCATCAAACCAATACAAATCGGGATGCCAAGTTTTGTTTAACTCAGTCAGTTGAGCGAAATTAAACTTGCGAAATTTCTCCCAACGCACGGGGTCATCGCTATATCTATCTTGCGTGCGAGTGATATGAGGATAATCAGGGTGAGACCAATCTAACAAAGAAAAATAAAAGCCAAGATGCAAGTTGTCTCTTTTGCGCACCTCTTTAGCAAATTGATCTATTAGATCGCGTTTTGCGGGAGTGCGTTTCACAACGTTTCTGTCGCTTTGTTTAGTGTTCCAAAGAGCCATACCATCGTGATGCTTTGTAGTAATAACAGTGTATCGTGCCCCACTCTCTTCAATGAGATCTACCCATTGTTTGGGGTCGAATTTGTCGGCAGTAAAGCCTTTTTCTTGAGCCATATACTCATCATACGAAAGATGATTGTTATAAAACGACCAACTTTCTGAGACGCCCTTCACTGCATAAATGCCCCAGTGAATGAATATGCCTAGCTTTGCATGAGCAAACCAGTTCATACGCACGTCTTTAACGGAGTCAGGTTCTCCAATAACAGACGTAGTTTGTGCCGACAGCGAAGTTGAAGCCATAGAGCACATTAGCAATACTGCCAAAAGTTTGTGACTGAATATTTTCATAAGATAGGGGTATGTTGTTAATAATTTATTGTACTATTTTAAATTTCGTGGAGGGATGAGCACTATCGGTCTACGTGTATCGCTTGAACGCAATGTTAACGTATCGCCCACGACAGAATCAGTAGGTTGTGTTAACAGCCAAGCATTGTCGGGCACATCATTGTATGTAGCAGCCCTACGCAAACGATCACCAAGATAAAAATTAATGCTATAATAACGCAGAAGATTATCTTCGCGTATCACAGAAACTATCGGTGCATTTTTTGGCACACGTTGCTCTATAATTTTTGCAGCCGCATAATCAGAACGAGAGTTTAAACTCATGGGCATATAAGCAGCGTTATAAGCAATAAGTATAATATAGGTCATCCATAGCACTCCGCCCAGCGTCATTGCACCACCGGAACGTGTGCACAACCACCATACGCCTAAGACAGCAGGCGCAGCAGCAAACGGCCACAACCACCAATGCAATGGAGCTACAGCAAAACCTTTTAGGCAACCACAGGCTCCGACAATATATACTATTGGGGCTAGGATAGCCAAAACGGCTAAGATTATAGACCATACACGCATAAGTTTAGTAGATTTCACCTGCATTAACACCCAGGTTGCACCGTAAGCTAAGAACGGATAACACGGCAGCAAATAAACACCGCGCTTGCTTGCCGGGATGCAATAAAAGACGAATATCACTAAGCCTACAGTCCATGACATCAAAGGCAAGCCTTTATCAACAGAAAGAGCACGCAACTGCTTGCGCACACTGCGATAGCATAAACCGCCAACTACAAGCACAGTCCACGGCAACATTCCGGCTACAACACATATAATATTATAATACCATGGGTTGATATGGCTTTCGTAAGTCATCGTTCCGGTGAGTCTACCTATATTTTCTTCCATAGCCAGCGAGATGAAAGCGTCGCCACCACGTTGCCATGCAGCATAATACCACAAAGCCGGAAGTATAAATGATGCTACACACAAAGACAGCATACGAAGCAAGGTACGCCAAAAATTATCGCCACGCAGCAAGAAATAAATGCCCATGGCAAAACATGGCAATAGCGAACCAATTGGGCCCTTCGTGAGTGTTGCACCCGAAAGTAGCAGCACCGCATACAACACGCGCAATGGTCGCCCGCGCATAGTGAAAATTGCATATACCGCGCCAACCATAAACGCCGTGAGCACCATGTCCACCCTACAAGCCGTTGCCGCTCTGAAAAATTCGAAACTGCCGGCAGTGATAAGCGACATAACCCAAGCGCGCAGACTTCCCAAGCGGTGGTAAACAAGACGCCAACCGGCTACTAAAAGTGCCACAGCAGCCAAAGCTGATGGCAGGCGCGACGTAAATTCGGTGACAACGCCACCAAATAGCGAAGAGAAAATTGCAATTAACCATGCTAGCATTGGCGGCTTATAAGGCATATCAGCGCCGTAGCTAACAGGAAGTATCCAATCGCCGGATTGCAACATAGACATAGCCACGATAGCCTCACGGGGCTCGCCTTTAGTATAAAAATATGTATTACCCAACCAAGGCACAAATAGCACTATGGCGGCTATTGCTACTAATAAAAGAGTCTGTGATTTTTTCATAGTTACAAAATTACAGAAATTTCGCTGAAAAATTGGGAGTAAACAAAAAAAAGAGTATATTTGCAACACAAAACTCATTTACAACACTTACAACTACAAATTTTTAAAATTTTAATATTATGGCTTACGTTATTTCAGCTGACTCATGCGTAGCATGCGGCACTTGCGCTCCTGTTTGCCCCGTTGAAGCAATTTCAGAAGGCGACTATTACAAAATCGATCCCGACACTTGCATCGAATGCGGTTCTTGCGCAGAAACATGCCCCAGCGGTGCTATCGCTCCCGGTGAATAATCATCGATTTAATAAATACGATAAAAAAAACGGTGTCAAAACAATGATGCCGTTTTTTTGTTACCCTATTATTACGTTTATCTTTTAATTCCAGCGCAAATACGTGTCTAAACGGCACGGGGAATAACGGCAGGGGAAAAAATGCCGTGAAGCGTTAAAATTCTATTTTAACTATGTTGAAATTGAACAAATTAGTCTTTTCAATTGTAATAATATTACAACAGCTAAAAAAGAGATCAGGCTTGTCAATACAAGATATAACAACAGCGACAAGCTGTAGGAACAAATTTGATTAGTTTTTTCATAGGATTAGATTTTTAAGGTTTTACGGAGATTGGGGGTCGAGACGACTACCAATCTTTTTTTGTGTGTGTACGTGAGAAAATCACCCGCCCAGTATATTTAACATTAATTAACTGCTTAAAGCGTATTTTTATTAAATTAATGCCTAACTTCGCAGCAAGTTATTCCAAATAGTAGTATTAAATATCTACTCACCCTCTTCCATCGAATTGGTAATTTTATTATCACACAAATAATTACATTCGATAATATCGCACACAGTTGTATTAACATTAATACACATACAACATTCTACCTTTTCGATGGGTAGACTCTTTCTCGATATCGACCTTTATCAGGCTTAGATATAAAAATCGTTCTCAAATACTTTCTTTTTCTTAATTACTATTAAGAGCATATTGGGGCTTACTCCTAAGGGGTAAGCCTCTTTTGTGTATGCCATTAAATATTTATAGAGAGGCCATCGTAAGCCAAAAATACATTATGCGGCAACGTTGGTTGCACTTTAGCATGCAAGCCCATGTGATGCGAAATATGCGTTAGGTAAGCGCGCTTAGGTTGCAATTTATTGATAATCTCGAGAGCCTCTTGCAAATTGAGATGGCTAGGATGATCTTCAATGCGCAACGCATTAATAACTAAAACTTCAACACCTTTCATAAGCTGCAAAGTGGACTCCGGCATTGTTTTACAATCGGTGATATAGGCAAGCTTACCCACACGATATCCGAGAATCGGCATTTTAAAATGCATTACAGGCAGTGGCACAATATAGTCGTCTCCTACATAAAACGGGGTATTATCGTCTACATCATGAAGATTAAAAGTTGGCACCCCGGGATATAAATTTTTGCGAAAGCAGTAAGGCACCCTATTGCGTAAATCTTCAGCCACATCAGGTCGGCAATACACATTAAACTTGCCGTGAGCACAATATGGGCGCATATCATCAACGCCGCCAACATGGTCGTAATGCGTATGAGTGAACAGCGCGGCAGTGAGACTTGGGGAGTCAGCTCTCAGCATCTGCATACGAAAGTCGGGGCCACAGTCTATAAGCAAATTATTGCCACTATCAGTGTGCAACAAGGCTGATGTGCGAAGTCTGTTATCGCGTGGATCAGTAGAGGTGCACACCTCACATTTACATCCAATTTGAGGCACACCCGTAGATGTGCCCGTTCCAAGAAAGGTTAGTTTCATAATCTATAACGTGTTAAGACGCCATCCTCAAAAATCAAATATACGCCATTGTCATACGTCCAACGCTCAACCATACCGGCATTTGTCGGCACACGCGTATAATCGTTAGGAGCGCCAAGAGCTAAACGACATTCGTTTGACGTCATCCCGGTTTCAATTTCCGAACGCATAATCAGCCCCCACACTCTATCAGTGATGGTAGCATATTTAGTGCGCGGATTTTCAAAAGCAAAAAACTTATCAAAGTTACGTGTCGAAGTAGGATCTGCACCTATTGTCATCATCACCGAATATTCGTGCATAGACGAGTCAGTGAAATATACACGCAAAGGTTGGTTGGCATTGCCGGGCTCAACACGGGTAATTGTAACCGGGACATAACGCAAGCCGTACACCTCGTCGCCATTGGCATCAATGCGGCGTTGTGTGAGGAGATAATAAGTTTTACCGACAAGACGCTTTGAGACCTCGTCGACAACGCTCATTTCAACCGTAAACGGCACTTCAAACTGTTTGCGCTCATCGTAAACCGAGCGCAACAACCCGGGACGATACACAAACACATCGCCACGATTATCCATAAGCGAAAGTTGCACTTCTTCATCGCCGGTGACAGAAACCACAGTCTGCACTCCGGTGAGCACAATTTCTGTGCCGGCAAGCGAATCGGGCACATGTCCAACGGCTGACGACTGCGGCTGCATTATCAAAGATATGCGATTGTCTGTAACAAAAAGCCGTTTTCCAGCCTTCCAATTTGCTGCTGCATCGCCGGAAACATCTGCAAGAAATTGCTTTTCTGCCGACTCGACAATCTTTTGCTTCTTTATTTCTTTAGCTGATATTTTAGGAGTGCTCTCCACGCCTGTGAAACACGCCGAAAGCGATAGCATCATCAGCGCGCAGGGGAGCACTCTCACTAATTTGCGTGAAATCATTTCTTCGGAGTTAAGCCGAGATTATTGAAGATGAATGAATATATATCGGTATATTCGTCTATAACTTTACCCACAGGTTTGCCTGCGCCATGTCCGGCTTTAGAATCGATGCGGATAAGTTTTGGTCTATCTCCGGTTTGTGCGGCTTGCAAAGTTGCGGCATATTTAAATGAATGTGCCGGCACCACACGGTCATCATGATCGGCAGTTGTAACCATGATTGACGGATAGCGCACATTTTTGCCACTTTGTATGTTGTGCAACGGTGAATATGCCAACAGATAATCAGCCATTTCTTTCGAATCGGCAGATGTGCCATAATCATGTGCCCAGTTCCAACCGATAGTAAACAAATGATATCGCATCATGTCCATAACTCCGACACGAGGTATAGCCACGCGGAAAAGATCGGGACGTTGGTTTGCACAAGCGCCTACAAGCAGGCCGCCGTTTGAGCCTCCTTCAATTGTTATGAGATCAGGATTTGTCCAATTTTGCGCTACCATATACTCAGCAGCAGCAATAAAGTCATCAAACACATTTTGCTTTTGCAAGAGAGTGCCGGCTTCGTGCCACGATTCGCCGTATTCGCCGCCACCGCGCAGGTTTGCTTGCGCATAAATACCTCCATTTTCGAGCCATAGCAAGCGGTTGGGCGAGAACGAGGGATTTAGAGTGATATTAAAGCCCCCATATCCGTAGAGATAAACCGGATTATTACGATCGCGCAATGTGCCTTTTTTGTAGGTTATGAACATCGGGATCTTTGTGCCATCTTTTGATCTGTAGAACACTTGCTTGGTAACAAAGTCGCTAAGATCTATCCCTTTTATAGAAGTTGAGCGCACCAATTTGCTCTCGTTAGTATATAAATCATATGAATATATTTCGGCGGGACTTGTAATAGATGCAAAGCTATAGAAAACTTCATTATCGTCTTTCGATGACGAGAAATTAACCGATCCGTATCCGGGCAATTTTATCTCGTTAACGCGTGTTCCGTCAAGGTTGTAGACATAAGCGTGATTGGCAGCATCTTTGTCGTAAGTCAAAATCATCTCACCATGAGCCATACGAGCGCTCACTAACACATCTTTAGTCTCAGGAATAACTTCTCTCCAATTTCGCTGACGCGGGTCGGCAATAGGAGCGGCAACAATTCTATAGTTAGGAGCATTTACTGAGGTATAAAAATAAATTTCGCCATTTACAACGTCAATAACATCAATGCTATTGAGTTGATTGTCAGCCACAGTAACCCATTTTGCACCATCAGTATGTAGTTGTTTAACTTTCAGTGCATTACCATTGCCTTGTCCACCAATCGAAACGACAAGCACCGATGCGTTGTCATCTGTCCAAGCCTTATGGAAGTGCAACGGAGCTTGCAAGTCTTCAAAAGCAATAGTGTCTTGAGACTGCGGAGTGCCGATTTTATGATAGTAAACTTTGTGATATTCATTAGCATTTGAGTACTCTTTACCTGCAGCAGGTGCCGGATAAGCGCTATAATAGAAGCCGTCGCCATCCCAAGAGATACCGGTAAATTTAGCCCAAAGTATATGGTCAGACAGCAATTGCTTAGTCTGTACATCCATCACATAAATTTCAGTCCAGTCACTTCCGCTGCGAGCAATGGTGTAAGCAAGATATTTACCACTTTTGTCCATAGACACTCCTGTTAGCGCTACTGTGCCATCAGTGCTCAACTGGTTAGGGTCGAGGAAAACTTCCGGATTTTCGTCGTTCAAGGAATTAGAGCGATAGAGTATCGACTGGTTGCGCAAGCCATCGTTTTCAAAGAAATAGTACTTGTTATCAGCATATCTTTTTGGAATGCCATGCTTTGCATAGTTGTTGAGCTCAGTAAGACGATCGTGTATTTGGCTACGGAATGGTATAGCATCGAGATATGATCGAGTAACTGCATTTTCTGCTTTTACCCATTCGAGTGTAGCTGCAGCAGTATCGTTTTCGAGAGGTCGATAGGGGTCGGCTACTACTTTACCGAAATAGTTATCTACTGTTTTATCTTTCGGAGCTACCGGATATTTTAGAACTGTCTGAGCGTTCATAGCTGTTAACGATAATGTTAAAGCGGTTATAGAGAGAAGCTTTTTCATATTATATATAATGTGATATATTATGCGCAAATTTAGCGAAAAATCTAAAATTCTCAAAAATTTGTCAGGCTGGCATACAGGTTTCGGCACCCATCTTCGAGCAAATCGAGCACGAGTTCAAAACCTTCGGCACCTTCATAATATGGGTCAGGTATATAGTCGTAGCGCATTGCTTTGCTCACAAATTTAGCCATTGGCACAATTTTATTTTCAGCCTCAATTGTTGGCGCCAGGACGCGGAGATTTCGCTCATTTGAGGCATCCATAGCGACAATCAAGTCAAAGTCATCAAAGTCGGCAACACGCACCTGCCGGCAACGGTGTGTCAACTCATATCCGCGACGGCGTGCGTGTATGCGCATTCTGTTGTCAGGCAAATCGCCTATGTGATAGTTGCCGGTGCCGGCAGAGTCGATGACCCAATTTGCAGAATCGTTATTTTCGTCAATAATGGCACGCATAACACCTTCGGCAGCCGGAGAGCGACATATATTGCCAAGGCAAACAAACAATATCTTTCTTTTTTCCATATAATTATTTAGATGCCCATAAGGTCGCAAAATATATCTAGTGCCGCGCTGATTTGTTCAGATGTTGCTACGGCATCAAGTTCGAGTTTACCGGGAGCCTTCAACAACGAGAAGGTGATATGGTCGGCATCCGGATTTTTCTTATCTTGACGCATCAACTCAATCAAATGCGGATAATCTTTGCAGCTTATGTCGTAGGCGCCATAATTTTCTTTCACAAAGTTAGCTAGGGTGTGCAATGTGTCTGAAGAGAAATTAAAAAGCATTGACGACAAAACAGCATCAATGACCAAGCCCCAAGCCACGGCATAGCCATGAGCTATCGGATTTTTTCGTTCAAGCGAAAGCTCTTCGAGCGCATGTCCGGCAGTATGTCCTAGATTTAGCGCCTTACGGAGGCCTTTTTCTGTCGGATCTTTTTTAACAACTTCAGCTTTTATGGCTACGTTGTCGCGAAGCATTTCCAGATATTCATCATTGTTGTTAAGCGAATCGATAGGCGAGAATTTCATTACTCGAGCAAACTCTTTTTCGCTCTTCAAAAGCGCGTGCTTTATCATTTCGGCATAGCCTGAAAGAATTTCGTGCTGATTTAATGTCTTAAAAAATATGCTTGAAATGATTACGGCATCGGGTGCTCTAAAAACGCCTATCTGATTCTTTAATCCTTGGAAGTTTACAGCAGTCTTACCACCAACGGCTGCGTCAACGGCAGCCAATAATGTTGTCGGTATATTAACGCAGTGTATGCCACGTTTATATGTTGCGGCAGCAAATCCGCCCAAGTCGCACACAACACCTCCGCCTACATTTATGAGCAAAGATGAGCGCGAGGCTGACTCCAATGTAAGTTCACGCCATACTAACGACAAGCTTTCCAGATTTTTATTTAGGTCACCGGCGGGTATGGTTATAACCTTGGCATTAGCTATTATTTGCGATGTTTGTTGCAATTGCGGGAGCACGAAATACGCTGTATTCGTATCTACCAATACAAATATTTTTGACGGATTAATTTGAGCGACAACTTCTTCTATCGTTGAGGCCACTTCATTACTGAAATACAATTCTTGTTTCATAGTTGGTAAGCTTTTAAATAGTGGTACTCTTTAACGTTAATAATAATTCGCCAAAGTGTGCGGCACATTCCGGCATCGAATCAAAAACTACAGCTGCGCCGGCATCGAGCATAGCTTGACGGGGGATTGGCCCTGTGACTACGGCAATCGTGAAAACTCCGGCATCGGCGGCTGAAGTCACTCCTAACGGAGCATTTTCGAGAGCAATAGCACAATTGGCTGACACTCCGGCTTTCTCTAACGCCATAAGGTATGGCTCGGGATGTGGTTTACCGTGCTTTACATCGTGTGCAGTGACGCGATGCTCAGGGATAAATACGTGATTAAAATCTTTATCCAGACGCTCTAACAGCGAGCCTTGTCCGGACCCGGTAACAAGTATTGGAGCAATGTTAGCCTGCACAAATTGGCTAATAAGAGACTGCGCTCCGGGCATAACATCAACTGCAGGCATTGACTTAAATATTTCAGTCTTTTGCTTATAAATGCGCTTACACTCTTCATCGGTAGCACCATGACCAAAGGCTCTATTAAACAATAGATTTATTGTTGAAGCTCCGGTGCGTCCTTCATACATAAAGAACTCATCGCTGGTACACTCAATTCCGGCTTGGCTTATTACTTGATGCCAAGCCTGCGCATGGTGTGGCATTGAGTCGTAGAGAGTGCCATCCATGTCACAGAGGGCAGCTTGTGGATTTACAGACTTATAATTGTTCTTGCGCAAAAAATTTATTACGTCAAGAGAGAATTTGGTTGTAGTGTTGTTAGTTCCAGTCATTTTCGCGTCTGCGTCGCAGCACTGCAAGCATAATAACAGTCGCTGCTGTTGTAGCGCCTGCGGCTGCAACCGTTTTATTATTTTTTTGTTTCTTCTTTGATGTTTTACGTTTTAGAGCTTTATCTTTTAATTCGGCCTCAGATGGTATTGTATCGGGAGCATCTATCAAG
This sequence comes from uncultured Bacteroides sp., assembly GCA_964544895.1. Classification (GTDB taxonomy): domain Bacteria; phylum Bacteroidota; class Bacteroidia; order Bacteroidales; family Muribaculaceae; genus CAG-873. The sequence continues at coordinate 7,506 of CAZJEA010000006.1, read as the reverse complement.
CCTTCTTGTATGAATCGCAACGAGTCGAGATGTGACAGCGTGTCTTCCTCCATGCCCAAGGCTGCTGAGCGTTTGATGTCTGATATGTTGACACGTGCAAAGTTTGCATTGCGCACTCCACGACGGAACACATTTTGAATCTGTCTAACCAAGTTCACTCGTGTTGTATCCATAGTTGTAACTTGGAGTACTGTCTTTTCGTTGAGTTTTGCTCTGCCCAAACGAATCTTGTACTTATCCGGATTACCTTTTACATTGATACCAAATTTAAATGGTATTGGTGACTTTAAAACAGCTATATGATAGTTAAAGTTCATTGCCAGGTCGTTTGTACCTTGCACTCCAAGTCGATAGCGGTCGAAATCGAAAATAAACGGATAGAGTTGCATCTGATTATCTTCAACAATCAGCTGCACATCCATGTGGTCAATTACGTTGCGATTTTTATCTTTAAATAGCAACCATTTCGAAACCATTTTAAATGTCTCCGGGTCAAGCAGCACCAGCGAGTCTCCACTAAGTTTTATTGCCGCTTGCAAGGTTGGCATATCAATATCCATATTTTTGGTGATATTGCTAGTTGCTGCAATATCGGCAGAGATTATGCCACTGAAATCGCGCAAAATCGGCATTATCGAATCTACGGCAGGCACAAGTTTCAAGAATCGGTTTATGTTAAACTTGTCAACTTTCATGCCGAAGCCAAATTTCAAATCTTCTACGCTTCTACCCATATAGAGTGCATTCAAGCCCACCGAACC
>CAZJEA010000006.1:3346-6645 GCA_964544895.1 uncultured Bacteroides sp. | reverse complement strand
ATTTCAAATCTTCTACGCTTCTACCCATATAGAGTGCATTCAAGCCCACCGAACCAACGTCAGATTGTGCCGAGAGGTCACGCATATTTATCGAGCCGTCATAAACCAGCACGCTGCCGTTGAGATGATGCAAGAGCAAATCAGAGTAAATGACATTGTGAGCATGCACTCGCAACTCGGCATCCACATTTTTGGGTACAAGGAATGCTGTCATCGAATCGGTTGCTGCCGCTTGTGCTGCTTGCGACTGTATGACTTTGTCCATTTGTGTTTCATTTTCAATATCGCCAAGGTTGAGTCCGGTCTTATTTTCGTCTGCACGGTTAGCATAATCAGAACCGGCAAACACTGCTTCAGCCAATTGGTTGACATCGACAGTATCGCTTTGCAAGTCGAACGATATACGTAACGGTGAGCGATTGCCTGAGGTCATTGCTCGGCGTATATTAGATATGCGTCCATTCACTTTAAAGTCGCTACGTCCACCTTTGTAGACAACGTTCTTCATAACTATTGAGTCATTGTTAAATGCGAGGTTAACATTGCTCAATCTGTTTCGTATCGGAAAATACGGAGTGTGCAATCCGGCCTTTTCTGACGATAACGAGCCGGTTATTGACCATCCTAAAAGCACTCGTTTTATTCCGGCATCAACATTCATATCTACAACTTCGGTAGAATCGAGCTCGGCAACTCGCTTGCGCTGCGGATTTGACTCGCTATATATTTTTGATGCCAGCTTATAGACAGAATCGAGCTGCATTTGAGGCTGCACATGTTTTATCGAGTCACTTAGCCTTGCTATGGCTTTGGCTTGCTTACCTTGCGGCTCTCTAAATGCAACAAGATTTGTCTTTGCATTTGAGAACATCATGCGCGTGCTCGGCGTGCCGGCACCCATACGCTCAAGGCTGAGATTAAAAATAAACTCCGGCGTTTTATAATCGTTGTTGTGCGAACGCATAACAGCGCTACCATCAACATGGCGCACACGCATAACAGTTGAGTCGGCAGTCAATAGCATAGAGAATTTACCCAAATGCAAGCCGCCACCCATAGGCACGATGCTACGGTCGCCCTGACGGCGATATTTGTTCACTGCGCCTACACCAAAGTTTAAGTCTACCAAATCCATAGCCATATCACTTTGTTGTATCGACGCAGAGTCTATAACTATTTTTGCCGTAAGCAGGCTATCTGTGACCTTGCCACCTTTGTTTGACGTGTCATTAGTGCCAAAGCTAAATTTTGCGTGATTGGCAAAGACGCGCGTAGCAATCGAATCGTTATCAGCCCAGTTCAATTTATCAACAGTTACGTCGCCTTCAACTTTCAATCGGTGAAAATCTTGAGGCGTAAACATTGACGGACGTCCTACAATGCGAGCGTTAGCTTCGAGATAGCCACTGAGTGTGCCCGGTATCATATTAGACAACACCGGAGGCAACTTAGCCAAATCGCAAGTACCGTCAATTGTTCCGTCGAAAAGCACATCGCTCATTAAGTTTGTTACCGTACCCTTAATCGTTAACGATGTTGCCGGTCCGCTAACTTTAATGTGATTTATTTCTACGACAACATTGTCGAGATTATCATTAGGCATTGTCACATCTATAGACGCTGCCATATTATCGAGTTGCACGTCTTGCCAACTAAACTGTGCATCGGGTATGTTGATGCTTAATTTGCCGTGGGGCATTGCGGTACCCGACACGTTATAAGGCTCGGTGAGCTCTCCTGAAAGTATAACCTGTGCATTTGTTTCTATGCCGTCGGGTATGCTATAATCGTTGCGCAACGATTTTGGCAACAACGAAAGAGCATCGCTTATAGGAATTGGGTCAAAATCGAGTTTAAAGGCTTCTACAATCAAATCGTCCTTAAAATTGACATCTGTATTGAGCTTTCCTTTCAGGAGCGGTAACTCAAAGCCCATATTGTTTACTTGCACTTTGTATGGCGTATCCTGATTCCAAATCAAATCTCCTTTTAGTGAAAAGTCTATATCACTGAGAGTTAAATAATCTGAGATCATTGGCGATTTAATATCTCCGGTAAAATCGAGATGATATAACGGAGCATCTTTACCCGAAAGACTTACTTCATTGAAGTTTAATTCGACATACGTATTAGACGGCACATCGAGATAGCGCACCGGGCGTGGCTTTACTATACTAAACCGTTTTAATTCAATAGTAGGCAACGAGGTCCAGTCGAATGGCTCTGACGGCTCTTCTGACGGCGCAACAATATCATAATTGCAGATAGAATCGTTTACAACGACTGCGTTCACCATAGGACCGTCTATGGTTACGTCGCTCAAATTAAGTTTATAGATAAGCAGCGATGCTATGTTTATGCCGCCATTAAAACTTCTAACACTGATGACTGTGTCTGCCCAAGCGGGTACATCCTTGCGCAACGGTGCCGGAAGTTGTTGCATCTTCGTTGAGATAACCGAGAGATTGACAATCTCGGCAGAGAGGAACGGGAATTGCTTGCGCATAGATAGCTCCACTTTGTCGATGTGCACTTCAGCATCTTGCAGCGATGCCGTTGCCACACGTTCTACTATTGGTGTTAATCGCTCCGGTGTTAATATTGATACCGCAGCCAACAACAAGCCAAAGACAAACAGCAATATGCCGAATATCGTCAGCGATGATATTTTGAGTACTCGCATCAACACTTTGCGCTGCGAGTTTTTTTTGATAGGATCAGAGGCAGCCATCTTTTTATCTTGTAATGATATTAAATCTCTAACGTTCTACAACGTGAATAGGTTGTTTATTGTTTCTCGTTTTATTTTTATTTGCGTGTTGTGATGTGAAAACATCCCGACTTACGCTCATATTTCACATAGCATTTACCCTCTTCACGCACTGCATAAATAACTTCTGCAAGCATGTTTTTGAGATCTTCTTGACGACGGTTCACCCCACCCTTTTTAGTGAGCATAAAACGTGTGTAGCTAATATCAAAAGTTGTGCCAAAGCGGTGAGCAGACGAGTCGACAGCACATCTGTTTACGCGACGCAATTTTCTCACTGATGCATTGGTTCGCAATAAGCTGGTAACTTTCAAACGATAATTACCTCCACCACGTGCTTTTAGCGTATCGTTAAAACGATGGCCTATTTCATTGAGCAGTGTTGCTGCTTCGGGGATGAGGTAAGGCAGTGAATGGGTGAGATTTGCCACATAATACTCCGGACACGATTTAATTTTAACTATCGGTCGTTTTAGGTTCCAAGCGTCAAAATCTCTATCTATTGGGTCAATTCCTAATTTTTGTGCGA
>CAZJEA010000006.1:0-3246 GCA_964544895.1 uncultured Bacteroides sp. | reverse complement strand
AGGTTCCAAGCGTCAAAATCTCTATCTATTGGGTCAATTCCTAATTTTTGTGCGATGGCATAGTGCAAATAATTGCTATCATTGAAAACTTTGGCTAAAGGGCCACCCAAACCGTTAATTTTCATCTTTTGGCAATCATTATCAGGCATCGAATCATAGCATTGATCCCAACGATTGGAATCTGCTGCATAAATTAAATCGAGAGCCTCGCCTGTTGTTTCGTTGCGCGAGGGTGCCTGTGCTGAAGCATCGTTGTTGCCACATCCTCCTACAGAGATGGACAAGGGTATAAGTGTTGTTATGATGATGAATGGTAGAATGCGCATATTTTCTTGTTAGTTTTTGTATTTTTACATACTCTGCAAAAGTACAAAAAATATAGCCGTATGACAAACAAAATTTTCATAAAAAATGCCACTTTTTTTGTAACTTTGCAGCAAAGTTTATCGATATATGAAAATTGGAAATATTGACCTTGGTGACAAGCCGGTGATGCTCGCTCCTATGGAGGATGTTACTGACGCTTCTTTTCGCCTGATTTGCAAAGAGATGGGCGCTGATATGACTTACACCGAATTTGTTAGCGCTGACGCTCTCATCAGAAACATTGCTGCTACTACACGCAAGCTCGAAATTAAAGACGGCGAGCGTCCTACTGCCATTCAGATTTACGGCAGAGAGGTAGAACCTATGGTTGAAGCCGCACGCATAGTCAAAGCGGCAAAACCCGACATTATCGATATCAATTTTGGATGTCCCGTAAAAAAAGTTGCCGGAAAAGGTGCCGGTGCCGGTATGTTGCGCGACGTGCCTCGTATGCTGGAAATTACGCGCTCTGTAGTTAAAGCCGTAAATCTTCCGGTCACAGTAAAAACTCGATTGGGTTGGGATTGCAACTCTCAAATCATTGTTGAGCTGGCAGAGCAATTGCAAGATTGCGGCATTCAAGCCCTAACTGTACATGGACGCACTCGCTCGCAAATGTACACCGGCTCTGCTGACTGGTCAATGATTGCTCGCGTTAAAGAAAATCCGCGTCTAACGATACCTGTGATTGGCAATGGCGACATAGTTTCGCCAGAGCTGGCACGCGAAGCATTCGATAAATACGGTGTTGACGGGGTAATGGTGGGACGAGCTTCTATCGGCGCTCCCTGGATTTTCCACGACATTAAGCAATGCCTTACTAATGCCGACGGCTCATACGAGACACTACCGCTGGCAACTCGATTTGCTCTCTTGCGCCGCCAAATACACGAAAGCGTAGAGCGTATAGACGAATATCGCGGCATCCTCCACGTGCGTCGCCATCTTGCTGCTTCGCCTCTTTTTAAAGGCATTCCATCGTTTCGCGAGACACGTATCGCAATGCTTCGTGCCAACACCTTGGCAGATCTCGAAGCCATACTCGACAAAGTAGAAGATATGCTTTCTTAAGCTCTTTTTGTGCGGTAGTTTTTACAATAAATTTCTTCATGTTTGAAATTTATTGCGTAACTTTGTACCCATCTTTTACCAATCACGACATTTGTTTTTTATGCTTAAACTCAGGTTCGTGCTTTTTACCTTGATTAGCTGCGCTGTTTTACCCGTTTTGGCCAATTATCAGCAAGCTTCGCACTCAATCGATTCGCTTGATTACTACATTGACAATCACAACAAATACCGCGAAATCAAATGCAGCCAAATTAGAGCAAAAAGTAATAAAATAAAATTGGCAGAAAACGACTGCCAACGTCTTCCCATCTATGTCGAAATCATAGATGACTATTTGCACGTAGATGTTGATTCGGCTCTACACTACACCGATTTAGCATTACGTCTTTGTGAACAATGCGGCGACAGCGCCCAAATGGCACTTTTAAAAATGCAACGCAGCATAGCGCTAACTGCCCGAGGCGAGCTATATTTAGCTACGGTTGTTTTCGAATCAATTAACCCCAAAAACATAGCTACAAAAGACAGAGCTACATACTTCGAAGCCGGATACAATGTTTATTCGCGCGCTTTCATCTATCTGCAAAGCGATCCCGGAGCCAAGGTTTTTGAGCGCAAAACAAAAAATGCCATTGACTCGCTTAACAGTTTTAGTGTTGGCGATGACATCAAAAATAAATATTACATAGATATTGATAAAATACACGGCAGCAACGACATCGACGCCATTGCCGACTTAATTGACTTGCTATCAAAATGTCATAGCGGCTCCTATCTCTATGGTCAAATAGCTCTTGAAATAGCACGACACTACGCCAAAGAAAATGAGTATGGGCTCGCTAAATATTATTACATCAGTTCTGCTATCAGCGATATCAAGGGCGGATTTAACGAAACTGATGCCCTTTACGGTTTAGGCAAAGCGCTACACGACGAAGGAAACATAGACTTGGCTAACAAATATTATAATTGTGCACTTGATCACGCTATTTTAAACAATGACGATGCAGCGGCACTACGCATAGCTAAAGGCTTGAAGTCAATCATTATAGAACTAAAAAGCCGCATCAACAAAGCTAATAAGATGCGCACTTTTGCTCTAATTGCTCTTGCTTTAACTCTTATTATCGCCGGCGCGCTCATCCTCTTTTCTAAGCACAAACGCGAACATCTCTACAAAAACAGCCGAATTTTATCGCAAAAGCACAATAGCAAAGATTCGTACATCAGACAAATGCTGAGTCTTTATGCTCAACAGATAACTGCACTCGACGACTACAACCGTCTTGTCGGACGAAAAATTAAAGCTTCGCAGGCAACTGATATGTTACGCATAGCCGAATCAGGGACTGTCGTAAACGAGCAAATAGAAAAATTTCACAACCTCTTTGACAACGCATTTCTGTCTCTTCATCCCGATTTCATCAACAAGGTAAACGAGCTTATGCTAGAAGACCGAAAGTTCACTACTCCATCTTCCGGATTATTGAACACAGAGCTGCGTTATCTTGCATTTATGAACTTAGGAGTTGACGACTATCAACAAATTGCAATCTTCTTAGGCATCACGCAAAATTCAGTCTACACTTACAAAAATAAACTTAAAAGCAGGGCTGAAAATCGCGATAAATTTGAGGAAAATATAGTAAATTTATACTAAAACACCCAAATAAACGTCTATATTTTTAAGCAAAGTTAATTTTTATAATAATCTATAATACAGAGATTTACATTCAATACCGGCAATTTTTTATTTATATACAAGTTAAAAATGCTTATTCGAATGTGAATTCTATTATATATTTGCAA
>CAZJEA010000005.1:34340-39258 GCA_964544895.1 uncultured Bacteroides sp. | reverse complement strand
AAAAAAAGGAGGCTGCAAGCAGCCTCCCTAAATTTATTATTTTGTTATGACTAATTATTTCACAACAATCTTAACGGCAACAGTACCTACCTTAACAAGATAGAAACCTTTTGCAACATTATTGAATGTTGCTACACCGTTAACTACATTAGCTGATGCCACAACTGCACCGTTAACACCGTAGATAGTTGCTACGCCGCCATTGTCACAATATGCATATACGCTATTGCCATCAACTTTGACAGAAGCATTTGCGCTATCAACAACAACATTGTTTACACCTGCATCGTATGCTGTCGGTTTTACCATTGTTGTTTGCAGTGTCAAATTGGGGAACAAGTCGTTGGTCAAAACACATGCCAATGCTTGTTCTGAAGAGCTGAAATCGTATACAAATTTAGTTACACCATTTTCGATAGTGTAGTCAGGTTCAAAATCAGGATCTTCTTCTGTATTGTCATCTTGGCTATAAAGCAACTCATTGGTGAGATAACCATCATCGAAGTCGGGTTCGCCAAGGCACCAAACGTAAGTTGTTGCTGTGCCATTGATATTAGCTTCGCCGCTAAGATCAACAACGCCATTTACTGACTCAATGGGGAGTGATGCTTGTTTTGAGTACTCATATGTGTATATAGTACGTGAACCAAATACATCTGACTCTAACGGAAGTGTTGAGAACTTAAACTTATTGCCTGAAAGCTCGAGAACACCGAGGTTTTTGAGGTTTGATACATCGATGTGATCAAGTTGGTTGTCATTTGCATATAGCACTGAGAGATTTGTGTTGTTGGCAACATTAATATCTGTAAGTTTATTGCCATTGACGTGAACTTGATTCAAGTTCTTGAGCGGGCTCAAGTCTACGGTTGTAAGTTCGTTGTCATTAAGGAAGAGATTCCACAAACGTTCGCTTGTTCCAAAGGTTGCTGTTTCCAAACCGTTGCCTCCAAGGAAGAGTTGTTGCACGTTCGAAAGATCTGAAAGATCTGCTGTTGAGAGTTTGTTATCTGAGAGATTGAGATATGTTACTGAGGGATAACGGCTGAAATCAAAGGTTGTGAGATTATTACCGGGGAGTATAAGTTCATTTAAAACTGATGATTTCGGCAATTCAATTTCTTCGAGACCGGCATTCGTAAGGTTTAAGCAATATACTTTGCCCAAGCTCTTTTCGCTACCCAATTTGAATGATGACATCTTTATGTTACGCATACTAAACACGAAGATATTATCTTCTTCTTCGTATGAGTATATTGTAACATGTGCACCTTCGGTTACTTCCGGATAGTAGGTAGTATACGATTTGCTACCAAACTGATATTGAGAGAGCGAGCCATCACCTTTCCAGTCTACATAGATCGCATTTTCAGATACTGCCGATGTTGATTGGAGGGTGAAATATGTATCATAGTTGAGATCTGTGCTTTCATCTTCTTCTCTTGGCTCTACTGTAAATTCTGCAACTACGTAGTTTGGCATATCTGCTGTCTCTACTACTGTTGTGCGATATACGTTTTCTCCACTGAAATCGGGGAAATCCGTATTGGTCATTTCGCAATAAATCTTAGCACCTGCTTTATTTGCTGCGAAACGGAATTGACCTGCGTTTTGAGCGTAGTAGTATGCTGACGAAACTTTCGAATCATCTTCAGCAAAACGCCAAGTGTAGGTGGTGTTGCCATTCACATTTTGATCTTTGAGGTTGATACCCGGAGCTTTCGTGGGAATGGTGTAGTTCGCTTGCGGAGCGTATGTGTAATCTTCTTCTGCTATTTTGCTATGATCTGGCAAGGTTGCAAGAGAGAATTTGTTGTTGCTGACGTTAAGTTTTGTGATAACGTTTTCTTCAGGAACTGTGATTGACGAGAGTTGGTTGCCTTCAACATTGAGGGTTGTCAAGCTTGTGCAATCTGCGCATGAGAATGTTGAGAAGTCGTTGTACGCAATGTTTATGCTTTCGATAGTTGTGTTGCCGGTGAGGTTGAGTTCACTTAGCTTATTGTACGAAATATCGAAGTTCTTTACTGTGTAGTTCTCATTCCACTCAAAGGTTGAAATCTTGTTATGTGAAAGGTTAACGTCGGTTAGCGCATTTTTGCCATAGCCTTGGTTATTTCCTACGAGTGTGAATGTTGAGATTTCGTTGTTCGAGAGGTCGATGCTTTGCAAGCAACGGTTCCACTGCAAGTCTACTGTGTAGATGCCGGTGTTGGTGAGTGATAGCTCACGCAATGAACGCAAGTTTGACAGATCTGCGTTGTAGAGGGTGAAATCTTTGATTGAGAGGGCTGAGATTTCTACTCCATCGGGCACATATATTGATATTATACCTGTGCCGGTTGGTGCACTATTTACGTTGTTTTCTGTCGCATCTGAGGTCGTTGCGGTGAAGGCTGTATAGGTGCCTGAACCAAAGTCAACATAGAAGGTTTTGGGATTTTCTTTTGTTGCTCCATCAATACCTACATTGAAGCTGATATTTGAAACGTTACCGCCAACACGTGCTTCGGTTGCAAACGATGCTACTTTTGTAGGTTTACCATATTCTTCTGCAGACTTGATTTTAAACATTTGAGTTTTGAGATCTGCTGCAGTGAATTTAGAGTTGCTAAACGAAATATATACGCTATCTGCATACTCTTTTTTGATAGTAAATTTAGCTGTTGGTATGTCGTAGCTATAATAGTCTTCTGAGAGAAGTATAGGATCTGTCGGATTGGCTTCGTCTATAGTGTAAAGCACTGCTTCGGTGTCTGTGTGGTCTCGTAGCATCTTTTCACTAAAGTCGAGCACTGTGCCTACTGCATACGACTTCTCTACTGCAATGTCGCGTTGTGCATAGTCATACTCGGTGTAAAGTTCTTCTTCACCGTCTTCGGCTGAAGTTGTCGGCCAGGGCAATGTCGAATAACCAAAGTTGTTATCTGAAATGTTCAAGCAGAACAATCCGGTGTTGTTGCTAACATCAATTGTTGTCAACAAGTTCTTACGCGCTGTCAAACTTCCAAGGTTAATGTTTTTGGTTACATCAAGCTCTGTAAGGTCATTACCGGTGCAGAACAAATAGTAAAGTGCCGGATTTTGACTCACATCTAGACTCTTAATTTTGTACTCTGAGTTTATTGATGACTCGTGAGTGCAATACAACTGATAAAGATTGGGGTTGTGGGTAACATCAATCTCTGTGATTCGTGTATCGCTAATGTTGAGCACTTGCAAATACTGATTTTGGCTCACATCCAACGATGATACATCTGTACCGTCAATTGATAGTTTGAGGAGGTTTGGACAACCTGAAGGTGTCAATCTTGTGAGCCCTTTCGCATTCCATGCATCTAGCGTGAGCAAGTTCGGAAATTGGTTAATATCAAAATCTGATGATATGCTTCCAATATTGTTCATCTCTAGATATTGCAAATATGCTTTCGGTCCAATAACGAGAGGGCTATTGGTGAAGGGGTTGTCTGTTATATACAACGCTTGCAAACTGGTGAATTTGGTCAGGTCTAACGAAAGCAATTCGTTATGGCTAAGACTCAAATAAACCAAGTTGCTTACTTCATCGCTAATTGTGATTTTATCAATATAGCATCCCGATGCATCAATCCAGTCTATCACTGAGGGATCATCACAGTAAATTTTTACTGTGCCGCTGGCTGCTACATTAAGTGTGATAAATGTGCCGGTTGATGCTTCGTTTTCTTCGTCATAGCCGGCTAAAGAAAGTTGATATTCGTTAAGTTTACCATCGCCACAATCTACGTCGATATACGTACCTACGCCGGCGCTGGTAGAACCAAGCACTACTGATATCGCGTTTGTGTCGCCATATTCATCATACACGGTGGTATGAAACTCTATAGCTAGCGTGCTTGTAGTATCTTCATCAGCATAAGCATTATAGCCTGAAGCTAAGGCACATAACGCTAATGAAAATGCTTTTAATTTGTTGTTCATAAAAATTTAATAATATTATGTGGTAATTTTATTTCACAAGAACTCGGTTGCTAAAGCGATTGTTAACGTTGAGCACATATACGCCTTTTGCCAATGATGAGAGGTCGATGTTGATATCGTTATCGCTCGACTTAATGCTCTTCACTAATGATCCGTTAGTGCTATATACATTTACGGTGAGAGCTTCTCCGCCGAGGAACACGTTATAAACATTGCCGCCAAGATCTTTTAGCATCAATCGGTTGGTTTGATCTGCATCAATGTTTGCAACTCCCGATGTGCGGTTGATTACTTCTTTAAGTCCGGCGTAAGCATCAAATTTACCTGCTCCCCATTGCACGGGGTCTGCATCGCCTTTGTTTACTTCGTCGTCCTTGAGACCTGTCTTTTGGATTATGTCTACTACTTCATTAAATGTTAGTGTCGGATCTGCTTCTAGCCACAATGCCAAGCTTCCGGCTACCAACGGACATGCCATAGATGTGCCGGCTGCTGCTTGCCAGTAGTAATCGCGTTTCTCTCCTGAGCACTTTGCTTGCAATTGTGATGGGTCTACCTCTGTGTTATTTAGATAGTAACTGTTGGTTGACGATATAATTGCTGCGCCGGGAGCACAAATGTGTGGCAAATTACGACCATCAATCAAGGTGCCGTATGACGACCATGTGCTAAGTGTGCCGGGTATGTAATATTCATCAAAGCCCATTACTGTACCACCAAGGCTTCCAAAGTCATCGCGGGTATTGTATGAACCTACAACAACAACATTATCACCGCAAGCCATTGAGTTGATTGTACCGTTTCTTGAGCCATCTGTCCATCCGCTTATACCATATGAAGTGAATGTTGAGGCCAAAGCATCGGTGTAGAGGTCTACTCTATGTCCGGCTTTACCTTTAACTACAATACCTATGTAATATTGGTCATTAGCATTTGTCTCTTCGTTCGGTTGCAAATA
>CAZJEA010000005.1:32204-34240 GCA_964544895.1 uncultured Bacteroides sp. | reverse complement strand
TATTCGCTTTCTTTATATGCATCTTTACCATAAACCCACGGATAAATAAATGTTTTAACCCACTGGTCGTCTTCGGTGCAATTCTTAGTGATAGCTATCGGCATGTCACCTTCGTTACCTGCCGATACGCATATCAATGCTTCTTCTCCGGCAAGTGTGAGATACTCATTCAGCATATCGTGACCATCACGGCCTCCGGTATTAGAACCAAGCGACAAACTTACTACTGCCGGCTGTTCATGTCTGTATGCCCAATCTAGCACATACTCCACTCCATATGCAATATATCCATCGGCAAGTGTGCCACACGAAGCAACAATATCTGAATCGTATGCTACGCCATAGAAGGGGTTAGCTCCGGTATATACCGGCGATTCATGTTCTCCTTCTTTTTGACCGTATGTCACTTCTCCACGATAGCCACCAGCCAAAATACCCAATGTATGTGTGCCATGATATGACTCTCTACTATCTGTAGTGAAATCTTTGATTTGGTTGATTGAGTCTTTGTCGTTAGAGTAGTACGTGGTCATTACTCCTGTACCGGCTGCATTTGCACGCACATAGGTTAATTGTTTGAATCGTGAATTTCCGTCGGCATCTTTAAAGTTAATATGGTTGGGGTCGATACCTGAGTCTACTATTCCGGTAACGATTCCTTTACCGGTGTAGGCTTGTGGCAAGTCTGTACCGGCGTGTATCTTGTCGATACCCGACACGGAACGAGCCTCATCAAGCATAGGACGTTGTTCACGCGAAATTTGCAACTGCTTTACGGTCTGTAAAGATTCAATGTGTTCGACATCGTCTACGTTCATCTCAACGATGGCTATGTCTCCACGTTGGCTTAATACAACAACGTTTTCGTCGGCAAGCACTTCTGCAGCATTTTCACCTTTGCCTACACGCAACAAAACAACGACCTTGTTGGCCATTGCTTCCTGCTTTACTGATTTTGAGCGCAGTGACTTACCTCCACTTACGTTGGCTGCATCACGCTCCATCCTGATTTGTCGCAATATTGCTTTACTTGTCAAATCAAGCTCGGCATTTGCTACTAATGAAGCACCTCCTATTAAGGATAGTGTAGCGAGTAAATAACCTTTCATGTAAAATTTTATATGAAACTATTAATTAAAAGGGTGATAGCACGAATGCTATCGCCCTTGTTTAGAATTTGTCGTTTATTACTTGACAACAACTTTTTTGCCGTTAGCAATATAAATGCCGGCGGGGAGGTTGTTGAGATTTTCTACATTGTGTGCCACGCGCACGCCTTGCAAGTTGTAAACATCGAATGTTGTGTTTGCATCAGCTGCTACATTTTCAACACCTGATGTTGATGCGGTTATCGAAACTTGTGTATCGGCTGATACGGTAAATGTATATTTGCCGTCTACAGCGCTAACTTCGCTGTTATTAACTAACACTTTCACATCGTTGCTATCTACGGTGAGATCTACTTGCGATTCGCCAAGTACAGTGAATGAAGAGTAATCAGCTACTGCTGCAATTAGGTCTTTTGTCGCTGATACAGTGACGTTCTCGGGAGCTTCTACTGTAACAGTATAAGTTTCCGGGGTCTCGTTGAAGAAGATTTTAAATACACTGTTATTGGGTACTTCATTGATCTGGCGAGCAGCGCTACCTGAGTACATGGGTGCAACTTCAACATCGTTCAAGTAAACAAGGTCAGAGGTTTGTCCGTATGCAGAGAAGTAGAAGGGCACATCGCCTGAATAAAACTCAATAGTGTTGTAGCCGGTTGCAACAGACATATCGCTGCGGTCAGATCTTTGAAATGAGAAGTAGCTTACAAGCGATTTGTCATTGATATATACAACAGCGGTTTGGTCGCGATTGATTTTGCCTGAAACAACGTTGATAACCATGCCGTCGGTTACACTGAAACTTACGCTAGTGCTACCGGCGTAGAATTTTTCTTCACCGTTAGCTGTGATTGAAGAGAAGTAGCAACCTGAATTTGCATTGAATTGGATGGTTGTGTTGTTCTCTGAAATTTTCAATTCGTTAGC
>CAZJEA010000005.1:0-32104 GCA_964544895.1 uncultured Bacteroides sp. | reverse complement strand
ATGAAACCTTCAGCGCCTTCACCATATTTGAATGAGAGGTGATATTTAATGTCGGGGAATTGAGAGTAAACTTCAATTCTGTCGCCATCGCTAACGGTCACATAGTTGCCGTATGAACTAACTGTTTCTTCTGTGCCGTTTTTGATGATTTTGTAGAGGCTTTTGCCGTATGTTGCAGATGCAATTTGAAGGGGACTTTCGAGGCTAGAGATGAAAGCAACTTCGTTTTCTCCTTCTTGCAATGAGAGTGTGCGGCTAAGACCACTTGTGCGGATTGAAACTGCAGTGGGGTCGTCAACAACAATAGTACATTTTGCATCGTATGCATCTTCTTGATGTTTGATGGTGACGTTGTATGTAGCGCCATCCGTAGGATAGAAGCTAATGTACTTTGATGAGCTAATAGACAGCGAATTATCACCTTGTGTGAAAGAGGTAAATAGATAGTCATTGTCATAGGTTAGAGACAAGCTATAGTAAGCGATGTCGTCAATAACGTTTTCACCTTCAGCAAGCACTTTAGATACTTGTGAATAGGTTGAGTTGTTAGTGTAGCTTAATGTACAAACTTCGCCAACGTTAACATTGATTGTTACGCTTGCGAAAGCTGACACAGCTGTCATGATCATAACAGCTATTAGAGAGTAAAGTTTTTTCATGCTAAACGCAATTTTGTTTTTTAAATTATAGGAATTGTATTATTAAAGTTTATACTTTTTAAGTAAATCTGTACATATCATTGCAAATAGTTGACGCAAAGTTAATAATAATATTATAATTATAATCTAAATTTCTTTTTTTATGCAATTTTAATATTTATTCATATCGAATTGCAAGCAATTTGTCACATAGCTTGCACTTATAAGTTTTTTTGATTACTTTTGCGTGGAAAGAATAAAAAACAATCACATCAATAAACAAATATGAAATTTAAATTTTTTGCAGCTCTTGCTGCCGCTTGCGCCACAACATTTGCAGTTCAAGCAGGTCATTACAAAGTTGTCACTCAACTTAGCGATGATGAAGACGGTGCTATGGCTTTCATTGTTAACTACGACACCGGAGCTAAAATTGACTCTATATTAGTTTCTGATAATGTAGCAGTTTTTGAAGGTGAAGTAACAACTCCGGTAGCTGCTCGCATCATCATCGACGGTGCTCGTTTTGGCACTTTCATCCTTGAAGACGGCACTATTAACATCAATGGCAAAACTCGCGAAGTTTCTGGCGGTGCACTCAATACCAAATCTGATGAGCTTGACAAAATCTCGGCTTCTATTGGCGAGCGCTTAAAAGCTGCTGCTAACGACGATGAGAAAAAAGCTATTTATGCCGAATATACCGAGACAATGAATAAAACAATGCTCGATAATATTGACAACCCCATCGGCTACCTCCTTTTGCTCGACGCTGCTTACGAAATGAGCCCCGACGAACTTATCGCTTTTGTTGAAGCTCATCCTACAGTGAAACAATACGCTCGCGTAAACAAACTCCTTGTTGCTAACGAGCGCAAAGCTGCTACCATGCCGGGGCACAAATTCGCTGACTTTGAAATTGCTTACAATGGAGAGTCTCATAAACTCAGCGATGTTGTAGGCAAAGGTGATTTCGTACTCGTCGATTTCTGGGCTTCATGGTGTGGTCCTTGCATCCGTCAAACAGCGGTCATTAAAGATATATATAAAGAATATAAAGATAAAGGTCTAAAAGTGCTCGGCGTTGCAGTTTGGGACGAACCCGACAACACAAAACGCGCCATCAAACAACACGAACTCCCCTGGGAATGTTGGTTGAACGGTGGCAATGTTCCTACCGACATTTATGGCATCTCTGGCATACCTTGCATTATTCTTTTTGGCCCGGATGGCACAATCCTCTCTCGTGACAAACAAGACGATGCCCTCCGCGCTGACGTTAAAGCTGCCCTCGAAAAATAAGAGGTTAGCATATAATTAATTTGGGAAAATAAAAACTAGCTCGCTATGAGCTAGTTTTTATTTTCTTATTTTACCATATATTTTAAAATATGTCGCACTATCGGCGGCGCAGAAATAAGACCAACAACTATGCCAACCATATCAGCAATAAGGTCAAATACATCACCTGTACGACCTATGCCCATAGCTGTTTGTGCCAACTCATCAGCTACTGATAGTAAAACCAAACATATAAATATCAGTGATGCACAACGCAATGTCAGCTTACCGCCGGCACGCTTGTAATCAAAGATTACAGAGCACGTGATGCCCCACAGCATTAAACCGTGCACCACCTTATCAATACCTTCAAACCACTTGCCAACATCATTATCTGGAAGTGGATGTGGCGCTAATGTTAGCCAAGCAAATACTACCAATGCAACAATAGTAAGAGCCCATTTTTTTATAAACTTAATCATAGAGTTAAACAAATTGTCGCAAAGATAGTAATTGAATATAATTCCGGCAAATTTATTCTGAAACAATACCCGCTATATCATCGGCAAGTAATGAAGCTTCTAAATGACATTCCTTCAATAATTCAGCCGCATTGTATCGGTCTCTGAATTGTTTTGGCAAGCCATAACACTTAACGCACACACTGCTATCGCCAAAAAATCTAGCAACTTTTTCGCCGTAGCCACCATCGAGCACACCGTCTTCGAGTGTAACGACAAGCTTATGGTCTGACTTAAGCGATTCGAGCAACTCAACATCTACTCCCGACAAAAAACGAGGATTAATTAGCGTTGCCTCAATGCCGCGAGACTTAAGAATGTCAGCGGTGGCTTCTCCTAAACCATAGAAAGTGCCGGCAGCAATTATTGCTACTTCCTTACCACGACGCGTTACCTGATATTTATTGAGCGCTGAATAATCTTTATCAACCGGTAAAGTTGCATGAGTCACTGCCCCACCCGGCTGACGCACAAAAACAGGATGTTCGGTTTGTGTCATAGCCCAATCTATCATAGCCACATATTCCTCAGCATTAGTCGGCGCAAGATAAACCCATCCGGGTATATTTGCAACAAGGGCTATATCAAACCAGCCAAAGTGTGTTACATCGTTCATTCCATAAACTGTTGCATAGGTGGCATGAACCACTGCCGGGGTATTATTTATTGCAACATCTTGCGACAACTGATCGTAAGCGCGTTGCAAGAATGAGCTAACCACACCAAACATTGCTCTGCTACCGGTTTTTGCTATACCTGAAGCCAATGCAACTGCGTGCTGCTCGGCAATGCCAACATCAATAAATTGGCTTCCCACTTGCGCACGCTGTTCAGGTCCAAAGCCTATTGCTCCGGGAGTTCCGGCTGTAATAAGCACTTCATTATTGTTTGCTTTAAGACGTGCTGTCATATGATTAACAAATATATCATTGTAGCTCTCGCCTTCAAAGTTAACTAAATATTTACCTGTCTCTTTATCGAATGGGAAGCCCCAGTGAAATGCTTCTTTCTGTGTCTCTGCCGGCTTAAAGCCTTTGCCCTTGAGTGTGCGTATGTGCACAACAATTGGATGATCTATATCTTTGACTTTCTCAAATGCTTCAACCAAAGCGGCAACATCATTTCCGTCAGCTACATAACAATAATCAAGTCCAAATGTACGGAAAATATTATTTTTTGCGTTGCCATTACTTTCGCGCAACTCACGCAAGTTATCGTACATACCGCCATGGTTCTCTGCAATTGACATATCGTTATCGTTTACCACGATAATAAAGTTTGATTTGAGTGTGCCGGCGAAATCCAATCCTTCAAGAGCTTCACCACCACTTAACGAGCCATCTCCAATGACAGCAATAACATTTTCTTTACCACCGACAAGATCACGGCCAACAACCAAACCACTGGCCAAGCTCACAGATGTTGATGTATGCCCGATAGTAAAAACATCATGCTCACTCTCACATGGATTTGTGTATCCGGTAACAGAGTCATATTTTGCCGGATCAGCAAAAGCGTCAATACGGCCGGTCAACATTTTGTGAACATAACTTTGGTGCGATACGTCGAATACTATTTTATCTTCCGGAGAATTAAATACATAGTGCAACGCAACAATTGCCTCTACCATACCAAGGTTGGGACCTATATGTCCACCATGATGGCTGAGTTTCTCCAACAATAATTCTCGTAATTGAGCAGAGAGATTTGATAATTCGCCAACTGACATTTTTTTAATATCAGCAGGAGATTTAAGATTATTCAAGTTCATAATATTTCCTAAAGATTTGTGTTATTCAATTGCAAAATTACAAACAAAAACAAAATAAAAAAATTGTAGATATTATCTGTTTTGCAACTTTTTTGAAAGAAAACACTTGCTATTCCGAAAAAAAGATTTACCTTTGCACACGAAAATAACAAAGCCTTGCCTTATGGTGTAATGGTAGCACATCGGATTCTGGTTCCGCTAGTGAGGGTTCGAATCCTTCTAAGGCAACAAAAAAGTGCAATCGACAAACTATGTTGGTTGCATTTTTGTATCTAGATACCAAAATGAACGGAAATGAGACGTGATGATACGTGCGTTAATATATTGTATACATAGACGAATTAAGCATTGTTGGGCTAATATGTAATTTTGCATTGTCTATTATTGACATGAAAAAACTATTAGTACAACATGAACGAAATCTTAAATCACAGTGCCGACAAACGCTCTAACTTTAGGTGGGTTATTTGTAGCCTACTCTTTATGGCACTTATTGTGAACTACCTGGACCGTCAAGTGCTATCACTGACGTGGAAAAATTTTATTGCGCCCGAATTTAATTGGTCAGACGCCGACTATGGTTTGCTGACAGGTGTATTTTCTCTGGTGTATGCCGTTTCTATGCTTTTTGCCGGGAGATTTGTTGACTTAGTAGGTACAAAACGGGGCTATATGTGGTCAATTGGCATTTGGTCTACCGGAGCTTGCATGCACGCTTTTTGCGGCATTCTCACAAATGGCATTGTTTCTGGAAACTTTATTTTTTCGTTCATAGGATCACGTGAAAATTTGATAGCTATACAAAATGCTGCAGACATCACTACCGCAATCACAACTGTGAGTGTATGGCTTTTTCTAGCTTCACGCTGCGTGCTCTCGTTAGGAGAGTCAGGCAACTTCCCTTGTTCAATAAAAACCGTAGCTGAGTATTTTCCAAAAAGAGATCGAGGATTTGCAACAGGCATCTTCAACTCCGGAGCTCAGATCGGCGCTCTTATAGCACCCTTCACCATTCCACTGATTGCTAAATATTATGGTTGGGAAATGTCGTTTTTGTTAATTGGTCTATTAGGTTATATTTGGATGGCCGTTTGGGTGTTTACTTATAAAGAACCGCGCAATAATCCACACGTTAATGCTGCGGAGCTCGCTTATATCGAGCAGGATAACAATGAAATTGATAACAATCAAACCGGTGCATCTTCCGAAACTGCACAACCAGGCAGAGAAAAAATCGGCGTATTTAAAGCTTTCACCTACCGACAGACATGGGCGGTGATCTTTGGCCGATTTCTTCCTGACTCCGTGTGGTGGTTCTTGCTTTTTTGGGCACCGGCTTTCATTTCTGAAGTGTATGGTTACTCGTCAGCTTCTTGGCAAGGCATGTCAGCAATCTTCACTATATATTTCATTTCAATGCTTTCACTCGTAGGTTCATATCTACCGTCAGTATTTATTGGACGCAATAAAATGAATCCTTACGCTGGGCGTATGAAAGCGATGCTTATTTTTGCTATAGTTCCGCTGTTGGGCATTGCAGTCATGCCTCTTGGACAGATCTCAATGTGGTATCCGGTTATTATCATCGGCTTAATAGCTGCCGCACACCAAAGTTGGAGCGCAAACGTATACAACGTTGTTAGCGATATGTTCCCGAAAAGCGTTGTTGCTACTGTAACCGGGGCAGCCGGATTAGCCAGTGGATTAGGTAGCTTTATGTCTAACTTTGGTGCAGGCCGACTTTTCGATTATGCAGCAAACACAGATATGGTTTTCTTAGGATTTGAAGGAAAAAATGCCGGATATATGATAGTCTTTCTCATAGCCGGAATAGCATATTTAGTTAGTTGGTGTTTAATGAAATTACTTGTACCTCGATACAAACTCGTAACCATATAAACACCCAATATAACAGAAGTAAATAATACAAATCGTAAATAAAAAATAACGATATGAAACCTTTTATGGGTGAGGATTTTCTCCTCGAGACAGACACGGCAAAGTTGCTATATCACAAATATGCAGCGACTTTGCCTATTATAGATTATCACTGCCATCTATCGCCGAAAGAAATTGCCGAAGACAAACAGTTTCGTTCTATCACTGAACTGTGGCTAGGTGGTGACCATTATAAATGGAGAGCTATGCGCGCTAACGGCGTAGACGAACATTTCATCACCGGCAATGCTTCTGATTGGGAAAAATTTGAAAAATGGGCAGAAACAGTTCCTGCTACATTTAGAAATCCCCTATATCATTGGACTCACCTCGAACTTAAAACAGCATTTGGCATTGACGAACTTTTAAATGAAGATAGCGCTCGACGCATCTACGACCGTTGTAACGAGTTATTGGCAAAGCCTGAATATTCAGCACGCGGTCTAATGCGCAAATATAATGTTGAAGTAGTATGTACAACTGACGATCCGATTGATACGCTACAATATCACGACGAAATACGTAAAAGCGATTTTGAAACACGCGTGTTACCGGCTTGGCGACCAGATAAGGTTTTTACTCGCAATGCCGATTATCTTGACCGCCTAAGCGAACAGTCAGGTGTAACCATACACAATTACGACTCTATGGTAGATGCGCTACGCAAACGCCATGATTATTTCGCCGAACACGGTTGCTGCATAGCAGACCACGGACTGGGAACAATACCGTTCGATCCACAAAACCGCGACACAGCAAGTTTGCGTGACGAAGCTCGTTTTCTTTTCACCAAGTCGGTACTCTCTCCTATTGAGCAACAGATTTTTGATACGGCACTCCTATTTGACTTATGTAGCCTAAATGCCGAAAAAGGCTGGGCTCAACAATTTCACTTTGGTCCAATGCGTAATGTCAATATGGCTGCCTACAGCAAACTAGGTCCGGATAGCGGTTTCGATACAATAGGTGATTCGCTCAATGCAACAGCTTTAGCAGGGTTACTAAATCGGCTAAACGCCAATAATAAACTAGCAAAGACCATACTTTACAACCTAAATCCGGCTGATAACACCTGGGTAGCAGCTATGTTAGGCAACTTCCAAGATGGCAAGACCGCAGGCAAAATGCAAATGGGTTCAGGTTGGTGGTTTAACGATCAACTAAAAGGTATGGAAGCTCAAATTGATGCTCTATCAATGCAAGGCTTGCTAAGTAAATTTGTCGGAATGCTTACTGACTCACGTTCATTTGTGAGCTATCCACGACACGAATACTTCAGACGTTTGCTTTGCAACATCATCGGCAATGATGTAGAAAATGGATTAATACCATCGGCAGAAATGCCGCGAGTAGAGCAAATGATAGAAAACATCAGCTACTACAACGCAAAAAAATATTTCAATCTATAAAATATAACCCTTATGATGGAAAAAACCTGGAGATGGTTTGGTCCAAATGACAAAATCACACTCAATATGCTTCGCCAAATTGGTGTAGAAGGAATAGTTACCGCTCTGCACCACATTGCGAATGGCGAAATATGGCCTTTAGCCGAAATCGAAAAAATGCGCGATTTAATCGCATCGCACGGCATGCGTTGGTCGGTTGTAGAAAGCCTCCCGGTAAGCGAATCAATAAAATATGCCGGAGATGACCGCGATGCTCTTATAGAAAACTACAAAGAAAGTTTACGCAATCTGGGCAAAGCCGGCATTAAGACCGTTTGCTATAACTTTATGCCTGTACTCGACTGGGCTCGCACCGATCTTGAGTATCCAAATGATAACGGCACTTCTAACTTATATTTTAATCGTGCCGAATTTGCTTATTTCGACATCTACATTGTAAAGCGCAAAGATGCAGAAAAAGACTGGGACGCTCCTACGTTAGCACGCGTGGCTGAAATTGCCAAAGACATGACTGCCGAAGGAGAGAAAAAGCTCGTGGACAATATTATTGTAAAGACTCAAGGTTTTGTAAATGGCAACATAGCTGAAGACGAGCTAAAACCGGTAGAGAAATTTCGCGATTTGTTAGCCCTATACAAAGGAATCGACAAAAATACACTCCGCGAAAATATGAAATACTTCTTGGAAGCTATCATGCCTGTGTGCCGCGAATACGATATACGAATGTGTGTTCACCCCGATGACCCTCCATTGCAGATTTTAGGATTACCTCGCATTGTGACTTGCGACGAAGATATAGAGTGGTTTCTCAACGCTGTACCCGATCCGCACAACGGGCTAACATTTTGCGCAGGTTCGCTTAGCTCCGGTGCTCACAACAATGTGCCGGAACTTGCTAAAAAATATGCTGCACGCACGTGGTTTGTGCATCTTCGTTCATGTGATGTGCTACCAAACGGTGACTTTCGCGAAGCATCACACCTCGGTGGACGTGCTCACATCATAGAATTAGTGCGCATATTCGAACGAGAGAACCCTGGTTTACCAATGCGTGTTGACCATGCTCCACTTATGCTCGGCGACGAAAAAATGGGATACAATGCGGGATACTCTTTCCATGGGCGAATGTTTGCTTTAGGTCAAGTAGAAGGCATAATGGCAACTGTTGATGATGAACTCGGAAGAAATAAACATAACTAACAAATAAAAAATATATACAATGAACAATCTATTTGATATCAAAGATAATGTGGTGGTAATCACCGGAGGCACCGGAGTGCTTGGCTCTTGCATTGGCGAATATCTTGCTAAAGAAGGAGCGAAAGTTGTGCTTTTGGGCCGTCGTAAAGAAGAAGGAGACAAAATTGTTAATCGCATACGCGAGCAAGGCGGTGAAGCAATTTTTCTTGTCACAGATGTTATGAACCAAGAAAAAGTGCAAGAAAATTGCGATGAAATTATAGCGAAATATGGTAGAGTTGATGCTCTTCTTAATGCTGCCGGTGGTAACATGCCGGGAGCTACAATATCACCGACAGGTACAATTTTCGATATCAAAGTCGAAGAATTTCAAAAAGTGCTAAATGTAAATCTTACAGGCACAGTAATACCAACTCAGATATTCCTGAAACCTATGGTAGAAGCCGGACACGGCGCCATAGTAAATTTTTCATCAATGGCCGCTTTTCGTCCAATGACAAGAGTGTTGGGATATGCAGCAGCAAAAGCCGGCATCAGCAACTTTACAGCATTTATGGCTAATGAAGTGGCAACGAAATTCACATCGGGCATTAGAGTTAACGCAATCGCTCCCGGATTTTTCTTAACAAACCAAAACAGAGCGCTTCTAACAAATGAAGATGGCACACTCACACAACGCGGAGCAGATGTAATCAGACAAACACCGTTCAAACGCTTCGGCAAGCCGGAAGAACTATGTGGCACAATACACTACCTCATCTCACCGGCAGCATCTTTTGTTACTGGTACGGTAGCTGTTGTAGATGGAGGATTTAATGCATTTGCAATGTAATTTTAGTTATGAGCAAAATAATAACACTCGGTGAGATAATGCTTAGACTCTCACCGGCAGGAAATAAACGTTTTGTGCAATGCGACAACTTTGACCTAATTTTTGGCGGTGGTGAAGCAAATGTAGCGGTTAGCTGCGCAAATTTTGGTCACGATGCTTATTTTGTAACAAAATTACCGACTCACGAAATAGGACAAGCTGCAGTAAATGCGTTGCGCAGATATGGAGTTAATACTAAATTCATAACTCGCGGTGGCGACAGAGTGGGCATCTATTATTGCGAGACAGGGGCATCAATGCGACCATCAAAAGTCATTTATGACCGTGCTCATTCAGCCATAGCTGAAGCTGAAACAGGCGACTTCGATTTCGATGCAATAATGGAAGGAGCTGATTGGTTTCACTGGAGCGGTATAACTCCGGCAATATCAGATAAAGCAGCCAAACTTACACGCTTGGCTTGCGAAGCGGCAAAACGGCATGGAGTGACCGTCAGCGTAGACCTAAACTTTCGCAAGAAACTGTGGACAAGCGAAAAAGCTCAATCAATAATGCGACCACTAATGAAATACGTAGATGTATGTATTGGCAACGAGGAAGACGCCGAATTATGTCTTGGTTTCAAACCTGAAGCCAACGTCGATGCCGGAGAGACATCTGCCGAAGGTTACAAAGGCATATTTAAGGCTATGGCAAAAGAATTCGGTTTTAAATATGTTGTTTCTACATTACGTGAATCTTTTTCAGCAAGCCATAACGGATGGAAAGCAATGATTTATAATGGCGATGAATTTTATGAGTCGAAACGTTATGATATAAGTCCGATAGTAGATCGTGTGGGCGGTGGCGATTCATTTTCAGGAGGCCTTATCCATGGGCTTCTAACAATGGACAGTCAAGATAAAGCTCTTGAATTTGCTGTTGCAGCATCAGCGCTCAAGCACACAATACCCGGAGATTTCAATATGGTTTCAGTTGAAGAAGTTAACGCTTTAGCAAGCGGAAATTCAAACGGACGCGTACAACGATAAATATAAACCGATGGCAAAATTTGATAAAATTACAGTAATAAGCAAAATGCAGGCTGCTCCAATAGTACCTGTGTTTTACAGCAGTGACATCACCATTGCCTGCAATGTTTTAAAAGCCTGTTATGACGGAGGTGTCCGCGCTTTTGAATTTACAAATCGCGGAGATTTTGCACACGAAGTTTTTGGAGACTTAATAAAATATGCATCTACCGAATGTCCGGAGATGGCTGTAGGAGTAGGTTCTGTAGTCGACCCCGGCACTGCCTCTCTCTATATGCAATTAGGAGCGAACTTCGTGGTAGGTCCGTTATTTAATTATGAAGTAGCTAAAGTGTGCAATCGTCGTCAAGTATGCTACATACCCGGTTGCGGAACAGTTAGCGAAGTTGGCAATGCCCAAGAAGCAGGCTGTGAAGTGTGCAAAGTATTTCCTGGAGACGTACTGGGTCCAAAATTTGTGAAAGGACTAATGGCACCGATGCCATGGTCGAAACTCATGGTTACAGGAGGCGTAGAGCCGACTGAGGAGAATCTGAAATCGTGGTTTAAAGCCGGAGCTAGTGTTGTAGGCATGGGATCTAAACTATTTCCAAAAGATCGCATTGCAGCACACGATTGGGCTTATATAACCGAGAAATGCAAAGCATCACTTACCTACAGCCATAACGAGTAAATTACTTCACCGAAATACTTGCCGACTCAGGCATAAATAAATAAGACTTTTTATAGCCGCCGAGGTCTATGACAATCTTCTCAAATACTATTCCCGGATCTTCGGGATGTATAGTGAGATTAACATAGCCTTCGGCGTCTGCCTTTACAGTAGATAGCTCCACTTCATTTTCAATCACCCTACGAGCTACAGTAGGATAGAAGACGCTATATATATTTTCAGGCGACTCGTTGAGGTTTTTATTAGTATTTACTCGCACAGGGGCATTATCACCAAACGCGATAGTGAAACAATGGCCATCGCGATTTTTGAAAGCCAGATTAGATTTTGTTACTACTAACACTTTAACTTTGTCTAAATTATCCGGCAACTTCATCCGATAAGTTATCGTAGCATTGTCAGTTGATTCGTTATATGGCATAACAGCAACACCACTAAGAGTGCGTCCCATATCAGGAATCACCGTCCACTTAGCGAGATTAGCATCGTTAGCATCAAAATAATGTTGAGCCTCGATAGCGATATACCCATCTGACGGTATAAAAGCATATCTGCTCGAGCTATCGTTAGTGCAAACAATTTGTGGCATAGTTTGCTCAAAATCATCATTCCAGCTGCTATATCCAATGTGCTTTTGTGTCATCATTCCATTCCATTTGCCGTTGGCAATATCAAGGTTATAGGCATCGCACAACTCAGCATCGCGATTATAACAATACTTCACTCTGTCAGCCCACGAAGTAGAGCCACTAGCGCGATTCATAGCCAAAGCATAATACATTTCATAAAGATTTGACATCGCTTGTATAGGAAACAATATTAACTCTCTATAAGCATCGTGATATTGCAATGATAGCTTGGCAAAAACTCTCAGCGCATCGAGTTCGAGTGTTTTAAATTCGTCTACAATTTCTTTAAACTCCCCGGTCTCGAGGTTATAAGTTTCGCAATCGAGCATTTCGGGAGTCACACGTCCGGCATATTTACAATACAAATTCAGTATACGAGCAATCTCTTCAGCATACTTTTCACCAAACTGTTGAATGCAATAGTCAACTGTATGATTTTTGAGATTTGAAAGTGTGATTTTTTTAGGATTCCATGCTAAATCCATAAATAGAGTTATAGGATACTCCATCGGTTTAAGATCGCCGACATTGAGTATCCACAGTTTATCCACACCATAGTCATAGGTTAAAGACATCTGCTCCCACATATTTTGTATCGGAGTGCAATTCAACCATTTAGAATTTCGTGGAGCGCCAACATAATCGACGTGGTAGTACATGCCCCATCCCCCTTTATGTTTACGTTCTTTTTCATTTGGCAATCGGCGCACATTTCCCCAATTATCATCACAAAGCAACATAATAACATCATCGGGTACTCTCATACCGGCATCATAATAATCAAGCACTTCCTTATACAAAGCCCAAACTTGAGGTGTTTTGTTAGGAGGACGATTTGTAACGTCAGCAATGATTTTACGCTGATTAGCTACAATTTTCTCCATAAGTTTGACATTTGTACCTTGTTCCATTGCTTCGTCACCATCTCCGCGCATTCCAATTGTTACTATATCTTCTTTACCATTAATGCGAGAGATGCCTTCACGGAAGAAATTGTCTATTACTTGCTGGTTTGTGGAATAATTCCATTTACCATATTTTTCGCGATTTCTAGCCCACTCTTGGTGGTTTCTCGCCATTGGTTCATGATGAGAAGTGCCCATAATTATACCCATACTATCAGCAGTCGCACTATTTAAAGCATCATCAGCATAGAAAGCCCAACTCCACATAGCTGGCCACATGAAATTGCCACGCAAGCGTAAAATAAGTTCAAAAACGTCAGCATAAAAGTTATGATCGCCATAATTTGAGCCATAATGGTTTTTCACCCATGACGTTAGACACGGAGCCTCATCATTAAGGAATATGCCGCGATAGCGCACAGCCGGCTCACCATCAGTATACTCGCCAAGTTTAACGGCAGCATAATCACGATGAATGATAGGCACATCAGCCCACCAATACCATGGAGATACGCCTAATTGCTCGGACAGCTCATAAATGCCATATACCGTACCTCGTCTATCACTACCGGCAATTACAAGATTTCCATCTATAACCTTAAGTATATACTTTTCAGTTTTCCCTTTGAGTTCACTGCCATTAATTTGATTTTTAGCAATATATTTTTCGATAGTAGGCGTACCTATAGTTGCAATAACAATTGCCCCCGAATCAGGGAGTACATCAACAAATTTAGGAGCAATATCGCTAACTGCTTTTATATCTTTGGCTAAGTTGGCAGCAGCAATCTTTCCGGCACTATTAACTTGCGCATCAACAAAAATTGGAGCGACCTTACCACTGCATATAATATTAAAAGCTCCTTCGCCAACATTAAACGATATAAAGTTATCGGCAGCGAAAGCTAAACACGGCATCAAGAACAACAAAAGAAAAAGTTTTTTCATGATTGAATTGTAGAGTAAATAATTAGGCAACCCCTAAATATTTCGATAAACAATAGGGGTTGCCGTATTTTTAAAATTAAATGATTAAAGTATGGCTTTAACCTGAGCAAGTATATTAGCTGCAGTGAAGCCAAATTTTTCATCTAATACTTTGTACGGAGCAGATGCGCCAAAGTGATCGAGGCCAAACACAGTGCCATTAGCACCAACAACACCGCGAAGAGTTGAAGGTAAGCCGGCGGTCAAACCAAATACAGGTTTATCTGTGGGGATAACACTTTCACGATATTCACGAGATTGCTCGTTGAACAAGCCCAAAGAAGGAACAGAAACTACACGGCTGCCAATTCCTTCAGCTTTAAGAAGTTCAGCCACTTCGCAGAGCAAAGATACTTCAGAACCGTTAGCAACAAGAGTAACAACGGGTTTTTCGGTCTCAGTAACAACATAACCACCTTTGTGCATTGCTTGAGCAGCATCAAAACGAGAAGCGGCAATTGTAGGTAGATCTTTAATATCTTGACGTGAAAGAATAAGAGCAGTCGGAGTTCTGCGATTTTCTATAGCCATTTGCCAAGCAACAGTTGTTTCAGCAGCATCAGCAGGGCGCAAAACCAAAACTGATGGACGGCCAGAGAAGTTTTTCAATTCTTCCATGAGTCGAATTTGAGCTTCTTGTTCAACAGGCTCGTGAGTTGGGCCATCTTCACCAACACGGAAAGCATCGTGAGTCCAAATATATGTTACAGGCAATTCCATCAAAGCAGCCATACGCACAGCAGGTTTCATGTAATCAGAGAATACGAAGAAAGTGCCGCAAGCGCCAATAACGCCACCATGAAGTGCAATACCGTTCATTATTGAAGCCATAGTCAATTCTGCGACACCGGCTTGCAAGAATGCACCACTAAAATCACCTTTAAGGAATTGATGTGTTTTTTTCAAGAAACCATCAGTTTTGTCAGAATTAGCGAGGTCAGCAGACGAAACGATCATATTGCCGAGGCTCTCTGCAAGAGTAGAAAGGACAGTAGCAGAAGCTGCACGAGTGGCAATGTTCGGTTTTTGAACGATTGCAGACCAATCGACATTGTCAGTTTTACCTGCGATGTAATTGTCGAGGGTAGCAGCCTTTTCAGGATTAGCAGCTCTCCACTCTTGTTCAGCCTTACGACGTTCAGCAACGATTTTACGTAGCTCGTTAGCACGATCAGCATAAAGTTTTGCTACTTCATCGCGTATAACCCAAGGATTTTCGGGATCAGCGCCAAGATTGCGCATAGTAGCAGCATAGTCAGCACCTGATTTAGAAAGCGGTTGACCGTGAGTAGAGCATTTGCCTTCAAAATTAGAGCCATCAGCAGTGACACATCCACGGCCCATCACAGTGTGACCAATAATTATTGTCGGTTTTTTATCTTCAGCATTTGCTTTTAGCAAAGCGTCATAAATTTCTACAGGATTAGTGCCATCAACAGTAATGACATTCCAACCCCAAGCAGCATACTTAGCAGCATAGTCTTCGGCAGTAACCTCTTTTACATCTGTAGAAAGTTGCACGCCGTTGCAATCATAAAACATAATGAGATTGTTCAAGCCTAAGAAACCGGCAATGCGTCCTGCACCTTGCGAAATTTCTTCTTGTACACCACCATCAGAAATGAAAGCATAAGTTTTGTGGCTCAACCACTCGCCAAAACGAGCGACAAGGAAACGCTCAGCAATAGCAGCACCAACAGCCATAGTGTGACCTTGACCTAGCGGGCCGGAAGTATTTTCGACACCGCGCTCAACGTGAACCTCGGGGTGACCAGGAGTTGGAGAGCCCCATTGACGGAATTGTTGTAACTCATCTAAAGTGTATTTACCGGTAAGAGCAAGCACAGAGTACAACATCGGAGACATGTGACCTGGATCGAGGAAAAATCTATCTCTAGCGAACCAATTCGGGCAATCGGGGTCAGAAACGATTACAGACGAAAAAAGTACGTTGACAAAGTCAGCGCCGCCCATAGCGCCACCGGGGTGACCGGATTTAGACTTTTCAACCATAGAAGCGGCCAACACTCGAATGTTGTTGGCGGCAGAATTCATTTGTTCAATGTTCATATTATAATTTAAGTTCAGATAATCGTAATGTATATAATCACACTACAAAGATAAAATTATGTTTTACTATATGCAAGTACGCGCGACAAAAAATAATATGAAAGATACAAATATTAATAAAAACAGAGCACCTTCTCACGAAGACACTCTGCCGCGTTTTAATAACTTAAAACAATTACATAACTAACATAAAACACATTTAATTGTATCATACTAATCTATTTAACTATAATCGGTAAGCTTGATTGCATTAAGCGAATCTTAGGTTTTTGCAATATTTGCCCTTTGGTTGTGTTTTTGCATAGCATTTCGAATTTGTCAATGTAGTAGATGTCGGCAATATTTGTTTATCTGTCGACATCGCAAAATTACATCATTCTTAATCATTGGGCAAGAGCCAAAACACCGGATATAAATATAACACAATCGCTACTTTTGCACAAAAGGCTAGTTTTCAAACGACTAGCTTTGTCACAATTTTAGCAAATATAGATACGTTCATAGACCGATAAAGGGGTTATGCAGCGCCAATATGCATAATATCTTGCTCGAAAGTGGTACGATTTATTGCGCGCTGCTTAAGTTTATTGCGATAAGCATAAACAGTATTAACGGAGTAATTTAAGATTTGAGCTACGCACGAACTGTCATCAATGCCAAGACGCATAAACGCTAATAAGCGCAAATCGGCATTCATAATTTCACCATCTTTAAGTTCAATTTGGGCATCGTTGCGCAAAAGTTTATTCACGTCAGTTACAAACGTTGGATAGATGTGTAAAAATGCATCATCGAAAACGGCAAAAAACTCATCGCTTTGCTCATCCATATATTTGCCGGATTTAAGCAAACGCGTGACGTCATCAACTTTTCCGGCGGCAAGTTTTCGCTTAACCATTTTAGAAAATTGAGTAAGGCGATCCATATACACAGCCGAAAGAGTTAAGAATTGGCTTATATACTGTTCCTTAAGTTTATTAGACTGACATAGGCGAGCTTTAGTTTCATCTTGTTTGTGCATAGTTTTGCGCAAATAAATGGTCATTGCTAAAAGTACAATCAATATGATGCCAAGTGCAACAACGACCCAAATCAGGCGATTACGAGCAGTAGTCGCATGCTCTATGCGCACATTTTGCACCATGGGAATAACCTCAGATGTATTAATCATGCGTGTCCATGAGTGGGAATTAACAGCATTGCTTAATGCCAAATCTAAATATCTTAGAGCGCGCTCATCATCACCGTGGTCATACATAGCGCGACCTAAATCTTGAAGCGAAGAGACCTCCACGGAACCGGCTTGTATCTCGCTAATAACAGATTTAACAAGATAATACAAACACTCATCATCAGCATCTCGACGAGCCACAATATGCGATAATATATGCGCGGCACGAGTATGCAACTCAGAGCCAACAGCTTGAGTGTCGTAAACATCGCGGACAAGAGCTTCAGCCATTTCAACTTTACCAACTCGCAACAGATATTCACCACGTTCCATGCGATATTTTGCTGTTTCTTTCTCAAAACGCATAGCCCAAAGTAGGTGTTTTTTACATTCGAGTGTATTTTTGCTATGACATAATGCCACATCTATGTTTTTAGAATACACAGCTGTTATAGTTGCATACATTTTGCAACCGGCATCGTAATACGAAATAAGGTTTTCTTGACTAAAAAGAGTGGTGTCAATAGCTTGATACATATCAATGGCATCTTGAGTGAGACCGGCAACCGGTAATCGAGAAGCCAATTGAGCACGCAGCAAAGCTTGCGATTCAGAGCCATCTTCAGCCAGAGCTAAAGCGCGTTTGAAATAAGCGACGGCAGAGTCATTATCTACATCGACATAAGCGTGAGCAACGGCAGAAAGAGTTGTGCTATTGTGATTTGCATGAGCTTGACGTTTTAAGGCTTTAATGGCATCAAAACGTTTATCGAGAAATTTCTGACGATTTTCTAGAAGTTCATCTAATTCATCTAAAGAAGCATTCAAAGTTGATTTATTAATAACCTCAGCAGCGTAAATTTTATAAGGAGCAAAGAGAGGCATTAATGCCGCTAAAATCATAAGCATCAGCAGTTTTCGAAAGGGCATTAAACGTATAATCAGGTAATCCATTACACAAACTGGTTTAGTTTAGGCAAATTTTGTTAGGTATTTTGTATTTTGGTTTGACAAAGGTACGCAATTTTTTTGTAAATTTGCCCATTATTTAAAAACATGATTGACCAGATAGCTAATTTTATCATAGCCCTAGCCGACTTTGTATGCGGCTATCCGCTGTTCATTTTGCTCATAGGCGGAGGCTTATATTTATTTATATCATCGGGAGCAGTATCACTACGACGC
Source organism: uncultured Bacteroides sp. (assembly GCA_964544895.1). Classification (GTDB taxonomy): domain Bacteria; phylum Bacteroidota; class Bacteroidia; order Bacteroidales; family Muribaculaceae; genus CAG-873. The sequence continues at coordinate 13,863 of CAZJEA010000005.1, read as the reverse complement.
ATTCCGCAATCAGTGCGAGCATTGCGACAAAACAGTGGTAACTCTACAACCGGTGAGATTTCATCATTACAAGCATTACTTTCGGCAGTAGCCGGGACCGTGGGACTGGGGAGTATTGCCGGCGTGGCCATAGCACTCGTTGTTGGTGGTCCGGGAGCAATATTCTGGATGTGGATAAGTTCGATAGTCGGAATGTCAACTAAATTTCATGAGGCGACACTAGCTATCATGTATAAAGGTAAAGACAAAGACGGGCATCCTCGCGGAGGAATGATGTATGTGATAGAACAAGCGCTAGGTGAAAAATGGCGACCTTTGGCTAAAACCTTTGCAATAGCCGGACTATTTGGGACCATGTGCATTATTAATGCCAATCAGCTCACAGAAGCAGTTGTGACGATGTGCGATGTGCCCGATTCTATTATAGCCAAACTAATATTTGGCATAATAATGGCATCAATTGTAGCGATAGTGGTGCTACGAGGAGTGACTCGTATAGCAAGAGTAGCCTCTATATTGGTACCTTTTATGGTTGGCATATATTTTATAATGGTGCTATATATAATCATCACACATATAGGAGAAGTGCCGAATGTAGTAAAATCAATATTTTACGAAGCATTTAATTTAAAAGCCGGAATAGGAGCGCTAGCCGGAATCGCCCTTGTAGGGGCCCGACGTGCGGCGTTAGTAAATGATGCCGGTATAGGCACGGCATCGATCATGCACGGAGCATCGCGCAATACGAATGCTGTGCGCGAGGGATTGGTAGCCATGCTAGGTCCGGCCATAGACTCAGGATTTGTATGCACCTTAACAGCCGTAGCACTGATGCTATGCGGAGATTTCACTAGTGTGCAAGGAGTGAAAGGGTTGCAAGTAGCATTAGCGGCATTTGACAGTGCAGTGCCAGCCGGAGCATATTTATTAATGATAGTAGTAACATGTTTTGCTATGTCATCAATGTTCAGTTATTCATACTACGGCACATGCTGCGCGACCTATCTTTTTGGAGAGAGCCGAGCACGTTATTACACAATAGCATATATATTATCGCTAGTGTTTTTTGCCGTAGTACCCTTAGAAGCAGCAGTTAGTTGCTGTGACTTTTTCTATGCATGCATGGCATTTCCGACTATGCTGACGTTGATACTATTAAGTAAACGCGTACGCATAATTTCACGTCAATATTTTAGCAAGACGAACACCAATATATAAACTCACGAAAATAAATAAAACCACATAACAAATTATGATAGCCGACTTTATAACTTGGGATGTAAATCCGATGCTCATTGATAGTTTTGTGAAAGTGCGCTGGTACGGGCTAATGTTCGCCATCGGCTTTTGGATAGGCTATACAATAGTAGACAAGATGTACAAGCGAGAAGGCGCACCAGAAGAATGGATGGGAGCCTTGCTGTTGTGGACCGTAGCGGGCACAGTAATTGGAGCGCGCTTGGGCCACGTATTTTTCTACGAATGGGACTGGTACTCACAGCATCCGGAACATATATGGCGAATATGGGAAGGAGGATTAGCAAGCCACGGTGGGACAATAGGCATTATCATTGGAGTATTTTTCTATTCATGGATAACAACGAAACGCAGTCCGTTGTGGACATTTGACCGTTTAGTAGTGCCCATAGCATTAGTAGGAGCGATGATACGTTTTGGTAATCTGATGAACAGCGAGATATACGGACATCCGACAGATATGCCATGGGGATTCATATTTGTGCGTGGTCATGAGTATCCGGGACAGCCATGTCATCCGACACAGATATATGAAATGCTATGTTATCTGGCATTATTCGGGCTGATGATGTGGATGTATTGGAAGAAGAATGCACAAACACGCCCGGGTTTAATTTTCGGAACATTTTTGACGGTGCTATTTGGGTCACGTTTTCTCGTTGAATTTGTAAAGAACGATCAAGTGGCACGCGAAGCTACAATGTCAATCAATTTGGGACAACAGCTCAGCATACCCTTTATATTGATAGGTATATTTTTTATAGTGCGTGCGTTAAAACGGCCGGCAGTGCCACTTGTTGACGTTCGCAAGGGCAAAAAATAAGCATTTTAGAGGCAAAAGCAGAACTTATTTAGGGTGGAAATGGTTATTCTGTTTCCACTCTAATACTTTTATTCTAATCGTTATGAATATGATTTGCTTTTGCCGCCGTGCAATGTTGGCGGTATTTATTGTTTGTTTTACGAATCAAGGGCATAGTGAAACGCCATGGTGGCACACCTTTGGAGATGAGTTGCTGGATTCGCTAATTAGTGTAGGGCTTAGCAATAACTATGATGTGCAGTCAGCGAACAGGCGCATAGCGGCAGCACGGGCCGCCGTAGGAAGTGCACGAGCCGCCTACTATCCGAACATTGGGATTTCGGCATCACACACAAAATCGAGAAGCGATGGGGCTAATGCCTCATATTTTTCAGGGATAGCTGATATGTCGTGGCAAATAGATTTATTTGGGAAGATAACAGCTAACGTACGAGAGCAGAAAAACAAAGTGCGATTGACTCAAGCCGAACGTGCCGGAGTTGAGCTCACCGTATCGACAGAAATTGCTACATACTACATGAATCTTCGTGTGGAGCAAGCTCAACTTCAAGTAGCCAACGAGCATGCGCTATCTCAACAAAAGGTAGTGAAGATAGCGGAGGCTCGATTTGATGCCGGAATAGCGTCCATGCTTGATGTCGATCAAGCGCGTCAAGTTTACTACTCAACCATAGCGTCAATACCAATGCTAGAGAATAGTATACACAGCAATATCAACCAAATAGCCGTGTTAATAGCCGCAGACCCACAATCAATATATTCGCGATTGGCAGAATCGTTACCCATGCCGAATTATAAGCAAATAATTTCAAATAGTGTAGATGCCGCGATATTGCGTAATCGCACAGATGTGCAACAAGCAGAGCGTCAAATTGATGTTTATGCCACACAACTCGGCATAGCTAAAAAAGATTGGTTGCCTGATTTGAACCTTAGCGGAAGTTTAGGAGCAGAGACACATAAGCTAAAAGATATTACAGATAAAAGCAGTGTTGTTTATACGATAGTGCCAACACTGAGTTGGACTATTTTTGACGGGCTAGCGAGAAAATATAACATAATAGCAGCTAAAGAGACATTGCAAGAATCAATAGAGAATTACAATTTAGTGATGCTAACAGCTATAAGTGAAGCCAGTGATGTCATAGCCACTTATCACAATACGCTAAAATACATAAAAGCGCTCACAGATGTAGTTAAGGAAAGTGAGCTATACAACCAACGGTCAGTAGACAACTATAAAAACGGGCTATCACCATTTATCAACGTTGCAGATGCCCAAATGACATATTTGGAAAATGTAAACTCATTGCTAGTAGCTCAAGGCAATGCACTAATAGCACTTATCAATTATTATAAGGCGATACCATAAAATATAACATGATCTTTACACCAGAGAACACACAACATAATATTATGAAAATCGAATATACAATAATTGGCTTGATCATAGCACTAGCATCATGCCAAAAAGAAAAAGGCAAGGTTGAAACAGAGCCACAAGACATAGAAGTATCCGAAGTAAAAATAGACTCAGTGACATTACATCAAGACTATCCGGGTTATCTTACGGCCAACGATGAGGTAAACCTCGTAGCAAGAGTGAACGGGTATCTTACAGCCAAGACATACCATTCAGGTCAATTTGTGCATCGAGGCACGGTGTTATTTGTAATCGAATCTGACCAATATTCGGATGCAGTAAAGCAAGCAAAGGCACAACTTGCGAATGCCAAAGCGACCTGCGAATATGCGACAAACAACTATAAGGCAATGACAAAAGCGTTGCAAAGTGATGCCGTGAGTCAAATGGAAGTGTTGCAAGCGAAGAGTGATATGGAGACAGCGCAAGCATCGATACAAAACGCTGAAGCAGCTCTACGCACTGCACAAACAACATATAGTTATTGCACAGTTCGTGCGCCATTTGACGGACATGTCAGCGCAGCGAACTATAGTGTTGGTGCATATCTAGCCGGAGCATCGTCGCCGGTAACATTAGCGACCATATACAATGACAGCATCATGACAGCCCACTTTGCTATAGATGACAATGAGCTAGCAAGCATCATTCGTAACCAGCATCAACCGGGCATGGAAACAGATATGGCACATATACCAATAACGTTTGATGTGACACTGCCGCACACATATACGGCAAATCTCAGCTATATGTCACCGGCATTTGACAAGAGCACCGGAACAATGACTTTACGTGCAAAAATAAAGAATCCGGAAAATGAGCTACACAGTGGCATGTACTGCAAGATTTCACTGCCAAGTGCCATACTACCACAAGCCATATTGGTGAGAGATGCGTCAATAGGTACAGACCAACTAGGGAAATATGTGTATACTGTTAGCGACACAAACACCGTGTTGTATACGCCTATAGAAGTGGGACAACTAGTAAACGACACTTTGCGAGTTGTCACCAAGGGATTGAAACCCGGAGACAAGTATGTCACAAAAGCTATACTCAAGGTACGCGACGGAATGAAAATTAATCCTATAAAAGCAAAATAGACAAGCTATGTTCTCAAAATTTTTCATTGATCGCCCTATATTTGCTACCGTAGTAGCGATATTGATGATATTGGTAGGACTCATCACAGTAGAGTCGCTGCCAGTAGCCCAATTTCCGAGCATAACTCCGCCAACAGTAATGGTAAGTGCAAGTTATCCGGGAGCTGATGCGAAAACCATAGCCGAGACAGTTGGAGTGCCTATAGAAGAACAAGTAAATGGCGTTGAAGGGATGATGTATATGAGTTCGAACTCCGGATCGGACGGATCATATAGTTTAACAATAACCTTCGAGACCGAGACCGATATAGACATGGCCACGGTAAAAGTGCAAAATAGGATAGCGTTGGCAGAAGCCACATTGCCGTCAGCAGTTAAGCAGCAAGGAGTATCGGTTGTATCTCAATCGTCGAATAATGTGCTCTTTGTTGCGTTAGAGAGTGACGATGCCAAACGATATGATGCATTATATCTAACCAACTATGCGAAGCTCAATCTCGTAGACGAGCTATCGCGATTGGAAGGTGTGGGCGGAGTTAGCGCTTTTGGAGCCGGGCAATATGCGATGCGCATATGGCTAGACCCCGAAAAGATGCTTGTGCGCGGGCTAACACCATCAGATATTATCACAATGATAGAGAGCCAGAATATGGCAGTGTCGGCAGGCTCAGTTGGAGCACCACCCAATAATGGAGACGAGCAATTTCAATACACGCTCACCTCGCAAGGCAGATTAACTACACCGGCAGAATTTGCAAACATTGTACTGCGAACGAATGATGACGGGTCGATGTTGAGATTGGGCGATGTAGCAAGAGTAGATTTGGGTAGTGAATCGTACAGTCAAGTGTCGCGAGTGTCAGGCAAACAAGGAGCGTTGATAGGAGTTCAACAGCTGCCCGGGGCGAATGCACTCGATGTAGCCAAACGAGTGGAGAAGCGTTTGGGAGAGCTATCAGAATATTTTCCGAAAGGGGTTAAATATAATGTAGTTCTTAACACGACAGAATTTGTAACAGCGTCAATAGATGAAGTAATACGTACATTGCTAGAGACAACGCTGATAGTAATGATAGTAATACTATTGTTTCTACAGAATTGGCGAGCAGTGATAATACCAATGGTAACCATACCTGTATCGCTCATAGCGACATTTGCCGTGATGAAGATGCTGGGATTTACGATAAACACACTCACCCTCTTTGGAATGGTATTGGCAATAGCGATAGTGGTAGATGATGCCATTATTGTGGTAGAGAATTGTGCACGTATCTTAGATGAGGGCAAACACACGCCACGACAGGCAGCAGAGAAAGCTATGCGAGAATTACAAGGTCCGGTAATAGGAGAAGTATTGGTGTTAATGGCAGTATTCATACCCACAGCCTTTATATCAGGCATCACCGGAGAATTATACAAGCAATTTGCGCTCACCATAGCAGTATCGACAGCATTTTCAGGGATAAATGCATTAACCTTTACGCCGGCAATGTGTGCAATATTTTTGAAACCGAGTAAGCGAGAAACCAAATTTTTTATATATGTTTGGTTTAACCGGATATTTGGCAAAGTAACGAACAAATATGTAAGCTTTGTAGGCAGGATGTTGCGACGTCCGGCATTAGCGTTTATAATATTCGCAGCGCTCATAGGCACAGCGTTCTATGGTTTTGGTAAGTTGCCATCGAGCTATGTGCCCCAAGAAGATATGGGGTATTTTATGACGTCAGTGCAGTTGCCCACGGGAGCGTCGCTTGAAAGGACCGACACCATCATGCAAAAGATCAGCAATGAGATGATGCAACTTTCGGAAGTGAGGAATGTTATTTCAGTGACAGGGCAAAGTTTCATAGGCGGCGGCTCAGCCAGCAACCTAGGGTCGTTGTTTGTGGTGCTTAAGCCATGGAAAGAACGTAAGGGCAAAGCGCACGATGTAAGTTCGGTAATAGCCAAAGTAGACTCAATGACCTCTCAGATACAAGAAGCAGTGATATTTTCAATAAATCCGCCGGCGATACAAGGCTTAGGAATGACGTCAGGAGCAGAGATGCAACTACTCGACATAAATAATCTTGGCGCAGACGAGATGGCGAAAATAGTAACGGCTATGCAAGAAGCGGCAAGCGAGAGTGACAAGCTATCGTCAATAACGTCTATGTATGAGGGCAATGTGCCACAGTATACAGTAAAGATAAACCGCGATAAAGTTAAGATGTCAGCACTAACTATCAACGATGTATATGCGGCATTATCAGCATATATGGGAGGCACCTACGTGAATGACTTTGTAGAATTTGGCCGCGTATATGAGGTTCAAATAACAGCCGAAGGGACATCGCGCAATGTGCCGGAAGATGTGCTCAAGCTCAACGTGCGCAACACAAATGGAGATATGGTGCCATTTGGGGCGTTTGCAGAAGTTGTGCCAACAATGGGAGAAGCAAATATCAAGCGATATAACATGTATAACACAGCCTCAGTGACGGGGACGCCGGCAAAAGGAGTAAGTTCAAGCGAAGCGATCTCAGAGATGGAGAAAATAATGCAAGAAGTAGCCGGGACAAACTTTGGCTATGCGTGGACAGGAGAGGCATATCAAGAGACACAATCAGGAACTACAGTAACGATGGTGTTGATATTTGCAATAATAATGACGATACTAGTGCTAGCAGCGCAGTATGAAGCTTGGAATGATCCGATAGCCGTAGTCATCACAGCACCAATGGCGATACTCGGGACCGTAGTCGGGTGCTTGATAATGGGACAAAGTATAAGTATCTACACCCAAATAGGAGTGATATTGCTAATAGGCATGGCAGCCAAGAATGCGATACTTATAGTAGAATTTGCGACCGATTATCGGCGCTCAGGTCAGCCAATACGCGAAGCATCAATAAATGCGGGGCGAGTAAGATTTCGTCCAATAATGATGACGTCGTTAGCATTTGTGTTTGGAGTGATGCCAATGTTATTTGCCACCGGAGCCGGAGCCGCCAGTCGCATAAGCTTGGGAGCGGCGGTGGTATTTGGTATGGCGGTAAATGCAGTGTTGGGCACCCTCTTTGTACCAAACTTTTGGGAGCTATTGCAGGGCAAGAGAAAATGAGCCGACAATAATGCAAACCAGACTTCAGACTCGCGTGCTACTTCAAGAAACCGGCACGCGAGTTTTTTATTATAGAAGCGCAATAAATAAGTCAAAAAGGAAGGAAATGTGGTCAAAATCAGAAATAAATTAACTTTTAATAAATATTATTATTTACTAGCTTTATAAATTGTTTAAGTTAACGTAATTTTGTGAAATACCCACATTTAATACAAACACAGTTTTTATTAATACACTTGTCGATGAAACTACAGTTGATTGCAGCTTCAATGTCGATAGTATTAGGAGTGAGCGTATCTTCGGCGCAAACTCAAACGACCGATTCGGTTACACTAACACTCGACGAATGTCTGCGTATAGCCTTAAACGAAAGCCCCACAGTGCGGGTAGCCGATCTCGATATCACTCGAGTAGACTACTCCAAGAAAGAAGTATTGGGACAATTGTTGCCAAGCATAAGTTTTGATGCTAACTATAATAGGATGCTAGCCAAGCAGGTAGCCTATATGAATATGGATGCATTTTCGAGTCTGGGCGGAGATAGCGAAGACACAGAAGAGAATGCTACAGCCAGTAAAAGTGAAACTACGACAAAATCGAGTAGCGGCATCAAAATGGGTCTAGACAACTCATTTCAACTAGGATTTAATGCGTCCATGCCATTGATAGCTCCACAGCTATGGCAAAGTCTAAAACTTAGCGACGCACAGATAGCGCAAAGCATAGAGCAAGCTCGGGCATCACGACTTGATTTGGTGAATCAGGTAAAAGATGCGTACTATGCGTTATTGCTAGCCAACGACTCAAAGAAAGTAATACAAGAGAGCTACGATATGGCAGCACTCACGTACGAAATATATAGCAAGCAACATAGTGTTGGAGCGGCATCAGAGTATGATGTGCTACGCACGTCTGTAGCCGTAAAGAATGTAGAGCCTGAGCTATTGCAAGCAGATATAGCAATACGCCAAGCACGACTTCAGCTATTGATATTAATGGGCGTTAACGTTGATGCGCCATTCAAGTTCGCGGGCGAGTTGAAAGATTATGAAGAAAACATATATGACAACACGTTGCATCTGTGTGATGAATACAGCAACAACTCATCGTTGATATTGCAAAGATTGCAAACGAAGACACTAGAGCGAACGCTAAAAGTGCAGAAGATGTCGTTGTTTCCGACACTAGCCTTGTCAACGAACTACAATTGGACGTCGAGCAGTAACGGAAATCCGTTGAAGAACTTCAGATGGAATCCGTATTCGTACGTAGCGTTAACATTGAGTGTACCCTTATTTCAGGGTGGACAACGAGCAGCACGCATAAAGCAGGCAGAGATACAGCTAGAGCAAGCCGATTGGCAGATGGAAAATTTGAAGCATACGGTAGCGATGCAAGTAGATTTAGCCAAGCAAAATGTGATGCTGAATGTTAAGCAAATAGGGTCGTGCTCAGAGAGTGTGCGACAGGCAAAGCGCGCCTACGATATAATGTCGCAGAGCTTTGATATAGGAGCCGCCTCGTACTTAGAGCTACGAGATTCGCAGTTGGCGTTGACCCAATCGCGTCTGACCTATTATCAATCAGTATACAATTATCTAGTAGCCAGTGCTCAACTCGAATTGCTGAGAGGAGATGCAGTGCCGGCAGAATATACAGAAAACAAATAACACGCCATACAGACATGAAACAGAGACGTCTTACATACGCAGCACTCGCATTAGCAATAAGTGCATGCAGCTCATCAGACAAAGGAGCCAACGAGGCAACAGAAGCAGAAGAGCTACCCATAGTAGAAATAGACTTAGCCAAGACACAAGATGTAGACCAAACACGCACATATACGGCGAATGTAGAGGCCTATAATTTAAATAACATATCACCGTCATCATATAACCGTATAAAAGAGATACGGGTAGATGTAGGAGATCATGTGTCGCGTGGACAGGTTTTGGTGACACTAGATAAGACAAGTGCAACGCAGCTGAAGGTAAATATAGACGAGTATGAGCGTCAATATAACAGAGCAGTGCAATTGCTAAATATAGGATCAGGCACACAGGCGACAGTAGATCAGCTTAAAGCGCAACTAGATGCAGCACGGACACAGTATAACAACATACTTGAGAACACTGTGCTCACATCACCGGTAAGCGGAGTTGTAACCGCGAGAAATTATGATCCGGGCGATATGACAGCAAGTTTACCAGTGCTAAGTATCGGACAAATCACGCCCTCTGTGAAAGTAGTGATAGGTATAAACGAAGCCGAGCGGTCAAAGATAACTACAGGCATGCCGGTAGAAGTATCGTTTGATGCCTTTCCAGACGAGAACTTTAGTGCGAAGATCAGCAGAGTTTATCCGTCGGTAGACCCACAGACAAGGACCTTTCAAGCAGAAGTATTAATACCCAATAATGGGGAAAAGCTTTTTCCGGGTATGTTTGCTCGCTGCACCGTAAGTTTGGGAGTAGAGAACCACGTAGTAGTGCCAGATCGTGCTGTAGTAAAGCAAACCGGCTCAGGGAACAAATATGTGTACGTATACAAGCAAGGGAAAGTATCGTACAACAAAGTAGAGCTTGGGCGCCGCGTAGACACCTACTATGAGTTACTCTCAGGCGTAAACGACGGAGACACCGTAGTTATAGCCGGCCAGTCGCGTTTAGCAGACGGAGTGCCCGTACAACTAAAAGGAAAACGAACTAAATAAAAAGACAATATATGAGTTTATACGGCAGTGCGGTCAAGCGGCCAATAACGACAACGCTGTGCTTTGTAACAGTAGTGATATTGGGATTATTTTCGTTAAGCAAATTGCCAATCGATTTGTATCCGGATATCGATACGAACACGATCATGGTAATGACCACCTATCAGGGAGCGAGTGCAGCAGATATAGAACAAAATGTTACTCGTCCTCTAGAGAATGTGCTCAATGCTGTAAGTGACTTAAAGCATATAACCTCGAAGTCGCGAGAGAATGTGTCGGTAATCACTCTAGAGTTTGAGTACGGGCACGATATCGACGTGATAACGAATGATGTGCGAGACAAACTGGATATGGTTTCGTCGGCGTTACCCGATGATGCAGAGACACCAATCATCTTCAAGTTTTCATCAGATATGATACCCATAGTATTGCTCTCAGTGCAAGCAGAAGAGAGTATGCCGGGATTGTATAAGATACTTGATGATGCAGTAGCGAATCCGCTAGCCCGAATCAGTGGAGTTGGCTCAGTGTCAATATCGGGAGCGCCGAAGCGAGAGATACATATTTATGTAGATCCGACGCGGTTGGAGGCTTACGGTTTGTCACTAGAGACGATTTCGACGTTAATAGCAGCTGAGAATCGCAATGTGCCTGGTGGCTCGTTTGATATAGGTTCAGATACATACTCGTTGCGTGTGCAAGGAGAATTTACGTCGTCAGAAGAGATGGCTAATATAGTTGTTGGCTCGGTAAACGGCAGCAACATATATTTGAGTGATGTAGCGAAGATAGATGACTCTGTGGAAGAGCGAACACAACAGACGTTCAACAATGGAAAGAAAGGAGCGATGATTGTGATACAAAAGCAGAGTGGAGCGAACTCGGTAGAAATAGCAAACAAGGTGCAAGAGATGTTGCCAAGATTGCAAAAGCGTCTACCTTCGGATGTGAAACTCGGAGTTATCGTAGATACATCAGACAACATACGCAACACCATCAGTTCGTTGGTAGAGACAGTGTTGTATGCATTGCTGTTTGTAGTTATAGTAGTGTTCTCGTTTTTGGGGCGCTGGCGAGCAACGCTTATCATCACAATCACGATACCAATATCGTTGATAGCATCGTTTATATATTTAGCGATGTCAGGCGACTCGTTAAATATAGTATCGCTGTCGGCACTGTCCATATCAATAGGTATGGTAGTTGACGACGCGATAGTAGTGTTGGAGAATGTAACGACACATATAGAACGCGGAGCCGATCCGAAACAAGCAGCAGTGCACGGCACGAATGAGGTTGCAATATCAGTAATAGCATCAACATTAACGTTAATAGCCGTATTTTTCCCGCTCACGTTAGTTACGGGAATGACCGGAGTATTGTTCAGACAATTGGGCTGGATGGTAACGATAATGATGATAATCTCAACGACGAGTGCATTGTCGTTGACACCAATGTTATGCAGCCAGTTGTTGCGTTTAGACAATAAACACGGCAAGATATACTCATTGCTATTCACTCCAATCAATAAAGCGTTAGAGTCATTTGATAACGGATACGCACGATTGTTGAAGTGGGTAGTAAGCCATAAAATAATTACCATAGTTGTATGTATGGCAATATTTTTCAGCTCGCTAGTGTTGCTTCGTCACGTTGGTTCGGAGTTTTTCCCGACCAATGATAACGGGCGCTTGGGCGTAAGCCTGGAGTTGCCGATAGGGACACGAGTGGAGATAGCCCGAGAAACTACCAACCGCTTGGTAACAGAATGGCAGAAGAAATATCCGGAGATAAAAGTAATCAACTACACAACCGGCACGGCATCATCGGACAACACATTTGCATCGCTGAGTGATAACGGTCCGCACATTGTTTCGATGAACATACGTTTGGTAGATCCGGGAGACCGTGATAGGAGTATCACAGAGATAGCAGAGCTAATGCGCAAAGATTTAGCGCAGTATCCGGAATATAAGAAGGCGTACGTGAATGTAGGCGGTAGCCGCGGCCAGTCGATGGGCGGCCAGTCGACAATAGACTATGAGATCTATGGATATGACTTTGCAGAGACAGACTCAGTAGCTCAAAAGATGAAAAATATGCTGGAGAAGATACCCGGAACAGCCGATATAATGATTTCGCGTTCGGATTATCAGCCGGAATATCACGTTGATTTTGACCGGGAGAAGTTAGCGATCTATGGTCTAAATTTGCAAACAGCAGCAATGGCAGTAAGAAATCGCATAAATGGAGCTACGGCATCAGAATTTCGCGAAGATGGTGAGGAATATGACATAAAAGTTATGTATGCACCAGAAGAGCGCACGTCGATCGAAGATATAGAAAACATACAAGTGTATAATGGATCGGGGAAGGCAGTACGCATACGCGATGTAGGCACCGTAGTAGAGCGATTCACGCCACCAACGATTGAGCGCAAAGACCGCGAACGTATAATCACGGTGTCGACGGTAGTGCAAGGTGTGCCAATGAGCCAAATCGTAGAGGCATCACAAAAGGAGATAGACAAGATGGATTTGCCACAAGGCATATCAATAGAGCTATCAGGAAGCTACGAAGATCAACAGGACTCGTTCCGCGACTTGCTAATGCTAGCAGTGTTGATAGTTGTACTGGTATATATAGTAATGGCAGCTCAGTTTGAGAGCTACACATATCCGGGCATCATAATGACGTCACTGTTGTTTGCATTTTCGGGAGTATTCATCATCTTGTGGCTGACCGGCCACACGCTCAATGTGATGAGTATGATAGGAGCGATAATGCTAATCGGTATCGTAGTTAAAAACGGTATCGTGCTTATCGACTACATCACGTTGAACAGGGAACGCGGGTTGTCAATACGGCGCTCAGTAGTACTTGGCGGTCGTTCGCGTTTGCGTCCGGTAGTAATGACAACGCTCACCACAATATTGGGCATGGTGCCCATGGCGATAGGCACGGGACAAGGCTCAGAGATGTGGCAACCTATGGGTGTAGCCGTAATAGGCGGATTAACGTTTTCGACAATATTGACGCTCTTGTTTGTACCGACATTGTATTGTGTATTTGCAGGAGTAGGAGTAAGACGACAACGTCGTAAACATCACAAACAACTAGAAAATAAGAAGTAAATGAAAGCAATACTCATAACGTTTGACCAAGCGCATTATAACAATATAGTAGAAGCACTAGAGCGTTTAAATTGCCGCGGTTTTACGGCGTGGCCATTGGTGTCGGGACGCGGGAGTAAGGATGGAGAACCGCACTATGGCACGCACGCGTGGCCGTCGTTGGCGTCGGCCATAATAACGGTAGTTGAAGATGGCAGGGCAGAAGCGGTGATGCAACGGCTAAGCGAGCTTAACGATGATAGGCCGAAGCTAGGGCTGCGTGCGTTTATGTGGGCCATAGAAAAAACGGTGTAAGGCATCCACG
>CAZJEA010000004.1:34028-43148 GCA_964544895.1 uncultured Bacteroides sp. | reverse complement strand
AAAAAGATGGATTTTATAAGGTGTAGATAAGTGTTGAAAAGTATGTTGATAAGTGTAGATAATTAAATAGTAAAAAACAATAAGTTTATTTGGAAAATAGGATAAAGAAGTTGTATAAAAGAAGTTAGGAGAAAATGCAAATTATTTATTATCAAGTTGTAATTATGTTGTAAACCTGAAAAAGAGAGGTTTTAAACAATTTATATGATGAAATTAAAAGGAAAGTTATTAACTTTGCACATTATAAACATAGTGTTTATAAATATACTATCTCAATGAAAATGAGGATAAGTAGGTGTTCATATAGTATTAATAACTTAGTAGTAAAATTTTATAAGTGAAAAAAGCAATTTTTTGAGCAAAAAGTTATGAAAGGTATGAACAGTCCTTATTATTCTTATTTGTAGATTTTTTTTAAAGATAAAAAAACAAAATAAAAAGAAATGGATGTCGAAAAAGGTTACGTTGATGCCGAAATTCCCGAAGGTATTGATATCAAAGAAGAGATTCAAAAACTGAAAAAAGAAAAAGATGCAGTTATCTTGGCACACTTTTATCAAAAAGGAGAAATACAAGATATAGCAGATTTTATAGGCGACTCATTGCAGTTGGCTCGCATAGCTGCGCAACTCAAACAAAAAGTAATAGTATTGTGTGGAGTGCACTTCATGGGAGAAACAGCAAAAATATTGTGCCCGGAGAAAACAGTAATCGTTCCAGACATCAATGCCGGATGCTCACTTGCTGACAGCTGCCCCGCTGACGAATTTAAAAAATTTATAGAAGCACATCCCGGACACACTGTGATAAGCTATGTTAATACGTCGGCAGCAGTGAAGGCATTAACAGATGTGTTAGTGACATCGAGCAATGCAAAGAAAATTGTAGAAACCTTCGACAAAGACGAAAAAATAATATTTGGCCCCGATCGCAATTTAGGTAACTATATAAATAGTACGACAGGGCGAAATATGGTTTTGTGGGATGGCGCATGTCACGTGCACGAACAGTTCTCACTTGAAAAGATAGTTGAATTGAAAAAACAAAATCCGCAAGCAGAGGTTTTGGCACATCCCGAGTGTAAGAAAACAGTGCTTATGGTAGCCGACAAAGTAGGATCAACGGCAGCCTTGTTAGACTATGCAGTAAATTCGGATTGCAAAGAATTTATAGTAGCAACCGAAAGCGGCATACTACACGAGATGCAGAAAAAATGTCCAAATAAGAAATTTATACCTGCACCGCCGAACGACTCAACATGTGCTTGCAACGACTGCTCATTTATGAAATTGAACACATTGCAAAAAGTGTACAATTCGTTGAAATATTTGGCACCACAAATAGAAGTAGATGCCGATATAGCATCAGAGGCACGCAAGCCCATAGAAAGAATGTTGGCACTATCATAAAGAAGAAAATAATTAAAACAATAAATAATAAATGGAATACAATCATCGCGCCATAGAGCAAAAATGGCAACAGTATTGGAAAGACAATAGCACTTACAAAACCGAGATAGATGAGTCTCGTCCAAAATATTATGTGCTTGATATGTTCCCTTATCCGTCGGGAGCAGGCTTGCACGTAGGTCACCCGCTAGGATATATAGCCAGCGATATATATTCGCGTTACAAACGTTTGCAAGGCTTTAATGTGTTGCACCCAATGGGATATGACGCATATGGTCTTCCAGCCGAACAATATGCAATACAAACCGGACAACATCCAGAAGTAACAACAGTAAAAAATATAGCACGCTATCGTGAGCAACTCGACAAAATCGGTTTTTGCTACGATTGGAATCGTGAACTTAAAACATGCGACCCCGAATATTATAAATGGACACAATGGGCATTTAAGCGCATGTTTGCTTCATATTATGACAACAACACCAACAAAGCAGAGTCGATAGACAAATTAGTGTCACATTTTGCTTCTAACGGCACAGAAGGCATAAATGCAGCCTGCACTAAGGAATTGCATTTTACAGCGTCAGAATGGGCTAAAATGAGCGCAAAAGAGCAAAGTGATGTGCTTATGAACTATCGCATAGCTTATCTTGGTAACACAATGGTGAACTGGTGTCCAAAATTGGGTACGGTTTTAGCCAACGATGAAGTTAGCGAAGGTTTGTCAATACGTGGAGGATATCCCGTAGAGCAAAAACTAATGTATCAATGGTGCTTGCGTGTTTCGGCTTATGCAGAGCGCTTGTTAGAAGGTCTTAATCGCATAGATTGGACTGATTCATTAAAAGAGACACAACGCAACTGGATAGGCAGAAGTGAAGGTGCCGAGATGCGATTTAAGATTGACAACAGCGATGTAGAGTTGGAAATCTTCACTACTCGTGCCGACACCGTATTTGGAGTTACATTTATGGTGCTTGCTCCGGAGAGTGCTTATGTAAACCAAATCACAACCGCCGACCAACGCGAAGCAGTCAATAAATATATAGACGAAACAAAGCACAAAACCGAACGTGAACGTATGATTGATAAAAAAGTGACCGGCGTATTCACCGGAGCTTATGCTATCAATCCACTTTCGGGCAAGAAAATACCTGTATGGGTAAGTGATTATGTATTAGCTGGTTATGGTACGGGTGCAATTATGGCAGTGCCGGCACACGATAGCCGTGACTATGCATTTGCAAAGAAATTTGATTTACCAATCATACCTCTTATAGAAGGTGCAGATGTATCAGAAGAAAGCTTCGACGCCAAAGAAGGTAAGATGATAAATTCTGAAGGTCCGGAACTCAATTTGAACGGACTAGAAGTGAAAGAAGCCATCGCAAAAACAAAAGTCTTTATTAAAGAAAAAGGAATAGGAGCTGTAAAAGTGAACTATCGTTTGCGCGATGCAATCTTCAGCCGTCAACGTTATTGGGGAGAGCCGTTCCCTGTATATTATAAAGACGGCATACCCACAATGCTCGACGACGATAAATTGCCGTTGCTTTTGCCAGAAGTAGACGCTTATCTACCGACAGAAACAGGTGAGCCTCCACTAGGACGTGCTAAAAACTGGCAAACAGAAGAGGGTTATAAACTCGAACTTAACACTATGCCCGGATTTGCCGGTTCGTCAGCATACTATTTGCGCTATATGGATCCGCGCAACAACGAGGCATTGGTATCAAAACAAGCAAATAGCTATTGGCGCAATGTAGACCTTTACATTGGCGGAACAGAGCACGCAACAGGTCACCTTATTTATAGCCGTTTCTGGAATAAATTTCTCTATGACCTTGGACTTATAGTAGAAGATGAGCCTTTCAAGAAGCTTATCAACCAAGGCATGATACAAGGTCGTTCAAACTTTGTATATCGTATAAAAGATACAAACACATTTGTATCGTACGGATTGAAGAAAGATTACGATGTAACACCTATACACGTAGATGTAAACATTGTGTCAAACGACATACTTGACGTAGAGAAATTTAAAGCATGGCGTCCGGAGTTCAACAACGCAGAGTTTATACTTGAAGAAGGAAAATATGTGTGTGGTTGGGCTGTTGAAAAGATGTCGAAATCTATGTTCAATGTTGTAAATCCCGATGATATAGTAGAGCGCTACGGAGCCGACACACTACGTTTATATGAAATGTTCTTAGGTCCGTTGGAGCAAAGTAAACCGTGGGATACAAACGGTATAGATGGAGTTAACCGCTTCATAAAAAAACTATGGTCGCTATATTATAAAGACGACAAATGTTTGGTTACTGATGCGGAGCCAAGTGCCGAAAATCTCAAATCGCTACACAAGCTCATCAAGAAAGTTACCGGAGATATTGAGACATTCTCATACAACACATCAATAGCTGCATTTATGATATGTGTAAATGAGCTCACCTCGCAAAAGTGCAATTCGCGCGCAGTGCTATCAGATCTTCTCGTAGTATTGGCACCATTTGCACCGCACGTATCAGAAGAATTGTGGCACACAGCAATCGGTAATAGCAGCACAATATGCGATGCAAAATGGCCTTCATTCAACGAAAAATATCTTGTTGAAGACACAGTTAACTATGCAGTTTCATTCAACGGAAAAGCACGTTTCAACATGCAAGTGGCAAACGGCACCGACAAATCGGAAGTTGAGAAAATGGCATTAGCACATGAGTCGGCAGCAAAATGGTTGGAAGGCAAGACAATAGTTAAGATTATAGTAGTGCCTAACAAGATAGTAAATATCGTAGTTAAGTAAAATACTACCACACGTTATAATCCCCAAGTAAAAGCACTCATAGGTGCTTAACTTGGGGTTTTAATATAAAGATGAGAGAAAAGTATTATAACATGTATATAGTGCGCTATTTCTTAGCATTTGGCGTTTTTATAGCACACTATAATATACTATGTAGCCATGATTTATATTATCCTATCACTGCGTTTGACAGAATAGGAGGATTTTTTGCCATGAGTGGATTTTTGATATATCCAAGTTGGCAAAAAAGAGGCACGCTCGCCTACATGAAAAACAGAGCAAAAAAAATTATACCACCATACTTATTTATTGTTATTGCGTGTGCTCTATTATTATCTTTAATATCGACGCTTAGTTTTAAAGAATATTTTAGCAGCTCGCAGTTGTATAAATACATAGTGTACAATGCGTGTTTTGTGAACTGGTTTGAGCCCTCGTTGCCCGGAGTTTTTGAAGGCGATAATTATTACATATCGGCAGTAAACGGGGCATTGTGGACAATGAAAGTAGAGTGGATATTGTGTTTTTCGATACCAATATTTGCATGGTTTTGCAATAAATTTAAGCTAAATAAGAAGATAGTAGCCGCGGCAATTATAGTATTATCTATAATATACAGACTTGTATTTGTCTACCTTTTCGACGTAACAGGAAAAGAAATATACGACATTTTAGGCAGACAATTTTGCGGTCAGATGTGCTATTTTTATATCGGATTACTGCTTTATTTTTATCTTGATTTTTTCAAAAAGCATATCAAGAAGTTTTTCTTTTTAGGATTGGTGTTATATGCTATTGGCCATATAAACTACTATTTGCAAGTGGTGATACATCCCATATCAATCACGTCGGTAATAATGGCAATGTCGCTCTATCCGAAAGATATAAAAATACTCAGGCATAAAAATAATTTGTCATACAATATTTATTTGTTTCACTATCCGTTGTTGCAATTGTCGGTATTTTTTGGCATAAGCACTTATGCACCGTATATATCGTTTACAGTAGTAGCATTGGCAGCTGTATTGTTGGCTTATGTAGTAAAACGAATATTAGATTAAAAATATTGAGGCGAAAAAAAATATGATGGCAGCGTGTTTTTTCTTACACGCTGCCATCATTATTTAGATAAAAAAATTATGGATAATTACTTTACAATAATTTTGCTTGTGTTAGTACCTTGTTTGCGAATAACAAGTTGACCGGCGATCGGATTAGCAATTTTTATGCCTTGTAAATTGTAATATTCGACAGGTAGATTGTTAGCATTATCGTTGATGATGTCTTTAACACCGGCAACATATCCATCAGGCAATTTAAGAGAAAATTTGCCGCTTAAGTTAGTCTCATTCCAAGCTCCGCGCATGGTGCCGGGATCAGCGAATAAGAGTGAATTTTTGGGGAATGTGATGGTGTTAGTGTCAGCATCTAAGGTAGCTAAAATGTCTTCAGTGTCTTCATCATCTTCATCATCTTCACCTTCAGAAGAGGAGGTCATGTAAGAATAAGATTTAGAAGAAACAAAACCGGGAGTTCCGCTTATATTTAGTCCGAAAGCAGAAGTTTCAATAACGATAGGATAACCGTCTTGGTTGTAAACATTCATGTAAAGGTAGTGATCGGTTGTACCGTCCAAATAAGAAGAGTAGATGTTAGCAATAGGGTTAACAACGCGAATGTAACCGGGATCGTATATGCTTTCTTCAATTTCAACCTCTGCGCTGGGGTTCTCGTTAAGGCCGTAAAAACCAGCTACGATGTCGTCAGTGAATACGCCTTTACCGATTGATTTGTAATAAGCAGATTCGTCGGGTTGGTGGAAGCACTGTAAAACACTACCACTCTTTTCGATGTAGTTGCCGTCAGAGTCGATAGCCACAAGCATGATAGAGTATGGAAGGTGTGTGACTATATCATCAGTAATTTGCCCCATAATGCTTTCTACGAAAGAGTAAGCAGGGAAATACATGCCACTGTCTTCTGTAATTTCTTCAATAGAATAATCAGGAGCTAATTTATAGTATTGTTCTGTGGGCTCGCAGTATATAGGTAATACACATACATCAGCTTTTTCGACGTCGCCGTCAATATAGAAATAGACAGTTAGATTTTCGTCTTCTTTAGTAGTGTAAGTAGTACCTTGAGAGTAAACGCCTGTGGCATAAATTTTGCCGCCGGGCAGAGCAATAGAGTAGTCTTCAGCGTAAACGCCAACGGGCTCATCGTCGATGAACAAGAACATAGAGCCGGCGGGGAATGTGATAACGTTGTCGTCCATTTTACCGAAGTAAGAGCGATCTCTTACGCTTTCACCATTTTGTTTGTAATAACCGGCAATGTTAACAAACTTCACTTCAGAGCCACCACCAAAATAGCTTTGATATTTTGAATTAATAGTTGCAACAACCGTAGGATAAGCATAAACTCTGTTCTCGTCAGAGGCAAAAATTTCCATAGCATTTGAAGATGCTTTGAAAAATTTAGGATTATTGTCAGTGACAAGAGAAATGCCAGAGCTGTTATAAACACTATATTTTAGTGGGCTGTCGAGCATGAAGTGTGTTTCGTCAGTGCGATCTTGATAAAGGTCGGCATCTAAAATTTCAGCAATAGGGAGACCAACAAAAGAAAGGAATGGGTCTTTAATGCGAGCATCAAGGAGAGCATAAGCAATTTTATCGATTTTTTTAGGTTGCTCTTTAGGAGCTTGCTTATGTTTTTCACTTAAAAGTTTAAGCTCTTTAGCCATAGCAGGGTCAACAGGGCGAATTTTGCCGGTGTTGATACCACTTTCGTTTAAAGACTCAAAGATAGCCTTGTTATTGCTGTTGGCAAAAGTGCTAACTTGAAAATGCACATTGTTGCCTGCAATAGCTGTTGTAGCACATAAAAATGCTGCAGCGAGTAGGTTAAGTTTCTTCATATAATTTTAGGAACGATTGAGTGAAAAAACAACCTTGCATGAGAAGAAGTCTCACGCAAGATTGTTTTAAATTATAAAGATGGATTATTTAACGAGCACTTTGAAAGTAGCATTGTCAGCGCGCACGATGTATGTGCCATTAGCAACACTTACAACAGATTCGCCTCTAACGTTAGCAACCAAGCGGCCTGCTAAATCGAACACTTGAGCTGCAGCAGCGTTGATGTGAATTTCGCCAACGCCGGCAACTACGGTAGCAGTAGCTGAAGTTTCAACACTGTTCACACCGCTTGTGAACTTAGCTGCGTTAGATTTTTCAGATTCACCAACATTGTAAACGGCAACAACAGTGTAAACGTGATCTTCGCTTGAAGTTTCAGTTAGCGAGTAAGTTTTCTCAGTGATAACTTGGTCATTGAGTTTCACATCGCCATCGTAAACGTCGTATCCAATGAGTTCGGCTTGAATGCCGTCAGTGCCTTGTTCAAATTGGATGTCGTCGATGAATACGATAGATTCGCCGTCTTCATCATCTGAATTAGAGATTACAATAGCAAAATATTTAGCGCCTTCGGGAAGCTCTGCAGAGATAGTTTGGAAGTCGTCACCATTCTTCAAAACAGAAGTGATGTCGGTGTTAACAACAGTGGTTTTGAAGTCGTTTTTATCGTTAGTAGTTGTAGAGTAGTAAACTTTAACGTGGTCAGGAGATTCTGTTTCAGACCAATAACCTACAACAGTATGGCGAGAAGCGATGTTAAATGTAACTGTTTGAGCAGCGCCGCTGAGCACCGGAGAGATCAACCAGTCAGTGCGAGTGCCATAGTAGCTACCTGTATTCATTAGGTAGTGTGTGCCGGTAGTAGCGTGGCCGTACCAAGTGTCAGAAGCGTCAAGAGTTTCGCTATCAAGAACGGTGAAAGTAGCACTACTAGCAAAATCCTCTTCGTCGATGTCCCAGTCGCTTAAGCTTGGGCCGTAAGAGTGAGATGCGCTCATTGTCCAGCTACCAAAAGAAGTAGCAGCGTTAGCGTAGTCTTCGAAGCTTTCAGTAATATTTTGGCTTGCTGGGAGAATGTAGTCGGGTTCATCCCAGTTTAGAGTAACATTGTTGCCTGATTTAGAGCCTGTCAGTTTTGTAACGGCAGGAGCAGCGGCAGTTTTGATTTTGGCAGTAGCAGAAGCA
Organism: uncultured Bacteroides sp.; assembly: GCA_964544895.1. GTDB lineage: Bacteria > Bacteroidota > Bacteroidia > Bacteroidales > Muribaculaceae > CAG-873. The sequence goes on along the minus strand of CAZJEA010000004.1, from coordinate 34,824 downwards.
GAGTTGTTGTCAGTAACTTCGTCGCTTTCGAAGTTGATGTTAGCTTCAAATTTAGCAGAAGTGCCATAGTCGTTTGTAGCAGTAGCAGTGAAGTTAACAGTTTGAGAAGCACCGGGAGCAAGCGATTCAACTTTTTCTGATTTGAGAAGAGTGCCGTTAACAAGGAGTTCTACGGTGAAGTTTTCAGCTTCTTTCACGCCTTTGTTGTAAACATCAATGCTTGCAGTGTATTCGTCGCCTGCATTGAGGCTAGATGGAACATTAAATGAGTTGAGTACGAGGTCGTAGTCGTTAGACTCTTCAATCGCGATAACATCGAAAGCAGTGAAGCCATAAGCACTGCTGAGGGCAGAGCCGCTAAATATAAGTTTGATGTCATCGCCGATAAATTTGCTTAAGTCAATAGATTCAGCGCGCCAACCTTCTGTGCCGTCAGTGTAAGTGTATTCTTTGAGCACGGTAGTAACTCCGCCTTGTTCAACAGAAACAGCACCTTTCAATACGTTCTTAGCAGACGGAGCGATGTATTGATAGAAAGACAATGCGGGGCGTTTAGCGTCTTTAAGAGAGATGCTTGCAGAAGTGTAGGTAGCAGTACCTTCAACATCTTCTTCGCCTTCATCGTAATAGTCGAAGTAGCGACCGTTTTGGCTAATGTAAACAGCACCGTTATCGTTGTCGTAACTGTTTGTGACTTTGTTAGTAGTTACACCGGTAGAAGTGTTGCTAATGTAAGTGGAGATGCTCAAATAAGAGGTAGTGGTTTCTTTTGTCCACAAGTGTTGAGCAGAGCCAT
>CAZJEA010000004.1:12259-33928 GCA_964544895.1 uncultured Bacteroides sp. | reverse complement strand
AGTAAGTGTGTTTACCTTCAGCTTGGTTAGCAAGCTCGATAGACATCTCTTCGCCGATTTTGATACCTTCGGTAACTTCGGCAACAGTGGTGTAAACATAATCGAAACCCCATTCGTCAGCTTCGCGTTCGGCAACAACAATTTTAGTGATTTCGGTAAGAGGATACTTATCCTTGTCAAGCGCACCATCATAAGTGTCGTAAGATTGACTTGGAGTAGTGAAAGTGAGAGTAACCGTAGCAGAGCCATCGTCATTTTGATCGCCAAGGCTATAAGAAATGTTAGAGGGCTTGTAAGGACGATAATCCACGGTAGTAGTTTCGTCGTCATCGTCGTCGGAGGCATACGCATAGCCACCAAACACGGTTGCTGCTCCGGTAAGCAACAACGATAACATCATCACTTGAGTAGTTTTTCTTCTCATAGTTTTTAGTTTTTAATGTATTAATACTATAATAGTTTGATAAACAAGACAAATAAGAATGTCGATAGCTATATAGTAATAATCAAAGTTTAGAAGTGATGATGGCCGCAAAATAACAAACTTTTATTCAGTTTTGCAAATTTTTCGGGCATTTTGTATGAAAAAAGACACAATTTGCATTTAAATTGTGTCCTTTTAGACTAAAATTATGGTACCAACAAAATTATAAAGCTAGGCAGAGCATTTGTCCGCCAAGGTTGAGCCAATGCAAAGTGAACGATTTGTCGCGAAGTTTGGCTGTGCCGGTAGCGGAAATGTGAAGTTCTTCAATGAAATCGACGTTTTCAAAGCCAGCGCATTTGAAGACGGCTTCTTTAGCGGTCCAGGCTTTAAGTAAACCATCAGCCATGCGGTTAAAATCTTCAAATTCGAGTCTTGACAAAAACCGTTGAGCCACACGTTCGAGTTGTTGGCGTGGGGCTTCAACGTCAATGCCAATAGGGAATTCGGCAATAGCGATAGCAGCGTGCGATTGCGAGTGAGCCACAGAGATGTTTATGTTAGGATGATCGTGCACAAAAGGGGCTCCGTTGAGGTGATGTCCTAAACGAGCACCGGGAATAGCTTCACCCAAAAGTTCGGTTATAGCCATACGTTCGTTAGAGCGACGAGACGATGATACCTTGTTTATTTCTTTGACGAGAATATAAACGTCGTTGATGTTGATTACTTGCATTTAAGTGATTGAGCGAGGTGTGTTATGTCGGCAGCTATAGCGTTGTAATATGGGGCTATAGAGTCGTATGTGTTTATTGGTATGTTGTTATGCATAAATGCCGTTGCCGACACTATGATCCCAGTGTTAGTATCGGCTGCGAGCATCTGAACCGGTGTTTGACAAACGGACTGAGATACTATTACAACACCTTCAAAGCCATTGTTGTTTACTTGAGTTGTATTTTTTGTGATTCCGCCGAGATTTCTGTCGATGCGTTGCACCCTGTTCGACCACGTTTGGTTGAACTTTTCGGGCGTATTTAAGCCGTTGATGACAGAAATATAGACGGTAGCATTGAGCTTATCGTAGACAATGTCGCAGCCGTTTTCTTTGCTTATTAAACGGGCATCGTTGTTAATGTCGAAGCTGACTAAGGGCACTTGGGTTGTATTAGAGTATTCCTTAGACAGCTCCAGCATGCGCGGATAGGCGTGCTGTTTAGGCACCGGGGTTTTATCGGAGTTAGTGCACGCGAAAAGAAACACTAACAGGGCGTATAACAAATTACTCGGTTTGCACATCAGGCATGATTTTAACGCGTACGGAAGTGATGCGGTGGTCGGCAACGTCTAGCACAAGGAAACGGCATTTACCGTACACCAAAGGCTCTTTGTCTTTCGGAAAATCGCCTTTAATGGCTAGGAGCATACCGGCAAGAGTTTCGGCATCTTCGGCAACGGCAGCATAATCGTCCTCGTTGAGTTCGGTGACGCGGAAGAAATCTGTGAGCAAAGTTTTGCCTTCGAAAACGTAAGTGTTGTCGGGTAGACGCTTATAAGTTTTGTCTTCGTCGTCATACTCATCGTTTATGTCGCCAACAATTTCTTCGAGCACATCTTCCATAGTCACAATGCCTTGAGTGCCGCCAAATTCGTCAACGACGATAGCTAAGTGTTGATGGCGACGGCGAAAATCTTCGAGCAAATCGTCAATCATGCGCGATTCGGGCACGAAATAAGGCTCGCGCAGCAGAGTGTGCCAGTCGAAATCGTCGTTTCCGCCGATATGGGGTAGCAAATCGCGCGAAAACAAGATGCCGCGGATGTTGTCTTCGTTGCCGTCGTAGACCGGAATGCGAGAATATCCGCTGCTAATAACAATTTGCATTACTTCAGCAAACGAAGCGCTCATAGGTATGTCAGTGATGTCTATGCGCGGAGTCATAATCTCAGAGGCGGTAGTATCGCCAAATTTAAGTATGCCTTCGAGCATTTCTTTGTCATCAGAAGCTTTTACATCGGTTATTTCGAGTGCATGGCTAAGTTCGTCGGTGCTAATGTTGTGAGTTTGTTTAGTAACAACGCGATGCACAATAGACGTAGAGCTTACTAAAAGTTTTGAGAGCGGAGAAAGTAAGGTCATCAAAGCGTAGACGCCCGGGGTAGCAAATTTAACCCAACCTTGCGGATAGTTGTTAGCAATAAGTTTAGGTAATATTTCTCCAAAAAGCAAAATTAAGAAAGTAAGTAAAATAGATTGCAAGATGAAGCTAAGCACAGCGTTCATGTTTGCAAAGACCGGGCCAAGGGCATAGTTAGTGAGCACAACAATGGTAACATTGACCAGGTTGTTGGCAATGAGAATAGTTGCCAAAAGTTGTTCGGGCTTTGCCAGAAGTTTTAGTGCCAGTTGTCCTCGTGGTGTTTCTTCGAGATTATCTCGTTGTGCTTGTGAGAGCGAGAAAAAAGCAATTTCACTGCCGGAGATAAAACCTGAGGCTAAAAGCGCTAAAACGGAAATAGCCAGAATTACAATTTGAAAAATAGGCAAAGGGTCGGTTTCCAAAATATTTTAGTTTGAATTATAAGTTTTTTAATAGTTGAGAAAGAATTTTTACGCCCTCAGAGGCACCTGTTTTAATGACATTGATGTAAGAAGGCACAGCAGCCGGATTAGGATCAATGTAATACATAGGTATGCCGCGGCGGGTGTAAGAGAGTAGCCCGGCAGCCGGATAAACAACCAGACTGGTGCCGATGACGACGAAAATGTCAGCCTCTTCAACCAAATCAATAGCGGGCTCTAAATTAGGCACAGCTTCTTGGAAGAAAACAATGTGCGGGCGCACCAAGTGGCCGTTTATGCGTGTTTCTGGAGTTGTATCTAAGCTACCGTTGTTATCTTCGGGGATGTTGAACAGGAGGTTTTCATTGTCGAGAGCGCGCACTTTCATTAGTTCGCCGTGTAGGTGGAGCACATTTTTAGAGCCGGCGCGTTCGTGCAAGTCGTCAACGTTTTGAGTGATGATGTGCACGTCGAAGTCGTTTTCGAGGTCAACAAGAGCTTTGTGTCCGTCATTTGGCACAGCGTTGACAAGCTGATGACGGCGCTCATTGTAGAATTGGTGAATAAGTTGCGGATTGCGAGCAAAACCGTCAGCAGAAGCGACATCCATGACGGGATAGTTTTCCCACAAGCCATCGGCATCACGAAAAGTTTTGATGCCACTTTCGGCACTCATGCCGGCGCCGGTTGATACAACAAGTTTCTTTTTCATGATTAAGTAAGAATTGAATAAGTTAAGATATAATTTCGTAGTTGAAAATAGCTTCAACCAGATATAGTTTTTTAATGTCCAGGCGGTCAATCTCCATGTCGTCGTAGTCGGGGTTTATGCTGTGCAAAATCACTTTATTGCGGTCGGCATGACGGCGAAGTATTTTCACCATGCGATAGTCTTCCATAACCACCACGTAGGTGCTGCCCCAGAAGATAGGTGATAGGTCGGAGATGGGTCTAATTTGCACGTAACTGCCATTGCAAATTTCGGGTGCCATAGAGTTGCCCGATACGCGCACGAGAGGATGCTCGGGGTTTATAGACGGCATATTCAAGTGTCCGAGAATGCGGTCAACAGTGAACATGCGGCTAAGCTCTTGGCATCCGGCAGTGACGTCGATGTCGTAAACGGGAGCGCCGATAGCCGACTCAACGTTAATACGCGTACCGTTATCTTCAACCGTTGTGAGCTCGTGCGAAGTTTCGCGCGGGAAAGGCACATCGTTACCCTCGGTGAGCCAATCTTTAGACACACCAAGGTTTACGACAATGCGATTTATAATTCTGTCAGTAACGCGAATGCGACCCGACATAAGTTTAGACATATTAGACGGATCGATGTCAATGAGCTCGCCGAATTGTGCCTGAGTTTTGCGCATCAGAGTGATGAGATACCTGATTCTATCAATCACAGTAGCTGATACATCGGGGAGCTCGAGGGCATCGAGACGTTTATTGAGAGTGTTTTCAGTAACTTTCATAATTTAGTTAACGAACAATAGCCTTAACGGGGCGGTGGCATTGATCGGTAGTGATAATGTATACGCCACGCGGCATTTCGATGTCGGTATTATTTTCTACTTCGTCAAGTTCTTTAATGCAACGACCGGTAGTGTCGTAAATTTTCACACCGGTATGAGGAGTGTTGCAGATGAAGCGGAAAGCACCGTCCAAATTTAAGATAGCGAAAGGAGTGTCAACGGCAACGCCGCTAACTCCGGCATCGTGCGACACATATATTGTGTTAGACATTGCGCTGCGATAGCCCAAGCGAACCGATTGCACAGAGTAGGCTTCGCTGTCGTACAAGTCAAAGTTGTCGATTTCAAGCATATTTGTTTCGGCAACGAGCTCTTCGCTGGTTGCGTTAGCGTCTTTGTACATGGTGCGAGTGACAACGTAGTAGTCAACCACCTCATCATCGGGCGAAGTCCAGTTTGCTGTGTATCCGGTGCTGCTGATGTCTGTTGCATTAGTAGCAGTAGGAGCACTAAGCGTAGGTATAGGTTCGCAATTGCCGCTTAACTCTATGCCTCTAGAGCCGGTAATGCCGCTGCCTGTAAGGAGAATGCGAGCAACGTGTGAGCCTTCTTCAGTGGGGGTGTATGTAATTGGCAAATAATATCCATCTTCGCTATTGATGTAAGAGGCTTCGATGGTAGCAGACGATTCGCCGCTAATGTTGAACATTGCTTTATCGCCTTTGTAAATAGAAACTTTTACGGGTCCGGTAAGGTATTCACCATGGAAGAATAATTTGGCAGTGGTGCTTTGTCCGATAGCTATGTCACCAAAATCGAGCGACATATCTTGCACCGGAGTGATTAGGTTTGCAGTGCCTGTGGTGGTGCTACCAGACGAACTGTTGCTTAGGCTGAATGTAGAGCCTTTTTTGTCGCCCCAAATGTATTCTGCCAAATCGGGGAAGTCGATAAACGGGTTTCTATTATTTTGAATTTTATAGACAGCTTCGTTGCGATTTACTTCTTTTTCGCTCACAGGGTCTTGTCTGCTCCATTGTAGCAGCAAAGTTACAGCCCACGGTGTTAAAGTTGGATAGGTGTTTGTCGACACCATGTAAGAGTACTTCCAATTTAAGTCTTGGTACGTGGTAGCCATGTAGAAATAAGTGCGAGCGAAGTCGCCTTTATACTCATCGGCAGGCTCAAAAACGAAACCTGCACCGCCGCCTTGTCCGTTTACGGGATAGCCAACAGTAGAGACACCGTTTTCAAATTTTATGGTGTAGCTTTTGTTTACGGTGCCCAGCGGATAGTTGCTTTTAGCCATGTTGGCAGCAGCTTCAGACGGGTATAAGTGATTGAGGTCGATATATGCGGGTATATCAGTATCACCACCCCACCAACTTTTCGGGAAAGAGTGCTCGCGGTTAAGGCCCGAGAACGAAGAAGTGTATAGTGGGCTGTCAGAATACATATCCCACCAACGATTAGAGTTGGGATAGACGTCGGTTTGCATAAATTTTTGGGGCAAACCGTTATAGTATGTTTTGTAGCTTGAAGCGCTTTCGGGGTGAACGAAGTTTATAGTGATTTTGTGAACTGCGGTTTTAAGAGCAGCGTCACTTTTACCCTCCAAGCTAGAGTAGTATCCGGCAGGGATATCAGCATGAGCAGCGCTGACGCATAGTAGCAAGGCTGCCGCTGATAGTGATATGTTGATATAATGTTTCATAGTTATTATAGTTTGGTTTAAATCTTTTTTGTCCACGCGCGGCGACGTCGGTGTTGACGACGTTCGAAATATTCCCACTGTTTTTGCACATTTTCGTTGCCTTCAAGCTCAACATTGCTTTCGGCAAATTTATAACCGTGTTTAATGTAAGCGGGAATAAGATGGTTAAATAGCAAAGCATTGACACCTTTGCCTTGATATTCGGGAGCAATAGCCACGAGCAACAAGTCGACAACATCGCTATTACCTTTTATTGCTCTGAGCAAGTTGTACCAGCCAAAAGGGAAAAGCTTGCCGTTGCAGCTGCGCAAGGCTTTAGAGAGCGAGGGCATAGAGATGCCAACGCCAACAATATTGTCATTGCTGTCGGCAATCACGCAAACGTCATCGAGGCGTAGCAAGCCAAGATACATATCAACATAGTAGTCAATTTCGCTAGGCGTGAGCTCAACATAACCGAAAAGATCTTTATAGCAATTGTTGATGAGGTTAAACAGGGGTTGACCGTATTGAGCTTTAACCTTTTTGCGGTCGGTGAGCTCAACAATGTGCAAATCGAATTTGCGAGTCACAATATCGGCAATGCGAGCAATTTTGTCGGGCACTTTGTCGGGCACGGTCATACGAAATTCTATCCAGTCAACTTCCTTCTCAAAATGCAAGCGTTCCATGTGCTTTTGATAGTAGGGATAGTTGTAGATAGTAGCCATAGTGCCCATTTCGTTAAATCCGTCAATGAGCATGCCTTCTTGGTCGAGGTCGTTAAAGCCCATGGGACCAACAATTTTAGCCATGCCTTGTTTTTTGCCCCAAGCGGTAACGGCATCAAAGAGAGCATCGACAACCGAATTGTCGTCAATAAAGTCCATAAAACCGAAACGCAGCGTTTTTTCGTTGTATTTTTCGTTAGCGCTATGGTTGATAATTCCGGTAATGCGACCAACAATTTTGCCATCTTTGTAAGCCAAGAACGATTGCGAAGAGCAGTGTTCAAGCGATGGATTTTTGCCGGGCATTAAAGTGTTTATGGCGTCCCACACCAAAGGAGGTACAAAGCAGTCATTGCCTTTATAAAGGTCAATGCCAAATTGCACATATTTGCGTAGATCGCTTCTAACCGGGCGTATAGGTTTTACTTCAATATTGTTATGTTCAGTTGTCATTTATAGTTAACTTAAGCAGCGTTAGCAGTCATCCACGCCAAGACAATAGTAAGGATAGCGAGGATGGTGATTATTATTATATAGAGTTTTTGATTTGAGCGACCTGAAAGCGCCATTTGCAGGGCTTGAACGTCGGTGAAGTCGTTGCGGCGTGCACGTTCGGCAATGCGGTGTGTGTTGGCATCGTGTCTGCCTGTTTTTTCGAGCACTTCGAGCATGATTTTGCCAAAGTTTACGATGTCGTCAGAGGTATCTTCGTGACTAAGCGAGCGCTTTTGGTCAAAGCCAACATCTATGAGTTTTAAGTTGCCGATATCTTCGGTGAAGATGATAGTTTCGGGGCGAATGGGGTGGTGTGCAATGTGATTTTGTTGTATGTACTCCATAGCCATAGGCAAACGAGTGATGAGTTGCTCGTAGTGTTTGTCAGAGAGTTTGTTCTCGTCAAGGAGTTTGCGCAGAGAGTCGCCGTAGACATCGTCGGTGATGATGCAACGACCCAAACCTGGCACATCTTCAAAATCGTTAATCATTACGATGTTTGGGTGCGACAGGTTATAGCGCACGTCAAACTCTTTTTCAATCATCGCTTTATACTTTTGGTCGTCGCGATATTGAGGTTTGAGAGTTTTCAGCATTACCCACTTACCAAACTTTTTAGCTTGATATACGTCGTAATATTCTTCGTCCCAAGCCGGCAGCAGTTCTATATCAGTCCAGCGAGTTTGAGGGTCGATATTTTTTAAATCAATTTGTTGATCGCTCATAGAGGTTAGAGATTGATGTAGGCGCACGTGTGAGGTGCGCCTACTATGCGATTAAAAGAATTATCCGAGAAGGTCGTCGAAAGAGATATCTGTGCCCGACGTTTTGTTGTTAGCGGGTTGACGATTGGTAGCACCATCGGTGTTGCCGCCGCCAAGGTTAGGGTTGCGAGCAGCGAAAGACGAAGACACTGAAGGACGATTGCGTGTGAACGCTGTTTTTTCGGCTTCGCTAATAGCTTCGTCGCTGTCGAGTTCGTTAGGTTGCAATATGCGAGCGCGAGTGCCGGCAGGACGGCTGTTGAGTGTGTCGGCAGCCTTGTCGCCGTATTGTTCGGCAATGATTTGCTTGTCGAGAGCGTCGCGTTTCACTTTTTCGGGGTCTACGATAGCCTTGTCGTCGACAGTAACGTCGAAACCTGAAGCAAGGATAGTGATTTTCACTTTGTTCTCGAGACCTGGAATGCGATATAGACCCCACATGACTTCAACGTCAGAGTCGATGTTGTTAACGAAGTCGGTGAGTTGACCTGCTTCGCTCATTTCGAACGGATATTGAGGATCGTCGCTAACATACAATACCATAAGCAACTTCTTAGAGCCGAAGATGTCGGTATTTTTCAAGAGCGGAGAGTGCAAAGCGTCTTGAATGGCTTTTTGCACGCGGTTTTCGCCTTCGCCGTAACCTGAAGAAATGATGGCTGTGCCGCCTTCGCGCAGAGTGGTGTCAACGTCGTTGAAGTCGCGGTTTACAACACCGGGTATGGTAATGATTTCGGTGATGCCTTGAGCTGCTGTCAACAGCGTATCATCGGCTTTAGCGAATGCGTTGAAAATGTCGAGGTCTTTATATATTTCAGTCAAACGTTCGTTGTTAATCATCAACAGAGCGTCAACGTTTTTGCTCATTTCTTTAGCACCTTCCAAAGCTTTTAGCACTTTACGTTTTCCTTCGAAGAAGAAGGGAATGGTAACGATGCCGACAGTGAGGATGCCAAGGTCTTTAGCTATGCGAGCCACAACCGGAGCGGCACCGGTGCCGGTGCCTCCACCCATACCGGCGGTGATAAATACCATGTCTGTATCGTCGTCGAAGAGATCGGCAATTTTCTCTGAGTTTTCTTCAGCGAATTGTTTAGCGCGTTCAGGTTTACCTCCGGCACCACGACCGGGGCCGATAACAATACGTGTGGGGATAGCAGATTGGTCTAAGGCTTGTTGGTCTGTATTAATCAATACAAAAGAAACGTCTTTGATGCCTTGATTGAACATGTGGTTAACAGCGTTGTTACCACCGCCACCAACGCCGATTACTTTGATGCGTTGAGCTGGCGCGCTAATGCCGTCGCCAAATTCGTGTGTAGAGGTTATATCTTCGGGTGTCATACTGATGGATTTTCGAATTTAGATGTTATTTTGATTATGTTTTTTACTATTTGATTAATCGTCAAGGTCAATGCCATCGCCTTCCGATTCGATGAGCTTATTAATTTGATTACGGATACGCCCCAATAACGATGGCTTTGTAAGGCGTTCTTCTTCTTTTTTCTTTTTCTTTTCTTCTTCGCGACGAGCGTTTTCTTGCAGTTTCTTTGCTTTTTTTGCGCGTTTGTCTTTTAGGCGACCTTCTTCGTCGTCGTCAAGGAGCACAGTGTCATCGTCGTCAACCCGGCTTTCGTCGTCAGGAGCGTCGTTTTTGTTGTCGGGTTCGTTACCTTCGAGTTCGGCAATATCAACCGCCGGAGTGGTTTGTTCTTCGGGCGTGTCGATAGTGTAGTTGCCGAAAGAGCCACCGGGATAAGCGTATATGCTTGAAATAGGTTGCGGCTCGTCTTGCGGCTCCTCAACTTCGGGCTCGGGCTCGGGGGTAGACACCTGTTCGGGCTCGGGGGTATGAGTTGGGGTTAGCTCAATCACGCAAGGCACGGCGTTTTCGTTGAAACTACGTTTTTTTGCTTCGTAAGCCACGGCAATAACATCAATGTTGTCGTTGATGTTGATTGCGGGGTCTGAAACTTGAATAGTTGACGGTATTGCAGCTACGCGCACTTGCAAGCGGCTGCGCAATTGCAATAGGTTGCAAAAGTTTTTGAGTTTTGCGCCACGGCCGGTGATGATGATGCCTGAGCAAAGGTCGGCAGTGGTGAAGTTGGCAAAGTTGATGTGTGCAAGTATGTTTGCTATGATTTCTGTAACGCGAGCTTGTACTATATTGTCAATTTCTATTTGTTCGGATGTTAGAGGCGCGTTGTCAGAATAAGCGTTGCCGAGGCGAATCTTTATTTGTTCGGCTTGCTCTTCGATAACGCCAAGGCCTGAGGCCAAATCGCGAGTGATGTTGTGTGAGCCGAGAGGTATGGTTGCCAAATATTGCAGGCTGCCGTCTTTGTAGATGGAAACCGTGGTGGTTTCGGCACCAAAGTCTACGAGCATACATCCGGGTTTGGTGTCTTCGTCGGTGAGCGAAAGTTTGGCAATAGCTAACGGACGCACCACATAACCGCAAATGTCTAGGTTGATGTTGTCGACGAGCACACGCTCTATATTTCGTTCGTTTAGTGGGTCGCAATAAACGATAGTAAATTCGGCTTTGAGACGTGAGCCAAACGAGCCCACGGGACGTTGAGTAACCACTTCGTCGACGGTATAGCTACGCGGTATGATGTCGAGAGCTATGCGCCCTTGAGGCACTTGTAGCAAAGCGTCGTTTTTGAGTTGCTCAATGAGGTCTTGAGTGATTTCGCTTTCTTCGCCGAGATTCATCTGCGAAGAGGCTTTGCACGAGGCAAGCGAGCGTCCGCCAATGGCGGTGTAAACGCCGGTGATGTTGCGTGGATACACGCCTGCGCGTCCCCCGAGGCGGTCGAGGGCTAACATTGTATGTCGAGTGACGTCTTCAACGTTTTGAATGCGACCATAACGCACGCAGTTAGTCAAAGACTCTTCTTCGATGGCTATCATTGTCACAGGAGCATCTGCGCCAAGTTCGGCGTCAAATGAGGCAGCACCAATTTTAGTTGAAGAGCTGCCAATCTCGAGTGATATCACATAGTTTGGTTTCATTGGAAAATCGTTTGTGGAGGTGTTAAAGGAATGATGCTATGTGTGAAATTTTTAAGGTCACGTGTTGGGAGTTGTTGAGGTAGAGGGTTGTTGAGGAGCGGGGTCAGTAGTAGTCAGCATAGTGCCGTTGTCGAGCACTTCGTCAACAATGCCGTCGAGCTCTGTGAGGGGACGGTCGTCGATGACTTTTTTGGTGCGGCGTGTTGCAACGATGCGGCCGCGCCACTTCACTGAGAGGGTGTCGTAATAGTTCCATCCTTTGACTTTCATCACTTCGTGATAGAACTTTCGTAGACGGCTAAATTTGTCGGCAATCATAGTGGTGTCGCCAATGTTGATAACGTGGCCCACCACCGAAGGCACGACAATAATGTCGCCGCGGCTGTTTTTGGTAACTTCGGTTACCAAAGCGTCATATTCAGGGTTACGACGTATAAAGTCGAACATTGGCAGCAGCTCGGCAACATCCTCGCCGCTGGCAAAGTGCCCTGACACAATAGGCACATCAACTTGATAGCGGGCATCGGCTTTGATGCGTTTGCCGCGATTGTTGATGTAGTAAGAATTGAAGCCATCAAACACACGAGCTACAGGTTGCATAGGCACAACATCAATTTGCAAAATGCCATTGTTTAAGATCACGCAGTGAGCATCTTCGATTTTGTCGAGGTGTCTCAATTTGTTCTCAAGAGCCAATGTGTTGAGTTTGTTGTGTTTAGTTGTTTTTATGGTTTTACTCAAGTCGCCCAACTCTAAATCTATGTCAGACGAAGTGATAAAACCATTGCCTGTAGTGTCGTCGATGCATATCTGCAAGCCGCAAAAAGTGTCGGCGCGTTCACCGGCGCAGGTAAACGACACGGCAACAATGATGTAAGCAAGTAACACCAATGTTGAAACGCAGTATATGATAGTTTGACGGCTCATTTTTATGCTTTACTTTTTACTATTTCCACGAGCTGGGGCAGATAATTGTTAATATCGCCGGCGCCGAGTGTTAATAGAATGTCAAAGTTAATATTTTTTATTGTTTCGACCAAGTTTTCTTTGCAAATCATCATTTTTTCTTTCGTTTTTACATCATCGAATATAATTTTTGATGTAACGCCTTCTATTGGCAATTCGCGTGCCGGATAGATGTTGCAAAGCACTAAGACGTCAGCAGCCGAGAGGGCTTCTGCAAATTGGGGTGCGAAGTCGCGAGTGCGAGTGTAGAGGTGTGGTTGAAATGCTACGGCTAGTTTTTTGCCCGGATATAGAGCTTTTACTGAGGCAATGCTTTGACGCACCTCGTCGGGGTGGTGCGCATAGTCGTCAATGATAACGTGGCCTCCGGGGAGCGGTTCTTTTAGCCAGAACTGAAAACGACGTTCTGCGCCTTTGAATGAAGCCATGGCGGTGCGCACACTCTCATCGTCGATTTGTCCGGTAACATAGCAAGCAGCTATTGCTGCTACGGCATTTTCGATGTTTATTTCTACGGGAACACCAAGTTCGATGTCTTTGATAATGTGTCCGTCAAAAGCAACAAAGTCAAAGACAATGGTGCCGTTGCCGCGGCGTATGTTTTGAGCGTGAAAGTCGCCTTCATCGCGAGAGTAGCTGTAGACTTTCACTCCGGCTTGAGGACGTGGTTTCAGCTTTAGTCCGGTGTGAACAATCAAAGTGCCGTCGTTGCTGATAAGCTCTGTGAAATGAGCAAAGCTTTCGAGATAAGCTTCTTCGGTGCCGTAGATGTCCAAGTGGTCAGGATCGGTTGCTGTAACGACGGTGATGTACGGCGAGAGCTGGTGGAATGAGCGGTCGTATTCGTCAGCCTCAACAACAGTGTATGGCGATGTTTCGCTCAAAAGCAAGTTTGAGTCATAGTTACGTAAAATGCCGCCAAGAAAAGCGTTGCAGCCCACTGCCGCCGTGTGCAACATGTGTGCTGCCATTGACGATGTTGTGGTTTTGCCGTGTGTGCCAGAAAAGCAGATAGCTTTGCTGCTGCGAGTGATCATGCCTAATGCTTGGGCGCGTTTCATGAGCTCGAAACCGTTCTCTCTGAAATATTTGAGAGGGATGTTTGTTTCGGGGATAGCCGGGGTGTAAATAACGGTAGTGTTTGCTGCGTCTCTGAAAGCGTCAGGGATGGCGTCCATAGAGTCGTCGTAGCTTATTACTGCGCCTTCGGCTGTAAGGGCGTCGGTGAGGTGTGTGCGGGTTCTGTCATATCCGGCGACGTTTAAGCCGCGGCTCAAGAAGTAGCGCACAAGAGCAGCCATACCAATGCCGCCGGCGCCAACAAAATATATGTTATTTTTCATTCTAGTGTTCGTTATTTACTATCTTTTCAAGTTCGTCTACAATTTTCTGAGCAGCGTTGTTTAGAGCCATTTCTTTGATGTTTTTGCTCATTTTTTCGCGGCGTTCGCTGTCGACTAACAGTTGGGTTGTTGTTTTGCCAAGTTCGGTGACAGCATCGGCATCTAAAATCATCACGGCAGCGTCTTTCTCTACCAAAGCTAAGGCGTTTTTGCGCTGATGGTCTTCAGCCACGTTTGGCGACGGAATCAATATAGTGGCAGCACCGAGCAATTGGAGCTCGCTAATGGTGCCGGCTCCGGCACGCGAAACAACTAAGTCGGCAGCGCGATATGCAACTGCCATATCGCTGATGAAAGCTTGTGCATGCACGTTGTCATATTGTGCGGCTGTTTGTGCACATTCGTCAGCATAATATTTTCCTGTTTGCCACAACACTTGCACGTCGTTTTCCTTGAACAGTGGTAGGGCAGCGCCGATAGCATTGTTTAGAGTGCGAGCACCGAGGCTGCCGCCGATAGAGAGCACCAGTTGCTTGTCCGGGTCAAAGCCGAGTGTCTTTTTCGCTTCGGCTTGTGTGAGCGAGCACGACAGTATGTCAGCGCGGACCGGATTTCCGGTTTTGATAATCTTTGATGCCGGGAAGAATTGGTCCATGTTGTCGTATGCAGTGCATATCACGTTTGCTCCTTGTGCGAGCATTCTGTTGGTGACTCCGGCGTATGAATTTTGCTCTTGCAGGAGAGTAGGAATGCCATGTTTTTGCGCTTGTTTAAGCATAGGGCCGCTGGCATATCCGCCAACGCCAACACAAATGTCGGGCTTAAACTCAGCGAGCACTTTTTTAGCTATGCGCAAGCTCTTATATAGTTTTGCTATGACCTTGAAGTTTCGCAACAAGTGTTTGCGGTCGAACCCGGCAACGGGAAGACCAATAATCTTATAACCTGCCGCGGGAACACGTTCCATCTCCATACGGTCTTCGGCGCCAACAAATAAAATTTGAGCGTCTTTATGTCTGTTTCGCACTTCGTTAGCTATAGACAGGGCGGGGAAGATGTGACCACCGGTGCCACCACCCGAAACAAGCACGCGCAATGCTTTTTTATCTGTGTTGTTTGCCATATTACTTTCGTTTTATATTTGTGTGGGGTTGTCAGGCATATCGCTGTCTGAGAGTGCGCTGATGTTGTCATGCACTTCTTGTTTGATGCCTTTGCGCTCGGCAAATCGGCTTACGCTAAGCATCATTCCCAACGCCACTGATGTTATTATTACTGATGAGCCGCCTTTCGATATCAAAGGCAGGGGTTGTCCGGAGACAGGCATACAGCCTGTCACAATTGCCATGTGGAAGAGTGCCTGGTATACTATAAACACAGCCATACCAATCACCAGCAGGGCGGGAAATGCTTTCTTACATTTCATCGCAATTCTTCCGGCACGTGCCAGCAGCCACAAGTATAGAGCCAGCAGCACCATGCCACCTACCAAACCGGTGTCTTCAATAACAATGGCATATATATAGTCGGAGAAGGCTAGCGGCAAACGAGCTGTCTCGCGAGAGTTGCCGGGGAATACACCCAAAATGCCTCCGTTGGCTTGTGCTATATATGAGTATTGTTCTTGTTGGTTGTCGCTGGTTATAGAGTCGTTGTATTTGTCAGGGCGCATAAAGTCGAGCACGCGTTTTATGCGAGTGCCTGTGCGTTCGTGCTCTTCACCGGGGCGAAGGTTAACGGTAGCGGTGGTTTGTTCCACTTGTTGGTCATCGCCTTTATGTTTCACATATTTATATGCCATAAAGCCGCCGCCTATTAATCCGTAAACGAGCACCACGCACCACCATTCTTTCCATCTTACACCGCCAATTAACATCATTGATAGCGAAATCACCATCAACAATATGGTGTTTGTAAGACCTTGGTTGATGAGCATACCGCCAAAGGCGAGCACTATTATTCCTACCCAAATCACTAACGTTCGGTCGTGCCGACGGTCTTCAATTTCTTTTCCGGGACGATAGTTTACGATGTAGTTGCACAACATTCTGGCTATCAGCAATGCCGAAGAAAATTTGAGCAGCTCTGACGGTTGCACCGAGATGCCGAAGAACGAGAACGAGCGTCGTGCTCCGTTAATAACATCTCCGAAGAACATTGTGTACAATGTCGCGACAATGCTGAGCCCCACAATAACGTACGCTAACTGATAGAAATGCTTATAGTGCACACGTTGCAGGCCTATCATTATCATAAATCCCACAAACAATAATGCCACATGGCGCAGCAATGGCCCCAAGATATTTCCCGCAACAACCTCGCGGCTTGAGGCGCTATAAAGCTCTATTATCGAAAAAATCACCAGCGCGATGTATATGCCCCATATTTGCTTATCTCTACGGGGTTTGGGTCGCACTGCTTCTATTTCGCCGAGCAGTTTATCTTTTGTGCTTGTTGTGCCGTTGGCACCATCATTTAGCGCTGTCATTTATTCTGTTTTATTTCAGTTGTTTTACCGCGTCTTTAAATTTGCGACCGCGGTCTTCATAGCTTTTGAACAAGTCGAAACTTGCGCAACACGGAGAGAGCAACACTGTGTCACCTTCACTGGCTGCTGCTTGTGCTGCTGCCAATGCGTCGTTGAGGCTATTTGTTGAGGTGACGGGAACAACACCGGCGAAGAAGTCTACGATTTTTTCGTTGTGTAGTCCCATTGCTACTATTGCTTTTACTTTTTCTTTGACTAGGGGTAAAATTTCGTTGTAGTCGTTTCCTTTGTCTTTACCGCCAAGTATAAGAACTGTCGGCGTGGTCATAGACTCAAGTGCATACCATGTTGAGTTTACGTTAGTAGCTTTAGAGTCGTTTATATAGCGCACACCGTTAACTGTTGTTACGTACTCAAGACGATGCTCTACACCTTCGAAGTCGCTAAGCGAGCGGCGTATGTCGTCGCGACGTATGTTTAGCAAACATGCTGACAAGGCTGCTGCCATAGAGTTGTACAGGTTATGAAGCCCGTTTAAGCTCAAGTCGGTGCGTGGCATAGACAATGAAGTGCCCCCGGTTTCTACTACCAAGTTATCAGTTTTGTCGATATAGGCGGCAGTGTTGGGTTGTGCTTCAAAGTGTTCGGCAAATGGATATTGTCGAGCTTCAATGGTGTATTGTTGCAACTGTGCGGTGATAACAGGGTCATCGTGCCAGTAGATGAATGCGTCTTGTGGGGTTTGGTTTTGAAGTATGCGGAATTTTGCACGCACGTAATTTTCCATCTTGTGATCGTAACGATCCAAGTGGTCGGGGGTGATGTTTAGCATCACGGCTACGTTTGCGTGAAAACGGTGCATATCGTCGAGTTGAAAAGAGCTGAGCTCAATAACATACACATCGTGAGGGTCGCGAGCTACTTGCAAAGCCAAACTTTTGCCTACGTTTCCGGCAAGGCCAACGTTGATGCCGGCATCGCGCAATATGTGGTACGTTAGCAATGTTGTTGTAGTTTTTCCGTTACTACCGGTGATACAAACCATGCGTGCATCTGTATATCTGCCTGCAAATTCTATTTCTGAAATTACAGAGATATTTTTTGATGCTACAGCTTGCATGACGGGTGTCTCTTTTGCAATGCCGGGGCTTTTGATAACCTCATCGGCATTGATGATTTTAGATAATGTGTGCCCGCCTTCTTCCCACTCAATACCTTCGGCATTGAGTATGTCTTTATATTTTGGCGAGATAGTGCCATAGTCGCTCACGAAAACGTCAAAGCCTTTATCGTGTGCTAATATTGCAGCGCCGGTACCACTTTCTCCGGCTCCTAGTACAACTATTCTTTTTGAGTCCATTTTAGTATGATATATTGCCTTTTTGTATTAGCGAATTTTAAGTGTCACAAATGTTAGTACCGCAAGGATAATACCTATAATCCAAAATCGAGTTACAATTTTCGACTCCGGTATAGCTTGCATCGGTCGTTGTATTAATGCGTCAATGCCCGAGTTGCCTTGCTTTTGGAAGTGGTGGTGTAGTGGCGTCATCTTAAATATACGTTTTCCGTTTGTTGCTTTAAAGTATGCCACTTGTAGCATCACAGATAGATCTTCTACATAAAATATTGCGCAAAGTAGCGGCAACAATAGCTCTTTGTGTATGAGCAACGCAAATACTGCTATGATGCCTCCCAATGTGAGTGAGCCGGTGTCGCCCATAAATACTTGGGCCGGATATGCATTGTACCATAAAAATCCGACTAAAGCGCCCATAAATGCAGCCATATATACTACCAACTCTTCGCTGCCGGGTATATACATGATGTTTAGATATGACGAGTAGATCACGTTTGACCCCAAATACGCCATCGCTGCCAACGCCAATCCAATAATCGCGGAGCATCCTGTCGCCAAACCGTCAAGACCGTCGGTGAGATTGGCGCCATTGCTTGTTGCCGACACGAAAAATACTGTCACAATCAAGAAGATAATCCAGCCACCGATGTGTGCTGTGTTGCCGCCCATCCATTTTGTAAACCATGAGTAGTCAAGGTTGTTGTTTTTTACAAACGGTATTGTGGTTACCGGCTTTTTTTGTGCGTGGTCGGCGTAGATCACATTTTCTATTTCGCCTGAAGTTGTGTTTACGACTTCAGTGTTGGCTACGGTCACCATATTCGGGTTGAAATATACTGTTCCGGCTACAACTGCGCCAAGCACTATTTGTCCCAGTATTTTATATTTTCCTTTCATGCCGACTTTGTCGTGCATTTTCAGTTTCAAATAGTCGTCGGTAAATCCTAAGGCTCCCAGCCATAAGGTTGTGAACAGCATGAGTAGCATATACGGATTTGATAAGTTAGACACCAACAAACACGGCAGTACAATAGAGATTATTATGATGATGCCGCCCATTGTTGGCGTTCCGGTTTTTTTCATTTGCCCTTCGATGCCAAGATTGCGAATCACTTCACCGACTTGCATTTTTTGAAGGCGGTCTATGATGCCACGGCCAATAATTGTTGCTATTAGCAGAGCCAGCACAAATGCCGCGCCTGAGCGGAAGGTCACGTATTCAAATAGTCGCGCCCCCGGAAAATTTACTTTGTTAAGTAAGTCAAACAGATAATAAAACACTGGTAATTAATACTTTAATATGGTTATTATAAGTTGTTGTCGGTTCACTGATTGTTGCGTGCTTCGAGTGCCTTGCGCACTTGCTCGCGGTCGTCGAAGTGTATGCGGCGATGATTTTCAAATTCTTGATAATCTTCATGTCCCTTGCCTGCTACAAGCACCACATCTCCGGGTTTTGCCTCGGTGATAGCCACGTGTATGGCTGCTGCGCGCTCGAGTATGACGTCAACGTGTGCGTCGCTGTCTACCGGGATGCCTGCTTTTATGTCTTCGGCTATATCTTCTGGATTTTCATCGCGTGGATTATCGCTGGTGATGATTACGCGTTGAGAGTGTCGCGCTGCTTCGGCTCCCATTTGCGGGCGTTTGCCGTGGTCGCGATTGCCTCCGGCTCCGGTCACTGTCGTGATTGTGCCTTTGTCTCCAAGCACATTCTCTATGGTTGTGAGCACATTTGATAGTGCATCGGGAGTGTGTGCATAGTCAACAATTGCTGTCACTCCGTCTGCCGAACGAAATGTTTGGAAGCGTCCTGCTACCGGAACTAAGCGACTCAATGCTATAGCTGTTTCGTAGGGGTCATTGCCGAGTAATACCATAGCTCCGTAAACAGCGCTGAGGTTGTAAGCGTTAAAACGTCCGGCAAACTGTGTCTCTACCTCTATGCCATTCAGTCGCAAAAGCATACCATCTATGCGGCTTTCAACTATGCGGCAGCAAAAGTCGGCATCAGCTCGCAATGAGTATGTCGATTTTTTTGCTCGTGTATTTTGCAACATCACTTTACCGTTTGAGTCGTCTGCATTAGTCAATGCAAATGCATCCTCGGGCAATTGGTCGAAAAAGCTCTTCTTTGCTTTCAAATATGCTTCGACTGTTTTGTGATAGTCTAGGTGGTCGCGTGTCAGGTTTGTGAATATGCCTCCGGCAAAATTTAATCCGGCTGTGCGATGTTGCACCATGCCGTGGCTGCTCACTTCCATGGCGGCAAATGTGCATCCACATGCTACCATTTCTGCTAGCAATTGGTTGATTTCGAGCGGCGATGGTGTAGTGTTGTGTGCCTCGTAAACTTTCTTGTCTACTCTGTTTTCGACGGTAGACAGCAAGCCTGCTTTTTTACCTTGTAGTTGCGCCATCTCATAGAGTAGGGTAGCTGTTGTCGTTTTACCGTTTGTGCCGGTTACGCCTACCAAGGTTAGTTTTTTTGACGGATTGCCATACCATTGTGATGCTAAAAATCCTAAAGCTATGGCTGAGTTTTTCACTCTTATCCATGTAATGCCGTTGCTGGCATTTTCAGGTATCTTTTCGCATACCACTGCTACGGCTCCATTGTTGAGAGATTGACCAATGAATGTGTGACCGTCGGCAACCGGACCGGAGATGGCTACAAATAAAGAGCCCGGGCCCACTTGTCGTGAGTCGGCTGTTATTGAAGTGATGCGCTTTTGGTCGTCGCCGCGCAGCTCTTCGTATGTTATTGACGAAATTAATTCGCTTAAAATCATTTTATTAATAGTTTTATAGGGTTGTTAGTTTTAATGTGTAAGTTTCAGATTTACTCGTGTACCCTTGGCTGCCGGTGTGCCCGCTGCCGGTATCTGTTGCGAGACAAAACCGGTGCCGTGCACATTTACGTTGTAGCCGGCGCGTTCTAGCATCACCACTGCATCGCGGGCGCTAAGTCCGCGCACATTTGGTATGCCTGACGTCTTCCCCGGGCTTTTTATGCGTTCTACAACTTTTGTGCCAAGCATACCCTTCAACGCATCTATGCGCGACTGTTTTGTGTTGGCATAGACCATTGGGCATCTTGTGTCGTCGGTTTGCTCATCGGTGCGATAGTCTGACGAGTTGCCAAACATGCCGCGTGAGTACATTTTTAATGCTATGTTTTTAAATACTATTCCGCTTGTATAGCCGGCTCCGCGATATTGTGGCGCTGGTTTCGATATTAGCACCATGCAAGTGTATTGCGGGTGCTCGTAAGGGAAAAATCCGCAGAATGCCAATCTGTAGCGTCCGTCAAGGTATCCGGTTGGCGCTTTGGGCGCTTTCGTTGTTGTGTCGTTCGGATTTTTCTTTTCTACTTTTGGTGCCTCGCGAGCTATTTTTGACGTGCCGGTTTTGCCTGCCAACTCTACAAGGTCGTTTTTAAGCATTCGTGCTGTTCCTGCCGGGCCGTAAATTACTTCGTGCAACATCTCGCGCACCTTTCGCGCATTTTCTGCTGAGCACATTTGCTCACGCACGTATGTTACAGGCAAGATTGAGTCTCCGTTTTCGGTTGACAATCCTTTGACTATGCGTGGGCGCACGAACTTTCCGTCGTTAGCTACGGCATTGTAGAATGCGCACATATATAGCGGCGGTATTTGCGATGCATAGCCGTAAGTTTGTCGTCCCAAAGACACTAAACCACCGGCTTTTATGTCCAATGGCGGGAAATATGGCGGATGTTCTCCGGCGATACCCGTATTAAATCTGTCAAGAAATCCGAGCTTGCGCAAACGTTCGCGAAACTTGTTCGGGTCGTCTTTATAGTGCGGCGCTACAAGTTTTGTCATGCCGATATTTGACGAATATTCCAAAAATCTGCGCACGGGCAACATTGCCGGTGAGTGGGTGTCGCGTATTGGTGAGCCACCGCCGAAAACGTAGCTGCTGCCTATAGTGTACATCTCGTCAAGATTTGTTACAAATCCGTCTTCGAGCGCTACTACCATCGAAATGGTTTTCATCACAGAGCCGGGCTCAAATCCTTGCAAGGCTCGGTTCATAGCTTCTATATATTTGCCGCTAACGCTGTCTCGCTCAAGGTTAGAGATTGCTTTGATATCTCCGGTCGACACTTCCATAAGTATGGCTGTGCCCCATTGTGCTTCAGTTGTTGTTAGCATATCGTTGAGCTCGTTCTCAACGATGTCTTGCATTGCTATGTCTATGGTTGTTGTGATGGTGTATCCGTTCTTTGGCGGCACATCTGTCCAGTTTGTTATTTTGTGCGTCAACGGCACTTTCTTTGCCAATCCCGGCACTCCGTAGAGCAGCGAATCAAGAGC
>CAZJEA010000004.1:0-12159 GCA_964544895.1 uncultured Bacteroides sp. | reverse complement strand
TCAACGGCACTTTCTTTGCCAATCCCGGCACTCCGTAGAGCAGCGAATCAAGAGCGTACTCCAATCCTGACACACCGTGCACTTGTCGGTTTGGCATTTCGCCAACACGGCCAACTGAACGACGAGCCATGTCTCCGTACGGATAGCTGCGTTTTAACACGCCGCTCGATGTCAATCCGGTTTTGTTGCGGTTGCGTGAACGTCTGAAGAACGGAAAATCTTTAAGGCGCTCGTTTTGTTCGTGGGTGATGTCTTTTAGCAACAAGTAGCACATGCTGCGCATTGTGTCGGGTAGGTTTATCTGTTTGCTAAGATAACTTTTCCACTCTGCGCGGTCTCTGATGGGGTGATATTTTGCCAACGTGTCGCATAGGCTGTCTAAACTTTCTCTAAATTCATTCACCATAAATTTTGAGCACCTAAAGTCTATGCGCGCTGTGTAGTAGGTTAGGTTTGTTGCCAGCACGCTACCATCGCATGCTAGCACATCTCCACGTGTGGGGCGTATTGTGTCAACTTTAAGCAGCTCTTTATTTGCCTTCTCGTTCCAATCTTTTGCGTGTATCACTGTTGTGTTTAGCGCTGACTTAAAGATTAGACCGGCAAATATTACTATAAGCGTCGCCACAAAAATGTAGCGAAGCCTGATAAGTAATCGTGAGTTATGCTTTTGTTGTTGTCTATAGCTGGTCATGTTATTCTTCGTTTGAGAGTTGATAGGGTGGCTGCTCTTGTACAGACAACCCCGGCATCACCGAGTCTACCAATTCTTGCATTGCCGACTCGCGTATGCGACTCATGTACGTTGAGCGCTCGCGTATGCGCTCTGTTTTTGCTACCTCCAAGTCTGCCTCTAATTTCTTTATCGTCTCCATGCTTGTTAGGCACTGATATTTGTTTGAAATATATATCATAACCAACACCACAAGTATGAAGATTTTCATCCAGTGTCTGCTGAAAAATTCGCTGGAGATCACGTTGCCATATAGCACTCGTGCCGGCAGCGATTGCTTTTTCTTTGATTCTGTTTTTTGCTTCGTTTGATTAGATATTCGGGCCATTTCTCTTGAAGTTTTTTCATTTTGTTGTTTGAACGTCCAACTTCTCTGCTATGCGTAGCTTTGCACTGCGGCTTCGCGGATTGCGTTCCACTTCGGCTTCGCTTGGCACTATGGGTTTTGCGTTGAGCATGCGCATCGGTGCCAACGAACGTCCAAAAAAGTCTTTTTCTACACTTCCCTCAAGGTTTCCGGTTTTCATAAAGTTTTTCACCAGACGGTCTTCGAGTGAGTGGTATGTGATTATGGCTAAACGTCCTCCGGGGTTCAATACTTTTAGCGCGCTTTGCAGCAATGTGCGCAGTGCTCCTATTTCGTCGTTTACCTCTATGCGTAGCGCTTGAAAAAGCTGTGCTAGCTCTTTCTTCTCCTGACGTGGATTTATCAGCGGGCGGATGGCGCTCAACAACTGTTCGGCTGTGCGTATCGGCTCTTTTGCGCGGGCATTGCTTATTGCATTGGCAAAGCGGCGTGCTCCTTGCATTTCTCCGTAGAGCTTGAATAGCTCTGTGAGTCGCTCGGGGCTGTATTCGTTTATCACCTCTGCTGCGCTGAGTCGTGCGTTTTGATTCATACGCATATCCAAATTCCCTTCAGGCCAGCGGAATGAAAAACCGCGGTCCGGGTCGTCGAAGTGGTGAAACGACACACCCAAGTCGGCAAGTATGCCATCTACGCCTTCTACTTCGTAGTAGCGCATAAAGTTTACCAAATATCTGAAGTTTGAATACACTATCGTGAAACGTGGGTCTACCATTGCACGCTCCACGGCATCCTTGTCCTGGTCAAACCCATATAGATGCCCTTGTTGAGCAGCATCTAAGTGCTCAACTATAGCGCGTGAATGTCCTCCACCTCCGTAGGTGCAGTCAACATAAACTCCGTCGGCGCGAAGCTGCAGTGCTTCCAGGCTTTCTGCCAACAGTGCCGGTATGTGATATGTATTCTCATTCATAGACGGTTAGCTCTAATTTGCCGATGACATAATTCGGCTTGTAAAGTTACAAAATTTGCTCCGTTATTTACATATTCAAATCGCTAAATTTATCAAATTTAGCAAAGAAGTTATCAACATTTTGATAATGGCCTATATATCAGCGTTTTAGCTAATTTGCATTTGTAAACAAAAATACCCCTTTTTCTTGCACAAAATAAAACGTGGAGCAAATGCAACTATTGTGCTCTTGCTCCACGCTATCAGTTATTTATGTCGCTACTTTGCGTAGCTTATTGTTTTATTTTCCCATTATCGAGAGTATTGTTTTGGGAATATCGCTATTATTGTAGCGATGTGTGAACTTTTCTGCACCAACGCCGATGGCAAATACGGGCACCGGATTGCCGGTGTGATTGGGGGTTGTAAAGCCAAAGCCGGTTGAGTTGGCATAGACGCGCATCACGGCTGCTGCAAACGCATTGCTGTCGTTGTAAAGCCCTTTTTCGTCCTGTGCTGTGCGTTGCACAAAAGTGCGGTCGAACACTTCTTTTAGCTCGTTTTCTTGTGCTTCTGTAACTTTTACTGTGCCCCAGAAGTCGAAGTTATCTTTAAGATATTCTGCCATATCATCCCAAGTGAATGCTCTGCGCGATGCCAACATCATTTTAAACGTTTCGCTCATGCGGTCGCGCGATACTTTTTGGCAGTCTACGTTGTCAAAATATGCGTTGTAGCCGGTGCTTTTGCAGCCTGTTGACATGCCGCCGGTATCGTGGTCTGCAGTTATCACTATCAAAGTCTCGTCTTTGTGCTGCAAATAAAATTCGTAGGCCATCTCTATGCAGTTGTTAAAGTCTATTACTTCCTTTATTGCTGCTGCTCCGTCATTGCTGTGCAAAGCGTGGTCTATAAGTGACCCTTCGCACATCATGAAGAAGTGGTCAGGCGAATTTTTCTTCAAATGGTTTAGGCATGCTTCTGTTGTCATTGGCAAAGTCAAGCCCACGCCGTCTGCTCCGCGATTATCTATCACATAGCCCATTTGGTTGGCATTCAGATAGCCTTCCGGATTCAACAATATCACTTTTTTGTCTGTAGTTGTAGATATGTTTTTAGCTCCTTCTGCTCCGCGATATATTTTGTAATTGTTCTTTGCGAGGATGTCGTAAAGGTCTGTAGCATTGCCTTTTTTGTCTACATTGCCACGTATGCCAGAGCCACCGAAAAAGTCGTATCCTGACACTGCTGCATCCTTGCCGATTTCGTAGTACATGCTGCGGTAGGGCACGTGTGCATAGAATGCTCCCGGAGTAGCATCGTCGATGGCGCTTGAGGTGATTATTCCTACGCCATAGCCATCGTCTTTGAGTATGCGGGCTATTGATGTCACATTTATTGTGTCGGGAGTCACACCCAACATTCCGTTATTGGTTTTTGTGCCCGTTGACAGTGCTGTGCCTGCGGCTGCCGAATCGGTTACCGGCGATGATGCCGACCATGTTTGTGTCCATGTAGCTACCGGAAATTGTGTCATGATTAGTGGATGTTCGTCGCCGTGTGCCAAGCGTAGGTAAGCCTCTGTGGCCATTACAGGGCCCAAGCCCATGCCGTCGCCTATAAAGTAAAATACGTATTTCGGCGCGTCTGCACTATAGCCGAGCATGCTCATGCAGAGTGCCGCTCCGGCCAATAAATGTTTTATTTTCATTGTGTTTTAGGTAAAAGCAGTTATTAATATTTTCTGCAAATATACAAAAAATATGACAAAAAAATATGGCTACCAGTGCTTATATCACATAAGCGCTACCAGCCATATTTCCCTATGAAAACTATAATATATTAATTGTTCTTTATCCAATTTACTATCCATTCACCAACTTCGCGTGTGCCATAAGTTGGTGCATCGGCAACTTGAATGTCCGGTGTGCGAACGTTTGCGTCGAGCGAAGCATTTACTGCTTTGCGTATCAATTCGCCTTCTGCCTTCAAGTTAAAGTGCTCGAATAGCATTGCCACTGATAGTATTTGTGCGAGTGGGTTTGCTATGTTTTTGCCTGCTGCTTGAGGCCATGAGCCGTGTATGGGTTCAAACACGGGTGTGCTCTCTCCGGTTGATGCTGAGGGGAGCAAGCCCATTGACCCGCTTATCACGCTGCCTTCGTCGGTTAATATGTCGCCAAATGTGTTTTCGGTGACCATTACGTCAAAGAATTTCGGCTCTTGAATCATGCGCATAGCGGCATTGTCGACATACATATAGTCGGTTGTCACTTCCGGATATTGAGGTGCTATTTCTTGCGCTACTTTGCGCCATAGACGGCTCGATGCCAACACATTTGCCTTGTCTACAACTGTCAGGTGTTTGTTGCGACGCATTGCGTAGTCGTAGGCTACGCGGAGTATGCGTTCTATCTCCGGACGTGTGTAGTAGTTTGTATCGTAGGCTTTGTCGTTGTCCTCATACTTCTCGCCAAAGTACATGCCTCCGGTGAGTTCACGTATGCACACAAAGTTCGCTCCGTCAACCAACTCGGCTCGCAACGGCGATTTGTGCACAAGACATTTAAATGTCTCTACCGGGCGTATGTTTGCAAACAATCCCAATTTCTTGCGCATTGCCAAGAGTCCTTGTTCGGGTCTTACTTTTGAGTTGGGGTTATTGTCGTAGCGCGGGTCGCCTACTGCCGAAAATAGCACGGCATCTGCTTTCTCGCACACTTTAAATGTCTTTTCAGGAAATGGATCGCCAAAGGCGTCTATTGCTGCTGCGCCTACGAGCGCGTATGTATATTTTACTGAGTGCCCGAATTTTTGGCATACTGCCGTCATTACGTCCGTGCCTTGTTTTGATATCTCAGGTCCGATGCCGTCTCCGGCAAGCACTGCTATGTTTAAGTCCATGTTCTTATTTTTTTATGTGGGTTCGTATTCTGATTCTATAATATTTAGCATTTTTATGGTGGCTTTGATGGCTGCCTCTGTTTGGTCGGCATCTAGCCCGCGAGTGCGTATAATTTTCTCGTTCCAATGCCACGTGATGATGGTTTGCACCAACGCATCGGTGCGACCTCCGGGGGGGATGCTCACACTATAGTTGTGTAGCATCGGAAACTTGCGCCCCAATCGCTCTTTGTAGATGTGGCGTATTGCCCGAACAAAGGCGTCATACTGTCCGTCGCCGGTGGCTTGCTCCTCATACTCTTTGCCGTTTATCGAAATCTTAACTCCGGCAATAGGGCGCAGCCCATGGGCTATGGTCACCATATAACTCAACAGCTTCACCGACTCTTCCGGCGACCCGTGTTTGAGCACATCGCTCACTATGTAGGGCAAATCTTCTTGCGTCACTAGTTCTTTCTTGTCGCCAAGCTCAATAATTCTGTTTGTTACTCGCTTTGTCTGCTCGGGTGTCAGCTCCAGCCCCAGCTCCTCGAGATTGCGCAATATATTGGCTTTGCCGCTATTTTTGCCTAATGCATACTCGCGTTTTCGCCCAAAGCGTTCGGGTAGCAGAGCGTTGCAATATAAATTGGCTTTGTTGTCGCCGTCGGCATGTATGCCTGCTACTTGTGTGAACACGCTGTCGCCGGTTATGGGCCGGTTGGGCGGTATAGCTATACCCGAGTAGCTTTCCACCATGTGGCTGACGTCGTTGAGACGGCTTTCGTCTATGCTTGTCTCTGCATTAAATTGGTCTTTGAGTATGGCTTGCACACTTGCCAACGGTGCATTGCCGGCACGTTCGCCTAGCCCATTCACTGTGGTGTGTATGCCTCGACATCCTGCCAACACTGCCGCCAACACATTTGATATTGCTAAGTCGTAGTCGTTGTGCGCGTGAAAATCGAAGTGTAGCTTCGGGTATCGGCGCACCATTTTGCGTATGTAGTTTATCAGCTGCAGCGGATTGAGCACTCCCAGTGTATCGGGCAGCATAAACCTTTTTATATTGCAATCTTTCAGCTCGTCAACAAGTTGGTAAACATACTCCGGTGAGTCGTGCATACCATTGCTCCAGTCTTCGAGATATACGTTTACGTTTATGCCTCGTTGTTCGGCATAGCTCAACGATTGTTTTATGTCGGCTATATGCTGCTCCGGCGTCTTTTTCAGCTGATTTGTGCAGTGGCTCAACGACCCTTTGCATAGCAAATTGATGTTGCGGCAACCGCAGTCGTATGCCCAGTCTATTGACGTCTTACCATCTATAAATCCAAGTATTTCAACTCGGTCTATAAACCCGGCTGCATTCGCCCATCGGCATATGTTGCGCACCGCTTGCTGTTCGCCGTCTGATACTCGAGCTGAGGCTACTTCTATGCGATCTACATTTAGCTGTTTGAGCAGCGCACGGGCTATCAGCAGCTTCTCGTGCGGCATGAAACTCACTCCGCTGGTTTGTTCTCCATCGCGAAGTGTCGTGTCCATTATTTCTATTTTTACTCTACTCATTTTGCTCAATTGCGATTTCTGCTCGCAGCCTTACGCTTATATTATTTGTCGTTTTGTGCTTCTAGTGCCTCGATTTTTGCCTTGTTCTCCAGCAAGAAATCAATGTCGTCGAGAGCATTCATCAAGCAATATTTTTTATATCCGTTGATGTCGAAATGCTCGCTCTTGCCGGTTGCAAGGTTGGTCACTTTTTGCTCGGGCAAATTCACCTCAACCTCTGTTGTGGCATCTTTCTTGATGCTGTCAAACAGCTCTGCCAAAAACTCTTCGCTGACCACAACCGGGAGCACAAAGTTATTTAGCTCGTTGTTTTTATGTATATCAGCAAAAAAGCTGCTTATTACTACTCTGAAACCATATCCTGCAATAGCCCATGCTGCGTGTTCGCGGCTGCTACCGCTACCAAAGTTTTTGCCTGCTACCAATATCTCGCCTTTATATTTCGGATTGTTCAGCACAAACTCTTTGTTCTCGCTGCCGTCGCTGTTATATCGCCAATCGCGAAACAAATTGTCTCCAAAAAATTTCTCGTCGCGTGTTGTCGCTTTCAAGAAGCGTGCCGGGATGATTTGGTCTGTGTCTACATTCTCTAGTGGCAAGGGCACGCAGGTGCTTTTTATTATATCGAATTTTTGTTTCATTGCTTTGCTATATTATAATAATGTGCGTGGATCGGTGATTACTCCTGTTACTGCAGCTGCTGCAGCTACCAACGGGCTTGCTAGCACGGTGCGTGCGCCGGGGCCTTGGCGCCCTTCAAAGTTGCGGTTTGAGGTCGATACTGACAGCTTGCCTGCGGGTATCTTGTCATCGTTCATTGCCAAGCAAGCTGAGCAGCCCGGTTGGCGTAGCTCAAATCCGGCTTCTGCAAACACTTTGTCCAACCCTTCTGCTTTTATTTGGTCGGCTACCATCCACGAGCCCGGTACGAGCCAGCATGTGATATTGTCGGCTTTGTGTCGCCCTTTTACTATTGATGCAAAAGCTCTAAAGTCTTCTATTCGGCCGTTTGTGCACGAGCCGCAGAACACATAGTCAACTTTTTTACCCAACAAACTGTCGCCGGTGTTGAAGCCCATATACTCCAACGATTTCTTAAATGAGAGGCTTGAGTCTGACGGTATGTGTTGGCTGATGCCCATGCCCATGCCCGGGTTGGTGCCGTAGGTTACCATTGGCTCGATGTCTGCAGCGTCAAACGACACTTCTTTGTCAAACACTGCATCGTCGCCACTCTTTAGTGTGCGCCAATATGCTACTGCTTTGTCCCAGTCTGCGCCTTTAGGTGCGTATTCACGTCCTTTGATGTATGCGAATGTCGTTTCGTCGGGAGCAATAAATCCTCCGCGTGCGCCCATCTCTATTGAGAGGTTGCAAAGCGTGAGACGACCTTCCATGCTTAAGTTTCTAACTACTTCGCCTGCATATTCTACAAAATATCCTGTAGCTCCCGATGTTGTCATCTTACTCATTATGTACAATGCAACATCTTTTGCCGTTACGCCTTTGCCAAGTGTGCCATTCACGGTGATGCGCATCGACTTTGGTTTTTGTTGTAAAATGCATTGCGATGCCAACACCATTTCAACCTCTGAGGTGCCGATGCCGAACGCTACTGCGCCCATTGCTCCGTGGGTTGATGTGTGTGAGTCACCGCAGACTATTGTCATGCCCGGTAGCGAAAGTCCGCGTTCGGGGCCTACTACGTGTATGATGCCGTTTTTGGGATGCATCATCCCAAAGTGAGCCAACCCAAAGTCTGCTGCATTTTTTGCTAGTGTATCTACTTGTGTGCGGCTTACCGGGTCGGCTATCTCTTTATCTTGATCATGTGTGGGGGTGTTGTGGTCGGGCATACAATATATGCGCTCCGGGCGAAAGCACTTTAACCCGCGTTGACGCATGCCCTCAAATGCTTGTGGGCTGGTCACTTCGTGGCAATAAAGGCGATCTATATATAGTTGTGTGGGGCCATCTGTCACGTTTTGCACAACGTGCTTGTCCCAGATCTTGTCGAACAATGTGTTAGCCATATATTCTTTTTTCTTTTTAGGTTATTTTTTAAATTTATTTATGCAGTCTATGTATGCTTCTACCGAAGCTGTTACGATATCCGTATTCGCTCCAAATCCGTAGTACACGCTGCCGTCATATTCTACTTGCATGTGCACTTTACCCACGTCGTCAGAGCCTTTACTGATGGCTTGTATAGTGAATTCTTTTAACGTCATTGTGCGGCGAATGATAAGTTTTAAAGCTTTTATCGCTGCATCAACAGGGCCATTTCCGGTTGCCGAGCTCTCAAATTTCTCTCCGGCAATATCAAGTCCAAGGCATGCTACAGAGCGAACGCCCATGCCTGTTGTCACTTGCAAGTAGTCGAGTTTCACCGCGTGGCTTGCTGTGCGGTCGGCGCCGGCGAGCATCAGCACGTCGTCGTCTGTGATCTCTTTCTTCTGGTCGGCGAGTTTCAAGAAGGCTTCGTACACTTTGTCCAGCTTTTCGCCTTCTATTTTCACGCCCAACACATTCAACCTGTGTTTTAGCGCAGCGTGGCCACTTCGAGCGGTGAGCACTATTGAATTTTCGTCAATGCCCACATCTTTGGGGTCGATAATTTCGTAGCTCTCGCGGTTTTTCAGCACACCGTCCTGGTGTATGCCGCTACTGTGTGCAAATGCATTTCTACCAACAATAGCTTTGTTGGGCTGTATTGGCATATTCATTAAGCTCGACACCATACGCGATATGCCGCATATCTTGGTAGAATTGATATTGGTGTCTATGCCCAAGTCTTTGTGTGAGCGGCAAATCATCACAACTTCTTCTAGCGATGTGTTGCCGGCGCGTTCGCCAATACCGTTTATTGTCACTTCGGCTTGGCGTGCTCCATTCAGCACTCCTGAGATGGTGTTTGCCGTAGCCATGCCCAAGTCGTTGTGGCAGTGAGTGGCTATGGTAACGCGGTCTATGCCGTTCACATTATCTATTAGATATTTTATCTTGCGTCCGAATTCGTCGGGAAGGCAATATCCCGTAGTGTCCGGTATATTTATCACCGTAGCTCCGGCTTTGATTACAGCCTCAACCACACGTGCCAAATATTCATTATCGGTGCGTCCGGCGTCCTCTGCATAAAATTGCACATCTTCAACAAAGCGCTTTGCATATTTCACCGCGGCTACGGCGCGCTCTATTATTTCTTCGCGTGTTGAGTTAAATTTGTATTTTATGTGATAGTCGCTGGTGCCGATGCCCGTGTGTATGCGTTTGCGTTTCGCATATTGTAGCGCTTCGGCGGCTACGCGTATATCATTTTCTACAGCTCGGGTTAGCGCGCAGATGGTAGGCCAAGTCACGGCTTTTGATATCTCTACTACTGAGTTGAAATCCCCCGGGCTTGATACTGGAAAGCCGGCTTCTATAACATCAACTCCTAGTTCTTCCAAAGCTTTTGCAACCTGAATCTTTTCTACCGTGTTTAATTGACACCCCGGCACTTGTTCGCCATCGCGTAGGGTAGTGTCAAAGATAAATAATCTGTCACTCATGTTTTGCAGTTAATGTTTTAATAGTTTTCATGTGATGGAATTGCAAATTTAAAACCAAAATTCTTAAATTCCAAATATTCCGTAGCTATTTTCACAGTTTTTGTGTCAATGTGAAATTATATTTGCTCTTCGTGCTTTGCTCGCGCCTTTCTGTTTTTTTTGCTACCTTTGCAACACATATCGTTTACTCTATGTTTCAAAAGGTCACAGGTGTCGCTTTGCGTACCATTAAATATAGCGATAAAAACTCTATCCTCCTGGCTTGGTCTGCCGAGTTAGGTCGCATTTCTCTGCTTATGCCTGCTGGTGCCGGTGCTGAGAGCCGTCGCCGTCGCGCCTTGTCCATGCCTCTCTGCCTCTTCGAAGGACAAGTTGACGTGCGCCCCGGTCGCGATGTCCTAACCATACGCGATATGCGTTGCGCTGCTGTCACTCCCGACCTCTCTGCGCATCCCGTTAAAATCACACTCGCAATGTTCTTAGCCGAAATACTATCGGCTGTGCTTAAAGAAAACGGCCAGGCTGACCCCGTGATGTGGCAATTCATACACGACAGCGTTATCGACCTCGATGCCGCTGCCGATGAACATCTCGCAAATTTCCATCTGCTGTTTCTATATCGTCTCGGAGTGATTCTCGGCGTTGAGCCAGACCTCTCAACATGGCAACCCGGACGTGTGTTCGATCTCGTTGACGGCATTTTCCGCTCGGCGCCTCCACTTCATGGCAAATATATTGAAAGCTCTGAAGCTCACGCCATAATCGCACTCTCGCGGCTGACATCTCGCACCGTTTCGCTACTTAAACTCTCTCGCGACCAGCGCGCGCATCTCCTCGAGGGAATACTGCAATATTTCACTATTCACATCACCCCTCTCGACAACTTGCGCAGCTTAGACATTCTTCGCTCCGTATGCAACCCTTAAGGTTGCGTATTTTTCGGATATTTGCTACCTTTGCATCATTCTATTTTAACTTATTCAATAACATTTTATGGATAACAATCAACTCGACCGCATTAGCTATGCCCTCGGTCTCAGCATGGGCAACAACTTCAAGGCTTCTGGCATTGAATCTATAAACGTTCAAGACTTTGCCGATGGCGTCGCTGCTGTTTATGCCGGTGCGCAACCCAAAATGTCTTACGACGATGCTAAAGCCGAAATTCAAAAATTCTTCGGCGAAATGGAGCAAAAACAACAAGCTGCTGCAGCGAAGATGGCTGAAGTTAACCAAAAAGCTGGCGAACAATTCTTGGCTGAAAACGCTAAACGTCCCGAAGTTACTACAACTGCTTCCGGTTTGCAATACGAAGTCCTCACCGAAGGTACCGGCGCTCAACCAACTAAAGACAACCAAGTTGAAGTGCACTACACCGGTAAACTCATCGACGGCACTGTTTTCGATTCTTCTGTTGACCGCGGCACTCCCGCTACTTTTGGCGTAACTCAAGTTATTGCTGGTTGGGTCGAAGCTCTTCAACTCATGACCGAAGGTGCTAAATGGCGTCTTTACATCCCATCTAACCTCGCTTACGGCCCTCAAGGTGCTGGTGGCATCATTGGCCCTAACGCTACTCTCATTTTTGACGTTGAGCTTCTCAAAGTGATTGGCTAATAAAACGTCATTGCAACATATATCTGAAGAGGTTGTGCCTTGCGGCGCAGCCTCTTCATGGTTTTATACAAAATTCCCAAGATTTTCAATACAAAATTCCCATTATTTTCAACTTTTGCCCCAAATCCCTCCTCACAACCTATTTTCCCGTGCTGTTTAGTCACACATTAGTGATCCAAAATGCCGCCTCACCAACGGTCGCGAAATGCCGTGCCGTTTAGGCACGATTTTGTAGGTAACCGCGGAGAAAGCGCGAGGCACGAGCGCGTCTCCGTGGAAAGCCTCGACTCTACCATGTGTGCCGATTAGGTACACATTTGTGCTATGCACATCACCCCATGTTTCGAATTGCCGTGTAGCGCTAGCCACCGCCTCGCGCCATGATAGGAATTGCCGTGTAGCGGCTAGCACACCGCAGAGCGGTGCTAATAATGTAGCCTATGGCAAGGCCGGCAGAGCCGCCGCAGCCATAGGTATGCGTATTCCCCCCACACCGCGCTCCGCGTAGCGGTGCGTATAAAAAAAGAGAGGAGACCGTGGTTGG
>CAZJEA010000003.1:0-57501 GCA_964544895.1 uncultured Bacteroides sp. | reverse complement strand
GGCGGCTCTGCCGGCCACGGAGACGCGCAAGCGCTTTCTCCGCGGTTACCTACAAGGTCGTGCCTAAACGGCACGTGGGATAGCGAGAGACTGTACGCTAGCCGCCACGCGGCATTACGAAACATGGGGGTAAGACGGGATGCATCATTTTCATATTGCGTGTAAAACTTAGAATGGAGGCTGCGCCATATTGATATGACACAGCCTCCATTCAATCAAGTCTTTAATAAACAGACTAGTGATTTCTAAGATCTAATATGCGTGTGAGTCTGTCTCAATTTCCTCACTTGTAATAGGGACGTTATTCATTTTACGCCAAACGAGCCATATATATGCCAAAACGAAAGGCACAGAAATAGAGACCCAACTCATAACCGTTAAAGTGAAATGCGATGAAGATGAGTTAGCAATAGTAAGTGAACTATTGGGATCTAAAATAGAACGATAATAAGCTGTACCGTTATAACCGGCAAGACTAAAAAGAGTAATAACTACCAACACCGTACCAATACCGGCATACCAAATACCCTTTCTCCATTTAGAAGAGAAAGATGAACGAATAATGCCATATAATACTAATACTACTCCGATTAAAAGTATTGGAATAAGCCACCAAAGCTCAATAAGATTGTGCCAGTAAATATTATTGACAGTCACAAACTTGCCATTTACATCACGAAGACCAGGAGCACAAAATAAGACAATCAAGAAAGCGACGAACAACACAGCAAATACCAAACCATTAAAGAGGACTTTAACTCTGCTGGCAACGCCAAAAGCACGTGCATTGTCTATATTGTTGATAAAATAAAGCGCTGCTAGGGTTCTAGCTAAGAAAAAGACAGCGAATCCGAGCAAAAGACAGCGCCAATTGGCTATAGCTTCGAGGCCGTGAGTAGAAGACCACTGAGAAATTACAGGAGAAGAGAAGTTTACGAGGTTAGATTTGGTAACAGTAAATTCAGCGCCAAAAAATAATGTACCGACAACTACACCAAGTAAGACGCATCCTACAAAGCCATTAAACATAAGGAAAGCATCGTATGTGCGTTGAGTGTAAATATTACCACGTTTTGACCTAAATTCGTAGCTGACAGCCTGGACAACAAAGCTTAAAAGTATAAGCATCCAAAGCCAATAAGCGCCGCCAAAGCTAGTAGAATAGAACAGCGGGAACGAAGCGAAGAAAGCGCCACCAAATACGACTAAAGTAGTAAAAGTCAGTTCCCACTTTCTACCTAAAGAATTAATCATAAGTTTGCGTGATTCAGCCGTTTTACACGTATAAAGCATAGATTGGCCACCTTGCACGAAAAGGAGGAATACCAATACAGCTCCAAGAACAGAAACTAGAAGCCACCAATATGATTGTAAAATACTAATATTCATGATTTCGGTATTAAAAAATTAATTATGATTTTCTATATCGTTTTTGCTGCGCGAAGAAATTTGGCGCAACAAGATGCTAATTTCAGCGATCAAAAACAGAGTAAAAATTACAGCGAAGATCCAGAAAGTAACTTGCACAGAAGAAGAATTAATGTCACTAACGGCAGCGCCTACGGGCAAAATATCTTGAATTGCCCACGGTTGTCTACCGACCTCAGCAACAATCCAACCGGCTTGACTACAAATCCAAACAGCAGGGATAGAGACGATGCCAATAAACGTCAGCCATTTGTTTGATAGATATTTCGGTTTACGATAGATGACGAATAATAGCAACAAAAAGTAAACAAGCAAATAACCGCCCAGCATAACCATAATTCTAAAAGCATAGAAAGTCATACCTACAGGAGGTATTGCATCTTTAGGAGAATTAAGGAAGCCATATCCAAAATATTTGTAATTTTCAGCTATACGTTTTTCAGCGTCAGCCAAAGCTGTTTTATTATTTTCATCTTTAGCCAGCTGATAGTCTCTAAGCGCTTGTTGAGCAGCTTTACCTATTTCTATTTTTTCAGCATAACTAATAGTCTTAACCGTATCTCCATTTTGCGTTATTTCACGTCCGTCAATAAGATCGTTAATGCCTGGTACAAAGCTATTAAAATCGCTATTAGCCAAGAATGATAAGCCATAAGGTAATGCGATTTTTGCGATTATAGGTTCAGCGGTTGAATCGTGCTCAACCTCGCTGTTATATAAGCCAAAAGCTATTAAATCTTGACCACACGAGCCATTGTAAAGGCCTTCCATAGCGGCTAGTTTCATCGGCTGCACGCGCGCTACCTGAACGGCACTTCCATGTCCTGTAAACATAGTTAAGAAGAGGCCAATGAGACCAACAGTAGAGGCAACTTTTATTGATCGGACTGCAGCGGACTTATTTCTACCTTTCCAAAGCAACCAACAGCTAATGCCAGAGACGAAGACACCGGCAAGCGCCCATCCGCTGAACACAGCATGCAGGAATTTATTGATAGCAACCGGGCTAAAAACCAAAGCCCAAAAATCGTTCATAACATTTCTCATTTGTTCAGGATCGAATTGCATACCAACAGGAGATTGCATCCAAGAGTTAGCAACAAGGATCCATAAAGCCGACAAAGTAACGCCCAAAGCCGTAAGCCAAGTAGCAGTGAGGTGAGCGCGGCGGCTAAATTTTTTCCAACCAAAGAACATAACGGCAACGAAAGTAGCCTCCATAAAGAAAGCGAAAAGGCCCTCAATAGCTAACGGAGCGCCAAAGATATCACCTACGAACCAACTATAGTTTGACCAATTCGTGCCAAACTCAAATTCCAAAATAATACCGGTTGCCACACCGCAGGCAAAGTTAATACCAAAAAGTGTCATCCAGAATTTGGTAATGCCACGCCAAGCTTTGTTGCCTGTGCGCACAAAAATGGATTCCATAATTGCAACAATCAAAGAAAGACCGATAGTCAACGGCACAAACAACCAATGGTACATAGCGGTCAGAGCGAACTGCGCTCTAGACCAATCAACTGTGCTAATCAAATCATTCATGGGGATTTTACAAATTTAGGTTGAAGTTTATATTTAATCTATTTTACTCTATTTATCAGTTCATTTCTAACAGTATCAGAAGGGTCAGAACCAATTGGAGTTTTTTCAGCCACGACGTCAGGGAAAAAGAATATTTTAAGGACACAGAAGAAGATAACGACCTTGATGATTATTAAAATCCAAAGTTGCTTTCCCACAGTCATAGACTTAAATCCATCTATATAAAACTGAAAAAATTCTCGCATGGTAGATAAAGTGGTATATTACAGCAGCAAATTTAATAATATTAACATAAAACACAAAATTTCAAGGGCATAAATATTTATCTTTGTATAAAAATAAAAAAAATAATGGACGTAGTTTACGAAGACAATCATATTATCATTGTTAACAAATATCCTGGAGAAATTGTGCAAGGCGATAAAACAGGAGATATTCCGCTGAGCGAAATAGTGAAACAATGGATAAAAGAGCATCACAATAAACCCGGGAACGTATTTTTAGGCGTAGTGCACCGCTTAGACCGACCAGTGGGCGGTTTGGTGGTTTTTGCAAAGACATCTAAAGCCTTAACAAGGATGAATGAAATGTTCAGGAAAGGCGAAGTGCACAAGACCTATTGGGCCCTTACGCGTAATTGTCCAGCCAAAGATGAAGATACGCTAACGCACTATATTACGACAGTTGAGCGCAACAACAAATCGTACGCTTCAGATAAGCCTTCAAAAACAGCCAAAGAAGCTAAATTAAAATACAGAGTACTTGCCCATAGCGAACGGTATCATCTGATAGAGATAAATTTGCTCACAGGGAGGAAGCACCAAATACGAGTTCAACTTTCAGCAATAGGCTGCCCCATTAAAGGCGATCTAAAATACGGAGACAAACGTTCGAATGAAGATGGCAGCATCTCACTGTTGTCACATGAGATTAATTTTATACATCCGGTATCGGGCGCAGTTATAAATATAAAAGCGCCCCTACCCCAGGACGCCTTATGGCAAAGTTTTAAAGACATCGAATAATTAGATTATGAAAAAAGACGATCTCAAAATAGTTTTTTTAGGTACCCCAGATTTTGCAGTAGAAAGTTTAAACCGCATAGTTGAGGGTGGGTATAATGTTGTAGGTGTAGTAACAATGCCAGATAAAAAAGCAGGCAGAGGGCATCAATTAATACAGTCGCCGGTAAAGAAATTCGCACTTGAGCACAATCTCAATATTTTACAGCCAGTAAATCTTAAAGATGCAGATTTCGTAGCCGAATTACAGTCTTTGCAAGCAGATTTATTCATCGTCATAGCATTTAGAATGTTACCGGAGGTAGTTTGGCAAATGCCAAAGCTCGGTACTTTCAATCTACACGCTTCATTATTACCAAAATATCGAGGTGCAGCTCCAATAAATCACGCTGTTATGAATGGCGATTCGGAAACCGGAGTTACAACATTCTTCCTCAAACATGAGATAGACACCGGAGACATCATACGCCGAGAATCAATTTCAATTGGAGAGGACGAAAATGTAGGATCGGTGCATGATAGGTTAATGATGCTTGGAGCAGATCTAACAATAGACACAATTGAGCATATATTAGCTGAAGATTTAAAACCGATACCTCAAGACCAGCTTTTAGACGGGGATCAAGAGCCTACACCGGCACCAAAAATCTTCAAAGAGACATGCGATATAGATTGGACTAGGTCAGCGCGCGAGGTTCACAACTTTGTGCGTGGGCTATCGCCATACCCGGCAGCATGGAGCACATTAGTTACTGATAGCTCGGATCACGTTGAGATCAAAATATTTAGCACAAACGTAATAGATGCTGAGAAGTTCGGCGAGCCAGGAGCTATAAAATGCGATCACAACAAAATGTACATTTCATGCGGAGAGGGTGTGATTGAAGTTTTAGAATTACGACCAGCAGGTAAAAAGATGATGAGCGCAGATGCCTATCTACGTGGTGCTCGTTTTACTGAAGCAAAGATGATAAAAACCAATAAATAGTACTCGGAATATGGCATTTGCTCCGCTAGCAGAACGATTAAGGCCCAATACGCTTGATGACTACATCGGCCAAAAACATTTGGTCGGTGAGAATGGCATATTGCGCAAAATGATAGAAACTGGCCATATCGCCTCGTTTATATTGTGGGGTCCACCGGGAGTTGGAAAGACCACTATTGCACGCATAATTGCAAATTCGACGAAAGTACCATACTATACACTCTCAGCCGTAACCTCGGGAGTGAAAGATGTACGCGAAGTAATAGATAAGTGCAAGCGCGATGGAGGTATGTTTTCTATCGGAAGACCGATATTATTTATTGACGAAATACATCGTTTCAGCAAATCGCAGCAAGACAGTTTACTTGGCGCCGTAGAAAGTGGCATAGTAACCCTCATTGGAGCAACCACAGAGAATCCATCGTTTGAAGTAATCCGTCCCCTACTCTCACGCGCTCAAGTTTACATACTTAAGCCACTAGAGGAGACAGAGTTGCATGAGCTATTGAATAGAGCAATACAAAAAGACAGTGTACTTAGCAACAGACAGGTAGAAATTCGAGAGACAAATGCGCTGTTCAGATACGCCGGAGGCGATGCCCGCAAATTGCTGAACATACTTGATTTGCTTGAGCAATCGACACCTCATGGTGAAGCGATAGTTATAAATGATAAGGTAGTGACCGAACGGTTACAAGAGAATCCGCAAGCTTACGATAAAAACGGAGAAATGCATTATGATATTATATCAGCATTTATCAAGAGCATACGAGGCAGTGATGCCGATGCCGCAGTGTATTGGCTAGCACGAATGATTGCCGGTGGCGAAGACCCTGAATTTATAGCACGACGGATGGTAATATCAGCAGCAGAAGATATAGGGCTAGCGAATCCGAATGCACTATTATTGGCAAATGCCACATACGAAACGATACAGAAAATCGGCATGCCCGAAGGCAGAATACCGTTATCAGAATGTGCCATTTATTTAGCATGCTCACAAAAGAGCAACTCAGCGTATAAAGCTATTAATGATGCATTAGCGCTTGTAGAGCAAACCGGTAATGAGCCTGTGCCGCTACACATACGCAATGCACCGACATCGCTAATGAAGAAATTAGGTTATGGTGCTCAATACAAATATGCGCACGACTATCCCGGTAATTTTGTAAGGCAACAATTTTTACCCGATAAGATAAAGGATCTACGCATCTGGGAAGCTTCAGATAATCCATCAGAGGCACAGATGCGACAACGTCAAGAGCAAAGATGGGGCACAGACAAGAAGCTATTTTGAAGACTAAGACTAAAAAAATTAGATAATCTCTGTTGCTATATGCATTATATTTGCTAATTTTGTGAATTAACGATATGACTCTATGAACGAAGGCGTATTTAACCAATTATACTTAAAAGATACGGCATTTCAAGATTTAATGCAATGCCGCATCTTTAATGTGTTGCTAATTGCATCACCGTATGATGCATTTATGATGGAAGAAGACGGTCGTGTTGAAGAACAGTTGTATTTCGAATATGTATCACTAAACCTTAGCTCTCCACCGCGTGTCACAAGGGTTTCAGATTCGCAAACGGCACTTAACGAACTCCGCAACAAGCGTTTTGATTTAGTTATATCAATGCCCGGAGTTGACATAAGTGAAACTTTTGATAGCGCAAAATTCATAAAAAAAGAATTTCCGGATATTCCAATCGTTGTACTAACCCCCTTTTCAAGAGAAGTGTCAAGGAGATTGGAACATGAAGATATGTCGAGCATTGACTATGTCTTTAGTTGGTTAGGAAATGTTGATTTACTACTTGCAATAATCAAGTTGCTAGAAGATAAGATGAATGCTGATCGCGACATAAATGAGGTTGGGGTTCAAATGATCCTCCTAGTCGAAGATTCGGTACGTTTCTACTCTTCAGTGCTACCGCTTGTATATAAATTTTTGCTAAAGCAATCGGTTGTATTCGCAACCGAAGCGCTTAACGAGCACGAGCAAATGTTGCGCATGCGAGGCAGACCCAAAGTAATGCTTGCACGTGACTACGAAGAAGCAGTTGAGCTATATAAAAAATTTGGTTCAAATATGCTCGGTGTTATCAGCGATGTGTCGTTTAAGCACAAAGGGGTGAAAGATAGCAAAGCCGGGCTCAAATTAGCAAAATATCTGCGTTCATGCGACGCCTCTTTGCCGATAATTATCGAATCATCAGAAGTTGAGAATCGCAACTTCATGAACGAATTTGGCGGAATCTTTGTAGATAAGAATTCCAAAAAGCTGCAAGTAGACTTAGGCGATGCGATAATGAGTAATTTTGGATTTGGCGATTTTATAATTAAAGAGCCAACTACCGGAGAAGAAATTATGCGCATAAACTCATTGAAGTCGCTACAAAAGCATATTTTTGAAATACCTGCCGACTCATTATACTATCATGCATCGCGCAATGACATCTCTAGATGGCTATATTCAAGGGCAATGTTCCCTATCGCAGATATATTGCGTCAACATCAATGCAAAAATGTAGAAGGGGCAGCAGAAGTGCAGCAATTGGTATTTGATCTCATTGTCAAATATCGTAAGATGAAAAATAGAGGAGTTGTAGCTATCTTCCAACGCGATAGATTTGACCACTATTCAAATTTTGCGCGTATAGGACAAGGTTCTCTTGGAGGTAAAGGTAGAGGTTTAGCTTACATAGACTCCCTAATTAAGAAAAATCCGGTATGTGACAACTTTGACGGAGTGACTATCAGCATACCGCGAAGTGTAGTGCTCTGTACCGATATTTTTGACGAGTTTATGACTCGCAATAATCTGTATTCGATAGCGCTAAGCGACGCACCCGATAACGTAATCTTGCAAAAATTTCTTGATGCAGAATTACCGGAGAAGCTCATCGAAGACTTTTATGCGCTTTTTGATGTTGTAGACAGGCCGCTTGCCGTGCGAAGTTCAAGTTTGCTTGAAGATTCTCATTACCAGCCATTTGCCGGTATCTATTCGACATACATGATACCCCATAGTAGCGATCATGACAAAATGTTTGAGATGCTGAGCGATGCTATCAAGGGTGTATATGCATCAGTGTTTTACGCACAGTCAAAAGCATATATGAATGCGACACGTAATGTTATTGACCAAGAGAAGATGGCAGTTATCATACAAGAAGTAATCGGAGCAGAACATGGCAATGACTATTTCCCATCTTTTTCGGGCGTAGGTCGCTCACTTAACTATTATCCTATAAACGACGAAAAAGCCGAGGATGGTGTGGTGCAAGTTGCAGTTGGTCTTGGTAAATACATTGTTGATGGAGGCCGCGCGCTTCGTTTTTCGCCACGTCATCCGTCAAAAATATTACAGACATCAACACTCGATTTAGCGCTTAAAGAAACACAAACACAGTTTTGCGCTTTGAGCAATGAGTGTTTCGATAACGGTGTAAGCATAAAAGATGATTTTAACATCGTAACTCGCAATATACAAGATTATGCCGGAGACAAAGTGTTGAATTATATGGTATCTACGTATAATGCAGCAAACGAGATGCTTGTTGATAACAACATCGGACGTGGTAGGCGTGTGGTTACATTTTCAAATGTATTGCGCGATAAAATTTACCCATTAGCACCGGCTGTTGACTTTATGCTAACCACCGGACAAAGTGCAATGGGTCGCCCTGTTGAAATAGAATTTTCAGGAGAAATTGACTTCAATTCGCAAGCAAAAGGGGCAAACAAAGGACGTATATATTGGTTGCA
This sequence comes from uncultured Bacteroides sp., assembly GCA_964544895.1. Classification (GTDB taxonomy): domain Bacteria; phylum Bacteroidota; class Bacteroidia; order Bacteroidales; family Muribaculaceae; genus CAG-873. The sequence continues at coordinate 48,743 of CAZJEA010000003.1, read as the reverse complement.
AATAAGACCAATCATAGACAAGAAAGATATGGTAGAAAACTCTATGCTAAATGCCAACGATGATGAAATATTATTGCGCAGCAACACAGCATTGGGTCATGGTTCGATTGAAGCCATACACCATATTGTTTATGTGAAACCCGAGAACTTTAATTCGCTGAACAACGAAAAAATAGCAGCAGAACTGAGTGCTTTGAACAATAAATTTATAGAATCAAACGAGAACTATATATTGATTGGTCCGGGGCGCTGGGGTTCAAGCGATAAAGCGTTGGGAATACCAGTTAAATGGCCTGACATATCACAAGCTCGTTTAATTGTTGAATCAGCATTGAATAACTATAGAATAGAACCCAGCCAAGGCACCCATTTTTTCCAGAATTTGACATCATTTGGAGTTGGATATTTTACTATAGATCCGGCTAGTAGCGATGGATTTTACAACATTGATTTATTAAATGCAATGGACTCACAATATGAAAGTGAGAATTTGCGCGTTGTGAAATTTGAGAATCCGCTACGCATCGGCATTGATGGACGAAAAAGCATTGGTGTGGTTCTTAAACCAGAGTAAATAAATAGAAACCTTAAAAATTACCTATTATAAAATTTAGCGTGTATGGCACTATTCAAAAAATTTAAATATGCATTCGGATTCGGGCCAAACGAAGACGAAATAATTTCAGACGATCCGGACACCGAGATTACTGCTTCCGGCAAATCGGCAAGCGCAACGTCGGATATTAAAACTTCGCCAAGGGCAAATATACAAATAGAAATTAATGACGACGAAGCTACATCAGCGATTTTTGAGCATGTTGTAGAGATCTTTAATAAATCTCTACCCGACTTTTTAAAGCAAAGCGTAGATCCGGAGGCAGAGCGTAAATTTCTGTATGACACACTAACATCTGATTTAAAACAATATCTTTCTTCTATAGCAGAGCGCACACAACAACAGTGTCAAGATAGTTGGAATGCAGATAAAGAACGGCTTCAAGAAAATGTGCGCGAGCTTGAAAATAAGGCCAAAAACATAGAAGAGAAAAGAGAAGAATTATCACAAAAGCAATTGAGTGTTGAGCGTCAGCGCCGTGCTTTAAGTGATCGTGTAGTAGACCTGGAAAAACAGGTTATGACTTACGAAGCAGAGCGTGAACAATTTCAGCTAGAAAACAAAAGTCTTGTTAATAAGCTAAAAGTTGCCAGCGTCAACGAGAAAGATATTGACGCTATGCGCGAAGAAATAGATAGACTACGCGAAGAGCTCAATAATGCTCGTAAACAAAACGTAAACAACTCTAATCAGACTGCGGATGCTAATGAAAATTCGGAAAAAGTTGCTGCACTTGAGCAAAAAGTATCAGAATTAGAACAAGCATTAGCAGACTCTGAGAAATCGCAAACATCCACTCATGAGCTCGAAGAAAAAATTGCTCAATATGAGACTCAGTTAGCAGAATCTAAAGATAGAGAAGAAAAAGCGAACCAAGAGTTGGAATTGCTTAAGACGAAAGTTAATGATGCAGATGCATTAACAAAAGAGCTAAGCGAAATAGAGAATCAAATAGCTCAATTCGAGCAAATTAAGAATAAAAAAGATGCAAAAATAAATGATCTAACACTTCAGTTGGCAAGTGCTAATGAAATGATAGATTCATTTAAAGACACAGTCTCTAAATTAACACAAGAAAAGAATGATTCAGAGACAAAACTTAAACAAGAAATTGATCAACTCAAAACAGACTTAGTTGAAGCAAAACAAGCCGCGACGGCTGAGTCTAAGGTCGCCGAAAAACGTGCATCAAAAGGAGTTGGCAATTCCGGTAAAAATAGAGCTGAGCAAAGCAGCCATATTGATGATATATTGAGCGATACAGATTGGCTTGTATCTCCGTCTTCATTGAAGAGCAATAAGAACGGACAAGCAAACGGCTCAAACAGCCACTCAAGCAACCAAAATAGACAAGATAAAAATGACGCACAAATGACACTTTTCTAGTGTATCATATCTAAATAGAAATTAAAAATGAACAAAACAATAGCAATTGCGACATGTGCATTAATCGCGTTAGCCGGTAATAATGCAAATGCAGCTGTAAAATTGAGCAGTGCAGTTGATGATATAGCACCATATGTATCTCCAAATAACTCTTATAGCCGTCCTGCTCAATTTACATATCTGCCAAACGGCACAGAGTATGCACTTTTGTCAAACGACAGACGCTCAATAGAAACATACGACATAAAGACCGGCAAGAAAACCGGTGTGCTTGTAGACCTCAGCAATGTACGCGAGCAGCAAATGTCAGATATAAGAGGTTTTATTGTTAGTCCAAACGGAGGAAAAGTAATTTTATACAGAGACACAAAATCAATCTATCGTAGATCATTTACCGCCGAATATTACGTTTACGATGTTCGTACTCGAATATTAGACCGTTTAAGTCCGAACTTTGACAGAGCGCAGATACCAGTTTTTTCACCTGATAGCAGAATGATTGCCTTCGTTGTAGATAATAACATATACATCAAGAAATTAGACTACAACACACAAGTAGCAGTTACTGAAGATGGCGAATACGGGAAAATAATAAATGGAGCCACTGATTGGACATACGAAGAAGAGTTTAGCACAACATCATCGCTCGTATGGTCGCCTGATAATTCTACTCTCTGCTTCGTGAAAGCAGACGAAAGCGAAGTGCCTCTATATACATTGCCAATATATAAGGGGGCATGCCATCCAAATCAAGAATACGCATTATATCCCGGACAATTAAGCTATAAATATCCGGTAGCCGGAGAAACGAATTCGAAAGTAACTTTACATAGCTACGATGTAGAAACACGTAAGATTAAAGATATTACCCTACCCGACAAAACAATAGAATACATACCTCGTCTTGACTTTGGTCCAAGTGCAGAGCAACTTATGGTATCTACATTAAACAGAGATCAAAACAGATTTGAGATATATTCGGTAAATCCGAAAACAACGGTATCTAAATCGGTATTTGTTGAGAAAAGCAAAGCATGGATTGAGCCAAGTATGTATGAGGATATAACATTCGGCAATGACGGATTTGTGGTTATGTCATCACGCAGTGGCTATACACATCTATATAAATACTCTTATAGCGGAGCTCTGACTCGCACACTCACATCAGGTAGCTATGACGTCACAGCATATTATGGATACGACGCTGCCGGCAATTATTACTATCAAGCCGCAAATCCGAGTGCTATAGAGCGTATAGTCTGCAAAATTGACGCTAAGAACGTAACTACAACGATCTCAGCAGCACACGGTAGCTCGTCAGCATCTTTCTCGCCAAACCACGATTATGCAGTTATAACATACAGCGATGTTAAAACTCCGCCACAATACACTTTGGTAACATCTTCGGGTAAACCTGTGCGAGTGCTAGAAGATAATAAGGCATTTGCAGAACGCTTTGCCAGCAAAATGGTAGATAAAGAGTTTATACAAGTACCCTCAGATGGCAACCAGCTAAATGGATATATAATGCGTCCTGCTAATTTTGATGCGTCAAAGAAATATCCCGTGGTTATGACACAATATAGTGGTCCCGGCTCACAGAGCGTACTTAACAGATGGGAGATGGATTGGCAGCAATATTTTGTAAACCAAGGATTTATCGTAGTCTGTGTAGATGGACGTGGCACCGGTGGCCGTGGTAGCGAATTTATGAACATAGTTTATTGTGATCTCGGACATTACGAAACCATAGACCAAATTAATGCCGCTAAATACATTGCTACATTACCCGGCGTTGACGCCAATAGAATAGGCATGTTCGGTTGGAGCTTTGGCGGTTACGAAACATTGATGTGCGTTACTGACAAAAACAATCCATTTGCAGCAGCAGTTGCAGTAGCACCGGTTACAGATTGGCGTTATTACGACACAGTCTACACCGAACGATATATGCTAACGCCACAACAAAATGATAAAGGATATAACAGTTCAGCTCCACTAAAAAGAGCTGACCAACTAAGTGCAAACCTACTTATCATGTACGGCACGGCAGATGACAATGTACATCCTGATAATTCAATCGAGTTTGTTTCAGAGCTACAAATGCATGGCATCATGTGCGATATGTTGCTATTCCCGAATATGAACCATTCGATTTATGGATGCAACTCACGTGCAGTTGTCTATGGAAAAATGTTTGATTACTTTAAGCGCAACTTGTAAAATTAAGCAACGATGCCTGATATACAGAACAAACGATTAATAGTAATTACCGGACCAACAGCAACAGGGAAAACCGCACGTGGTGTGGATTTGGCGCGTGCATTAAATGGCGAAATAATAAGCGCTGATTCACGACAAATATATCGCGGAATGGATTTAGGCACCGGCAAGGATCTAGATGAATATGGAGAAATTGCATATCATATGATAGATATTGCCGATGCCGGCTATAAATATAATCTGTACGAATATCTCCGCGATTTTGAAATTGCACTCGCAGATATAGAGCAGCGAGGCAAGCAACCCATACTTGTTGGCGGCACCGGATTATATGTTGAATCTGTATTAAAAGGCATCCGCTTACCGGAAGTGCCCGAAAATAAAGAATTACGCAAAGAGCTAGAGCAATATGATCTCGAACATCTAACTAATATACTTAGTAAGATGAAGTCTCTTCATAATAAAACAGATGTTGACACAGCAAAGAGAGCTATTCGAGCAATAGAAATCGAGACATATTATAAAGAACATCCGGAAGCAGCACAATCTATGAAGGGTGACAACAAAGCTTATAGTGATGCTATTATTATCGGCATAGATATAGACCGAGAGACTCGACGTCAACGCATTACCTCCAGGCTAAAAAAACGCCTCGAAGACGGTATGGTTGACGAAGTTCGTAAATTAATTTCATCGGGCATCAATCCTGACGACTTGATTTATTACGGACTAGAGTATAAATACTTAACGCTTTATGTCTGCAATAAACTATCATATGAGGAGATGTTTAGCCAACTAGAAATAGCGATACATCAATTTGCAAAACGGCAAATGACATGGTTTAGAGGCATGGAACGCCGAGGATTTACAATACACTGGCTACCATACGATCTGCCACAAGAAGAATTTTTAGAGACTGTGAAAAAATTAATAAACTAATGACCATACGACACCTTATTTCACTTATTGTAACTTCTATTTGTCTTTCAGCTAACGCTAATACTGATACCGACAGTCTAATCTACACCATCGACAACGAAGTTGACGAAATGCTTGTTCACGTGCGAACACAGGGCAAGCAATGGTCGCTTATATGGGATTATATAGATGAATATAACTATAGGCAAGCAACAATTAAATTACTCAGCACATCAGGAGGCGATGAGTTTTTTAATTATTCTAGCAGAGTTACTATCTCAAATATAAAAGATGGCATAGAAGAAGTAAGTAAAGCGACAGACGTACATCATGCAAACAAAAGCGCGTCTATAAAATTATCGGTAAAAGATAATACAGTGCGAATATATGCCGGCGATGGCACTAGATGTATCGCTGAAAATTCGCTTATGCATTACGATGGAAAGATTGGGAGCAAGGTTATATTTAGGCAAATTAAACCAACACATAAACCTGCAATAACCAAAGAAATCAGATGCCGCATCCCCAAAACTTTTGCAAAGTTTAAAGACATTGACGAGCTAAACAGTTATCTTGAAGCATCGACAGACTCCATCGAGGGCTATTGGCAATATTTAGATAGAAATGTCAACACGCCATCAATACAAAATGGAGGATATTACGAATTAGCGACAGTGCGGAGTGAAAGCGGATATGATATCATATATATAAGTGGAGCAGATAAATACAGCTATTTATGGGCGCCATTACAGATTAAGGGTCGACTAATAGGCACAATATTTCAAAATAACTTTGATTTAGAGTGGATAGATAGCAAACGCTCAGAAATTATGCAATACGACATATACGCTTCATTCGAACAAAATTCGATAATGACAGTACATTTTCCGTTGCTCAATAGCGAAATCAGATTTAGCCGTAAGCGACGCTAATTCGTGCGGTTGCAATAACGTAAGTTAAAACGCTATCAAATAGCGACACTGTATATGAATAGGAGTCTCTGGCTACAGCATAAACATTTTGAATATTTTCAGACTCTTGTAGATACTCAAAGACAGCAGGCGGCATTTGATCGAATAAGAAGAACTGCGTTAACGTCTGTCCATATCCATTTATTTCGATCCATTTCATATCGGCATTGAAAGTTAACCCCGGACCATTTTTTAATCTTATAAAATACGTTTGCTTCGTATGGGTATAAACATCATAAGAATATGATGGATAATACTCAGCAACAAATTGCGATATTTGATTTGGTACTTGCTCAGCTACTTCATCATTCGTGCATGAAAATTGGAATGCGCACAAAATCGCGGACAACAAAATTAATAAGCAGAAAGATAGGCGTTTCATGAGAAAAAAGTTAATGCGTATTTATTTATAGGCATTAACGTTTTTTCTGTTGAAAAGTTTAAAAGATATCGGTTATTTGCGCCAAAATGAGCGGCTGAACAAAATCAAAACGGTAAATAGTTCGAGACGCCCAACTAACATTAAAAATGTGAGCATCCATTTACCAACAATTGGGACATCGGCAAAAGACAAGCCGTGGCCAATTATCTCAGGGCCGATACCCGTATTAGAAATACTAGACAAAGAAATAAAAAATGAGTCAACTATCGGCAAATTCATGGCAGTTAAAGCTAAACCGCCAATAGAAGCCAAAAGCATATAAATGCACATAAATGCTGTAACTTTATCTACGACAGAACTACTTTTTACTCTACCATCTATTTTTACGGATAATACAGCATTAGGTCTTACACACTTTCGCACTTCATTGTGCAAATTTTTAAATAGGAAAATCATTCTATCAAGTTTAGCGCCACCTGACGTAGAGCCGGCACAAGCGCAACCAAACATCAAGAACATACATAGCACAACTACAAAAGGAGTCCAGCACAAAAAATTACCACAATCGAGACCGGTTGACGTCATCGTTGAAAGAATTTGGAAAAGAGGATATATAGTAAAATTCTGCCAACTAAAATCTGTTGTGTTAAAAAATATATTTATGTCAAATAAAGCAGCAAAAATGATGATAGCCAAGACGTAAACTCTAAATACTTCGTTTTTGAATAAAGCTTTTGCACGTCCTGTTGCAGCGCCAAATAAAAGAGCAAAATTAACACCTCCTAAAAACATAAAGATGGTAATTACTATGCACGAATAATCGGAATTTAATTCACCAAGGCTTATTGTAGTTGGAGCAAAACCACCGGTAGCTATTGCACTTAGACCGTAACAAATGCTTTCAAATAAATTCATTGGGCCAATGCAAAGTAGGAAAATGACTAAAAGAGTGAGTGTAATATATGTACCCCAAAGAGCTTTTGCCGTCGATGAAATGCGAGGACGGAGTTTATCGTGAGTAATGCCAGTAACTTCAGCATTAAACATCTGCAAGCCACCGGCCGAATTAAGCATAGGTATAACAGCCAACGTAAATAGTATAATTCCCATGCCGCCAATCCACTGCATGAGTATTCGCCAAATATTTACGCCATGACTTATATGAGTGTAATTATCAACCATTGATGCTCCGGTAGTAGTAAAGCCTGACATAGCCTCAAAAAAAGCATCAGTAATTGTAAAATGCGATTCACAAAATATAAACGGGAGCATACCAAATGCCGAGAACCACACCCAAACGGTAGCAGTCAATAAGAAACCGTCACGTCGACCCATGTGTGTATGCGCGGCATGTATTGAGCACATTAAGAAACCGACAAAAAAAGTTACCGCCGTAACAATAGAAAATGGCAGTAAATCTTTTTCGCAATAAAGCGCACATGTAATTGTCGGAATTAGCATAAACGCTGACTCAATCATCAACAGCCACCCCGTTACCTTGAGTAGCATTGGGAAATTAATTATGGGACGCTCAATATGTTTCACGGCCGTAGTTTTAATTAAAAAGACGTTCAACTTTGTGCAATGAACCCGAAAGTGAAAATACTACAACATGATCTCCGGGCTGAATTTCTGTGTTACCATTTACCAACATGCCTTGACCATTACGGACTAGGCCGGCTAATGTCATGCCATGCGGGAGATGTAAATCTTTAACCGGAGAGCTACAAATTTTTGACTTTGGCTTGGCCTCGATTTCTGCGACTTCAGCGTCAGCCAGAGCCAAGCATTTAGATGTTGAATCGTCGGCATCGAGCAATAATTGGAAAATAGAACTAGAAGCCAGGATCTTTTTATTGATAATAGTGCCTATATTTAGGCTTTCAGCTTGATTTATGTACTGAATAGCTTCAACCTCGGCAATAATTTTGCGAACGCCCATTTCCTTGGCAGTAAGGCAAGTTAAGATATTAGCTTCGGAGCTACCTGTTAGTGCAATAAAAGCGTCGTAATCACTTATACCTTCTTCCTGCAAGACATCAATATCTCTAGCATCGCCAATGCTTATTTCACAGTCAGGGCATTTTTCAGGCAAGAAACGACAAACTTCAGCATCATTATCAATAATTTTGATTCTAAATTCATTGCCGGCAAGCGCAGCAAAACGCACAGAAATTTTGCCACCGCCCATTAACATTACACGTTTTATACGGCGATTTGTTTTACCGGTTAGCTCAAGCAAATTAGAGACATTGTTAGGCAACGAAGCGATGTAAAGTATATCACCTTCCTCCAAGAAATCATTACCACGAGGAATAATAATCTCATGGTCTCTTTTAATTGCAGAAACGTGGAAATTATGATTTTCGGATGAAAAGTCCTTTAATTGCATACCTATTATCGGAGCACCTGCACGTAGCTTAACACCAACAACAATTATCGCTCCATCGTGAAGTTCAAACCAGTGTCTTACCCAAGGATAGCGTAAGGCCGTAAGAATTTCTTGAGCTGCAAGATATTCAGGGTAAATCAATCTATCTACACCCATTTTTTTTACATGAAGTCTGTTATGCTCCTCCATGAAATCATAGCTGTTAATACGAGCAACCGTATTTGCAGCGCCAAGATTTTTAGCGATGGAACAAGCTACCACATTTTCAGCTTCATACGGAGTAACAGCGATAAACAAGTCACAACTACCTACCCTAGCTTCGCGCAAAGTTTTGAAAGATGTGGGACACCCTTCAAAGGTCATCAAATTCAGATTAGAATCAAGAATATTTAGTTTGTCAACATTTTCATCAATAACTAGAATATCTTGTTCCTCGTGAGACAACAGTTTTGCTAAATGTGAGCCAACTTCGCCAGCTCCGGCAATAACAATTTTCATTTTTTTGCAGCCTCCTTAAGCTGTTGGTATATAGAATCAGCATCTATACCGCACACCTTTTGTAATTGAGGTATAGAGCCATGTGTTACAAATTTATCAGGTAAGCCTAATCTAATTAGGGGAAGATTTACATTATTATCAGAAAGCCACTCAGCGACGGCAGAGCCCAAACCTCCATTTATCGTACCATCTTCGACAGTAATAATGGGACGGCCCTTTGATGCTACGTCTCTCAATATCTGATTATCAAGAGGCTTTAAGAAAATCATATCATAATGCGATGCAGTAAAGCCATCATCCTTAAGTTTTTTGATGGCGCTCGTCACGTTATCAGCGATGGTACCGATAGAAAGCACTACCACGTCATCACCTTGTTCTATAAGTTGACCTTTACCTATTTGCAGCTCTTCACATTCATTTTGCCAATTTTCAATATGTCCGGAGCCACGTGGATAGCGTATAGCGAACGGACCATTGGCATTTTTAAGCGCAGTATAAAGTAGATTTCGCAAAAAATGCTCATTACGAGGAGCAGAAACTATCATATTGGGGACAGTGCGCATATATGCAAGGTCAAAAGCCCCATGATGAGTTACACCGTCATCGCCAACCAAACCGGCACGATCAATAGCGAAAACAACAGGTAGTTTCATTATTGCGACATCGTGGATAATATGATCATATCCTCGCTGCAAGAAACTTGAATAAATGCCAACAACCGGATGCAATCCATCTTTAGCGAGACCTCCGGCAAATGTAACAGCATGCCCTTCAGAAATACCAACATCAAAAACTCGATTTGGAAAAGTTTCTTGCATCAGAGAAATTGATGTACCGGAAGGCATCGCTGCCGTAATGGCAACTATTTTTTCATCTTTAGCTGCTAATTCAACTAATGTCTTACCGAAAACGTCTTGATATTTTGTAAATTTACTACTTGAGTGCTGACGTTCGCCTGTTTCGGGGTCAAATTTACCCGGTGCATGCCAATTAGCCGGATCTTTCTCTGCCGGCTCATAGCCTTTACCTTTAAAAGTGCGAAGATGAAGAATTTTAGGGCCTTCCATATCCTTCACTTCATTAAACACTCGTATAAGAGTATTTATATCATGGCCATCAAATGGGCCGAAATATCTAATATTAAGACCTTCAAAAAGATTTTGTTGACCGGCTAATAACGATTTTACAGCATTGCTAAATCTAAGAATGAATCCTTTCTTATTGTCATTGATGAGATTGTGACGTTTAAGGAATTTATACAACCGATAACGAATACTGTTATAATTTTTTGAAGTATTTAAGTGAGTAAGGTATGAATGTAGAGAACCTACATTTTTATCAATTGACCAATTATTGTCGTTTAAGACAATAAGTAAATTATTGGGGGTATTTGCTGCGTTATTAATACCTTCGAAAGCTAAGCCACCACTAATAGAAGCATCGCCTATAACAGCGACAACTCTTCGCAATGGTGATTCGCCTTTAATGCGAGTTGCTGTTGCCATGCCAAGAGCTGCAGAAATTGAGTTAGAGGCATGTCCGGCAGTAAAGGTATCATATTCGCTCTCTTCAGGGAACGGGAATCCGCTCAATCCACCGAACTTGCGATTAGTGCAAAATTTGTCACGACGTCCGGTGAGTATTTTATGCGAATAAGCTTGATGTCCTACATCCCAAACTACTCGATCGTAAGGTGTATTAAAAACGTAATGAAGTGCAACGGTAAGCTCCACAGCACCCATGCTAGAAGCAAAGTGTCCCGGATTTTGTGATAATGAATTGATTAAGAATGCACGCAATTCAGCACAAAGGCTAGGCAAGTCTGATTGCGGAAGATTTCGCAAATCGGCCGGCGAATTGATTGCATTGAGCAAAGGATAATATTGTTGTTTAGTATCCATAACAAGCTTAATAAGACAAGACGCGAATAAGAGCGTCATTGCCATAGTATAGGTAGTTGATATGCAAATATACGAATTATTCGTCACATAGAGTATATGTTATACGAAATCTTTATTTGCCATCAATTTTGTCTGTGTCTTTTTTATTGTCGCAACATTTTTGGCTTGAACAATTTGAGCAGTTACAACCACACGATTTAGATTTGCCGGCTCTGAATCTATATACAATCCATATAATGGCAAGTATAATGATTGCCAACACACAACCATATTGAATCAAATCATTTAAGCTCATTTTCAATAATGTCTTTTATTTTCATATACTCACCACAGAAATTAGGAGTGAGCATATTATTTTGTGAATTAATTGAAGACAGAATTTCTTGCGGAGTCCAAAAACGCACTTCATCAATTTCTGTTTTATCGAAATTAAATGCATAGTTTTTAGACAATATAACAAAATAGGCATTCACTAGTTCTCGCTCTACTTTGCTTTCAAAAACATATTTCGTAACAAAACGAGGTTCAATGCCAACCAGACCAAGTTCTTCGCGCGATTCACGCAACAAGGCAGTAAAAACGTCTTCACCATAGTCAACATGACCGCCAACAGCCGTATCCCAACGACCGGGTTGAATGTCTTTAGTCATAGAGCGTTTTTGAAGCAATAAAGATCCGTCACTAGCTACAACGTGCAAATGGACAACAGGATGTAAAAGTTTACTTCCGCCATGGCATTTGGCTCGAGTTGCCTTATCTATAACCTTGCCAGACTCATCGACAATTGGGAGAAGTTCATCTAACATTTTATTTCGAATTTAATTTGTCATACAATTCTTGAGGCGTAATATCTGCGCCATAATCAGAAAAAGGTAGTCGCATATCGCACCCCTTAGCGTAATTACTACAGCCGTATGCAGTGCGTCCCTTCATTATGAAGCCCTTACCGCATTTGGGGCATTTAATTTTGGAGAACTCAGTGACTTTTTTCTTGCGCGGGGCACGAGGCTTTTTCGGTTTAGTTTCGTCTTTAGCCTTTGTCTTTTTTTCAGTCTTTTGCTCTACCGTGATTTGGAATCCGGAATTATCATTAAGAACGTTATAAACGATATGACTAACCATAGTCTTTAACTCGTCCAAAAATTCGGCTGCAGAATAGTCACCACGTTCAATTCTACGCAATTTATTTTCCCATAATCCGGTAAGTTTTGCGCTTTTGAGAAGCTCCTCGTGGATTGTAGAAATCAAATCTATACCGGCTTGAGTAGCGACAATATTTTTACGTTCTCTGCGTATGTATCTGCGTTTAAAAAGCGTTTCAATGATAGCAGAACGGGTAGACGGTCTACCAATGCCATTCTCTTTCATTGCTTCACGCAGCTCCTCTTCGTCAACGTTCTTACCGGCAGTTTCCATTGCTCGCAACAATGTACCTTCAGTATACAATTTCGGTGGTTGAGTTGTTTTTTTATTCAACGCCGGAGTATGAGGGCCAGACTCACCTTCTACGAAAGGAGGCAAGATTTTATTATCATCGCTTTCAGAATCTTCACTTTTGTCAACATCCTTTGCGAACAACGAACGCCATCCCGGATCTACGATAATCTTACCTACTGCTTTAAATCCGATTTGCTCAACTTTACCCATCACGGTTGTGGTTGAAAAAATACAATCCGGATAAAAAGCAGCGATGAAACGCATAGCAATAAGATGATACATTTTTTTCTCATCACCAACGAGCACAGTCGGAGACTCTCCGGTAGGAATAATAGCATGGTGATCGGTCACCTTACTATTATCAAATATCTTTTTACTCATTGGTATTTTTTTTGACAATACAGGCTGAGTGACATTACTATACGGAGTCATACGCTTAAGTATATCCGGAATTTTCGGATATATATCTGTAGATAGATAAGTGGTGTCTACGCGAGGATATGTCGTAACCTTTTTCTCATAAAGAGATTGTATCAACTTCAGAGTATCGTCAGCAGTCCAGCCCCAACGTTTATTACATTCAACTTGCAACGAGGTTAAATCGAATAGGCGAAGTGGAGCTTCACGGCCTTGCTTTTTAGCTACACTTTCAACGACAAAGGGTTTAGACTGAATTTGTTGTAGTGCAGCTTCTGCTTCTTCAATTTTTTTAAACTTACCTGATGTGGCATTAAATGTCACTTCACGATAGTTAGTTTTTAATTCCCAATAGTCCTCCGGTTTGAAATTTACGATTTGAAAATGACGCTCAACAATAAGAGCTAGGGTTGGAGTTTGCACCCTACCCACAGACAAAACATTGCCCGCTCCTTGCGAGTATTTTAGGGTATAAAGTCTTGTTGCATTCATACCTAATACCCAATCGCCAATGGCACGAGATAAGCCTGCAAGATATAGATTTTCAAATTTCTTTTCCGGCTCTAAGACTTCAAAACCCTTTCTAATAGACTCATCGGTGAGTGAAGATATCCATAGTCTTTTCACCGGGCACTTAATGCCAGCTTTTTGCATTACCCATCGTTGTATTAATTCTCCTTCTTGCCCGGCATCACCGCAATTAATAACTTCATCAGCCTTAGAGATGAGATCTTTAATTACATTAAACTGCTGTTCGATGCCTCGATCGGCTATCAATTTTATACCAAATTTTGGTGGGATCATTGGAAGTGCACTTAGACTCCAACGTTTCCACATATCAGTATAATCATGAGGCTCTTTAAGGCAGCATAAATGGCCAAAAGTCCATGTAACACAATATCCCCCACCCTCGAAAAATCCTTCGTGGCGGTTATTAGCACCAAGAATGGCGGCAATGTCACGAGCTACGCTCGGTTTCTCAGTAATACAAACAATCACAGGCCTAAAGTTTTTGCTTCATTCCAAAGTTCATCCATTTGCGCGAGGGTCAAATCTTTCAAGTTCAACCCTTGTTCTTTTACTCGTTTTTCTATATGGTTAAAGCGTGAAATAAATTTACGATTTGTTCTATCAAGAGCATTTTCGGGATTAACTTTATAAAGTCGAGCTGCATTAACGACAGCGAAAATTAAATCGCCGAATTCGGCTTCGAGTTTATCTTGATCTTTATTTTCTATTTCAACCTCAATTTCGGCAGCTTCTTCTTTTACTTTATCCCAAACTTGATTTGGGCTTTCCCAATCGAAGCCCACATTAGCGGCCTTCTCTTGTATGCGAAAAGCCTTTATGAGAGCAGGTAAACTAACCGGTACACCGGCCAAGACAGTTTTGTTACCGCCTTTTTCTTTAAGCTTAATTTGCTCCCAATTTTGTTCTACATCATGCGAATCATTGACTTTAACGTCGCCAAAGATATGAGGATGACGGAATATTAGCTTTTGATTCAAAGAATCAGCGACATCAGCAATATCGAACTCATCCTTTTCATCGCCAATTTTAGCATAGAACAAAATATGAAGTAATACATCGCCGAGTTCTTTACGTATTTCTTCATTATTCTCAGTAGCCAAAGCTTGCGTAAGCTCATACACTTCTTCAATTGTATTCGGGCGCAAGCTCTGATTTGTTTGTTTTTTGTCCCAAGGACATTTCACTCGTAACACATCGAGCGTGTCAATGACACGCCCGAGTGCTGCGAGTTTTTCTTCGCGTGAATGGCTCATATTAAAGATACATTCAAATTTTGAAATAAATAAGTTATTTATTGTCTACAGCATTATAACTGTCAACACCGTCATTTAACCATTTAACAAACGCATTCAAATCCTCATCGTAAACTCTAGCCGGAGCAAGAGGATTACCATCATTGTCAAGAATTACATAATACGGTTGAGAGTTAATGCCAAACTTATGACGTTGCAAGTAGCTCCACTTATCACCAACAGTATTAATTTTTGTTGTTGATCCGTTTTCTTCAACGCTATAGGGTTTATCGAGATTAGCTTTTTCATCTACCATAAGTTTGATAAGCACATACTTGCTTTCGATAATTGATCTAACTTGATCGGTATCAAAAACAGCACCTTCCATCTTACGGCAGTTTACGCATGCATAGCCAGAGAAATCGACAATAACAGGGAGGTTATTTTCTTTTGCATACGCCATACCTTCATCATAGTTATCGAATTCTTTAAATTCGCCACCATACAAATTAAAGTCTTGTGTATACAATGGAGGAGCAAAAGCACTAATTGACTTTAATGGAGCGCCCCAAAGTCCGGGTAACAAATAAACAGCGAACGAGAATGAAGCAACTGCCATAAAGAAACCACCAACAGAGGTATGTTTACTCTCCGAATCGTGACTAAATCTTAGTTTACCGAGTAGGTACAAGCCTAGTAAGACAAACAAGACAATCCAAATTGACACAAATACTTCTCTATCAAGAATTCGCCATCCATAAGCTAGATCAGCTACAGATAAGAATTTTAAAGAAAGTATAAGTTCGACAAAACCAAGAACTACCTTAACTGAATTCATCCAGCCGCCAGACTTCGGCATTTCTTTGAGAAGCGATGGGAAGAATGCAAATAATGAGAATGGTATTGCCAAGCCTAATGCGAAACCGCCCATACCTATTGCTGGTCCGACGATAGAGCCTTCAGAAGCAGCTTGTACCAATAGTGTTCCAATAATTGGGCCGGTGCACGAAAATGAAACAAGCACTAGGGTAAATGCCATAAAGAATATGCTTAAAATACCTGTTGTACTTTCAGCTTTACTATCGACAGCATTACTCCATTTAGAAGGTAATTTGATATCAAACGCGCCAAAAAACGAAATTGCAAAAACAACTAATAACGCAAAAAATATCAGATTGAAAACTGCGCTTGTTGCAATTTCATTAAGCTTACCTGCGCCAAAGATAAGAGTTATAGCAATACCTAAAACCAAGAAGATTACTACTATAGACAACCCATAAGTTAGAGCATCGAGAATAGAACGTCTACGACTTTTCGTTTTCTTTAAGAAGAAACTCAATGTCATTGGTATCATTGGCCATACGCATGGTGTCAACAATGCCAATAAACCGCCGAGGAATCCCATTAGTAGTAATGTCCAGTTTGAAGTGACGCCTTTTGTGTCAGAGAACGACGATGCATCCATTTGCACCGGAGCCCACCAATTTTGATCATGATCATCAGCTGACACTTCAGTATGCTCGGCTGCTACAGTTTCTACTACATCCGAATCATTTTTGGCATCTAATGCAGCTGCAGCTTCCTGGCTGCCGATAACAGCAGTAAGAGTTTCTGTTTTTGGAGGAGTGCACGCTTTGTCCGAACAAGCCATAAAATGGATGTTTGAACGTACAGTCACGCCTCGCACGCCGGCATCTAGTTTGTACTTCTGCGAAAAAGACACATTTCCCTCCCACTCTGTAAGCACCAAAGCAAACATCTTATCATTAATTTTCATTGGTGCTTTCGACGGCTCTATACTTCCTTCAAGAGATAGACCTTCGATAGGCTCAACAGAGATAGTAGTTGGGATGGGTCCATCAGGAAGTTTGTCCATACCATAGATATGATATCCACTTTCGATATTCGCAGTCCAAACTATTGTACCAGTAGAAGCATCATCAGGCTTTACTTCTATTGTCCATTTAACCGGATTGACAATCTGCGCTATTGCACAGATTGTCATCGATAAAAATGCAAGTATTGTTAATGAAACTCGACGCATCTTAATTACTTAATTTTTAATGTTACAGTTTCAACTTTTGGAGGCATGCAGTTTTCGTCATTGCAAGCCATATACGAAATCTTACCATTGATTACTGCATCTGCCTTATTACCTGTAAGTTTAAATTTACGAGTAAAAGTGACAGTTTGTCCCCAGTATGTTAGCTTAAGGCCAAACATTTCATCCATTTTTTCAGTTGGCTTAACCGAAGGTTTAAATGAAGATTTAAACTTAACGCCTTTCGAGCTAGAAAAATCTAGTGAAGTAGCTTTCGGCCCACCTTCGGGTAATTCAGTACCATAAAGATGCCAACCTTCTGTAACAATCGCTTTCACGGTTAAAACGCCTTCAGTTTGTGAAGTCATTTTATAAGTAGTGCGCCATTTAATTGGTGATTGTGCCATTGCGGTCACAGCTGAGATTATTAGCGCAACGAATAGAAAAGTAAGTTTCTTCATATTGTTGGATATGGGTGATTGATTTACTATTTAGAAAGGGCAGCTATAGAAGCTGTAATAGAAGCGATTTTTGTTGTAGCATCAGCTTGTTTACGACGCTCAGCATCAACAACTGCTGCAGGAGCATTTGAGACAAATCGTTCGTTTGACAATTTCTTTTCAACTGATTTTAAAAATCCTTGATAATATTCGAGATC
Source organism: uncultured Bacteroides sp. (assembly GCA_964544895.1). Taxonomy (GTDB): domain Bacteria; phylum Bacteroidota; class Bacteroidia; order Bacteroidales; family Muribaculaceae; genus CAG-873. The sequence continues at coordinate 31,140 of CAZJEA010000003.1, read as the reverse complement.
GTGTTTCAAACGAGCGAGTTCTGCTTCAACATCAATTGTGTTAGCAAGAGGCACATTAAACTCTGTAGTGCCGACCATAAATGTTGCAGCTGCTGCATCTTTCTCTGAGTTATTAGTGATCTTATCCAGATTTGCCAACTTGGTAATAACACTACATAACGATGAGTCAATGCTATTGCCTACTACCGCAAGAGAAAGAGCCTCTTTTTGTGCGATATTCTTAGCAGCACGAACGCCACGAACACCGGTAATGATTTCTTTTGCGAGTTCGATACCTGCGAGAAGGTCAGCATCAACAGCTTCAGCTTCTGGCATTTTAGCATACATAATAGATTCGTTTTCAGCACGTTCAGCGATATGTTGCCAAAGCTCTTCAGTAATAAACGGCATAAACGGATGCATCAAGCGCAAAAGTGCGTCAAAATAGCGCAATGTAGCATCGTAGGTTGCTCTATCGATAGGTTGACCATAAGCAGGTTTTACCATTTCGAGGTACCACGAAGAGAATTCGTCACGCACAAGACGATAAACAGCCATGAGAGCCTCACTGATTCTAAACTTGGCAAACGAATCGTTAATTTCAGAAATCGTTGCCGAAAGTTTAGAGCTAAACCATTTGTCAGCCAAAATCGAAGCTTCAGGACGCTCTACCGCATCGCTAACTTCCCAACTTTTAACAAGTCGGAATGCATTCCAGATTTTGTTGCAGAAGTTACGACCTTGCTCACACAATTTGTCATCATAGAGGATATCGTTACCTGCAGGCGCTGCCAACATAAGGCCCATACGCACACCGTCAGCACCGTAAGTTGATATAAGGTCGAGAGGATCAGGTGAATTACCAAGACTCTTCGACATCTTGCGGCCAAGAGCATCACGAACGATACCGGTGAAGTAAACGTTTTTGAAAGGCATATTACCGACATATTCATATCCGGCCATAATCATTCTTGCCACCCAGAAGAAAATAATATCCGGTCCGGTAACAAGTGTAGCTGTCGGATAATAATAGTTAATTTCTTTATTACCCGGATTATTAATGCCATCGAACAATGTGATAGGCCACAACCATGAAGAGAACCACGTATCGAGCGCGCCTTCATCTTGAGAGAGATCAGATGCTTGAAGATTCTCATTATTTGATTGCTTACGAGCAACTTCTAATGCTTTTTCTGCACTTTCTGCTACTGCAATTTGCTGTTCACCGTTAGCATCTTTATAATACCAAGCAGGTATTCTATGTCCCCACCAAAGTTGACGGCTAATACACCAATCTTGTATATTTTCCAGCCATACTCTGTAAGTGTTTTTATACTTTTCAGGAACGAACTTAATAATATTGTCCATAACCGGAGACAATGATATGTCAGCGAAATGCTTCATATTGACAAACCATTGTAGAGACAAACGGGGCTCAATTGCGACCTTCGTACGCTCGCTGAAGCCAACTTTGTTTGTATAGTCTTCAACTTTCTCCATTAATCCGGCGGCAGCAAGATCTTTAGCAATAGCTTCACGAACTACGAAACGATCTTGACCAACATACATACCTGCGGCTTCGCTCACTGTACCATCTTCATTGAAAATGTCAATAGTGTCAAGGTTATGAGTTTTACCAAGCATGTAGTCATTCTTATCATGTGCCGGAGTAACTTTCAAGCAACCAGTACCGAACTCAATATCTACATATCTGTCTTCGATGACAGGAATTTCTCTACCTACTAATGGAACGATAACTCGTTTACCTTTCAACCACTCGTTTTTAGGATCTTTGGGGTTAATACACATTGCGGTATCACCCATAATTGTTTCCGGACGAGTTGTAGCAACTACAGCATAACGTCCTTCCGGATCGTTAGCTACGTAATATTTCAGGTAGTATAGTTTACTTTGCTCTTCTTCATAATAAACTTCATCATCGCTGATGGCAGTACGGTTTGCCGGATCCCAATTGACCATACGTAGGCCACGATAAATCAAGCCTTTGTTGTAAAGGTCGCAGAACACCTTAGTTACTGCTTGCGATCTGGGTTCATCCATAGTAAACGCAGTGCGGTCCCAGTCGCAAGATGCGCCGAGTTTACGCAATTGCTGAAGTATTATACCTCCATGAGTATGAGTCCAATCCCAGGCATGCACCAAAAATTGCTCACGAGTTAGATCTGTTTTATTAATACCTTGGCTTTTGAGCTTTGCAATAACCTTGGTCTCCGTAGCAATAGAGGCATGGTCAGTTCCGGGCACCCAAAGAGCATTTTTGCCTTCCATACGAGCACGTCTAATCAATATATCTTGAATAGTATTGTTTAGCATGTGTCCCATATGCAAAACACCGGTAACATTTGGTGGCGGTATTACAATTGTATAAGGCTCACGATTATCGGGCTCACTGTGAAACAATTTATGTTTCATCCAAAAGTCATACCACTTATCTTCAACTTGTGAAGGATCGTATTTTGGTGCGATTGTATTCATTTTTCGAGTTTAAATATTATTATTCAAAATATATGCAAAATTACAAACTTTCGTCGAGAAAGTCTATTAATTACATATAAAATTAGCAAATATCGCATTAAGTATTAAATTCTACGCTAGCAAAGTGCGTATTATCGCATCGCTAACCAGATATCGGTATTCAGGTATAGATAGCTTATTATCTTTCAGTTGTATATGGTCAGGAGGCAACGTCTTCATACGTTGATATAATGATTCAGCCTGGCCATCAGTAAGTGTAGAAAGATCAAGCCCGTCAGACGTTCTTAATCCGACCATTATTTTATCATTCAATTTATCAGTCAAGGTCTCAGGCTCTATTGTCGCTGCCAGTTTATTTTGCTGAAGGCTATCTATATACGACTTTATGCTTGAAGGATTAATCCGTCTCACCTCACCATCAAAGCTATGTGCTGATGGACCCAGCCCTATATATGGCAAAAACTTCCAATAGTTTGCATTATGAATAGCACGATAACCTGGCAATGCAAAGTTTGATATTTCATAATGTTCATATCCGGCATTCCCAGCCGCATCACAAAGATATGAATACATTTCATCAATCAAATCTTCATCTGCTTCTGACACCTTACCGGTTATCAATTGTGCATACAGGCGAGTACCCTTTTCATAGCTTAATATATAAGCCGAGAAATGTTGTGGTCTAATCTCCAAAAGTTTATCCAAAGATTTTTTCCATGACTGTAAGGTTTGCCCCGGAAGTCCATAAATCAGATCAAGACTAATGTTATTTACTCCGGAATTTCTTAATATTTTTACAGCGTTTACAGCTTGTTGAGAGCTATGTCTACGGCCAATAAATTGCAATTGGGCATCATCAAATGACTGTATACCCATGCTAACACGATTAACGCCATTATCGAGCCAAATGTCTGACATATATTCCGACACATCATCGGGGTTGGCTTCTATTGTAAATTCTTTGGGTTGCGCGTCAAGCTTAATATACGAGATTAGATTGCGAAATTCAATATCATTCAATATTGAAGGAGTACCACCACCAATATAAACTGTTTCTATTGCATCCGACACCTCATTCCTTCTCATTTGCCATTCTTTACCTATCGCATCGACCAAATCGTTTAACTGCAATGTGTTTGGCGAAGAATAAAAATCGCAATATGCACATTTTGAATGACAATAAGGAATATGTATATATAAGCCAGCCATATTTATAACTCTTTGTCCTGAATTATCCTAGCACACATCGGCGCAAACTTGCAATATTTACAATTTTCAATCTCGTCAGTCTGAGAAAACGGTATTTTCTCATCAAATATTTCATCTATAAAACCTGCCAAACGTTTATTAAACTCTTCTTGCCACTCCGAAATTTTCCCACTATTCTTCCAAATAATTGGGTTTATATCAACTTTTTTATCCCTGTCATACATTCGCACCCAATCGCCATTTTTATAAAACGCACTTGTTGTGTCAACTGCTTTCATAAGTTGATACAATGATAGTTGTATATCAAAATCAGGCTTATTATAGGCAGAATATGCGGCAGCGTATGTTAATAATTGGAAGCAAGCATCATTCGACTCACTATCTTTAGGTGAGAATAGTTCTTCGATTGATTTAAAATTAGGCTTATCCGACCCGGTTTTATAGTCAATAAATCTATGTAATTTTTCATTCAATTTATCATGACGATCTACATCAAAGCGAAAATTAACTTTGTGTTTATCAGACACTTGCCATTCAAAAGTGATGCCATTTTCTGCTTCACAAAATTCAAATGGGAGTGCATCAGAAATCGACTCTTTGTGTAGTACACCTTCGATAAACTCAGCCATTATCTCAGCTAAAATGATACTTTCAGCAGGCATTTTATCAACGTCAGTATATTTCCCTTTGTGATAAAACTCATTTAAGTATCGTTTTACAAGACCTAGCACATATCCGTCACTTCCTCGCATTCTATTCAATGCGTATTTATCGATAACCGGTCCATTTTTTTCGGTGTACTTTTCAAATAATTCTTGTAAAACTTTGTGCATTACAGAACCATACGTTGCAGAATCAATATATGCTAATGGTTCATCGTCGTCTCGCACACGTTTCACATATTGCAAATAGAACTCTAATTTACAAGATCTATATTTTTTAAGTGCAGAAGCTGATAAACGTAACGCATCATCGCCTTTTGATTTAAACGCTTGCAACTCAGCCATCACTTTATGGTTTTTCTCTATCGTAATTTTTCGAGGCTCATTATTAGCTGCTAACAAATTACAAGCGCCGAAGTATATTTCCTTTTCACTATTTAAATGCTTCATCTGCAACAAATAGCGCGACATTGCGCCATTTCCTGCCCCATTCACACGCGAGTCATAAAGACAGATCACTCGCTTTGAACGAGAGAATAATCGGAAAAAGTAATACGAATATTCTTGTTCCATATCGTCAGAGGCGGGCAAATAATAGGCTCTGCGCAATATCTGAGGAATCAATGAATGTTGATGATTTCGACGTGGATATACACTTTCATTCATTGACATTAAGATAACATTTTCAAAATCTATGGCACGAGTTTCGAGTACACCCATAATTTGAAGGCCACTAAGAGGCGTGCCTATCATATTCAGTGTCGAAGTAGCGAGGAGTCGTTCTAGCATTGAGAATATCGATCCTTGGCTCACTTTAACAATTTTGTATCGTTCGAAGCAATCAAAAACGTGCTCTATAGCCTCTTGATATGCAGTTAGGACATCTAATTCAAACGCATTGTTACAAATCTCATTACACGGCATTTTTAGGGCAGTAATAAGATTGTCAACCAACGTTTCTATATATTTTTTTACTTTTGCTATATCTCTATCATCATCAACATCATCAAAGATGCTCATCATTGCTTCAGCTCCTGCAACATCTTTAGCATCTGCGTCTTCTCCCGAGGCACATTCTTTTATAATATTCTTCAGAACATCTGCGTGCACATAAAATTCGTGGTTAGCATCAATATGTGATTTAATAGCAAGACATGCTTTATGGGAAATAGCCTTTAAATCAGGGTGCGAAATTAATGTATTAATTGCTTCATAATGATAATATGGTCTATCTTTTATGTATTTGCAATATGAATGCATAAATATTACACTACGCAACATTGCAGCAAAAGGGGTTTCCTTATAAGAAAGGCCCATAGTAATATTAACGCATTCAAGAGTAGACGGCAACGACGACAGCATTGGTGACAACAAAGAGGGATCGGGCAGAATAATTGCTGTATTATCAGGCCTCTTAACATCTATAAGTTCTTGCCAATTTTCAATTATATTACCCGCCGACTTTGCCTGTAATGTATTAGAAGGCACAGCATATACTCTTATATCACAATCATCAAAATTATAATCAGGGTGTATATAACCGACAGGCATTTTAAAATGCTTGTTTAAGCTCGCTATTTGACTTCCGGCTTTCTCACAAAATTTAAGATCAGCATCCAATATATCCCAGAAGAAATCAGCCATATTGTTTGCTTGAAAATAATCCATCAATTTAGCCAAAGACAAGTTCACTCGATTAAATCCAACAAAGCCAATACGTTTAAACGGCAACTCGTTTAAATCAATCTTTGTTACGTTATGCGTTATCTCTCGACTTAACAATCCGGGATATACAAGCTGCTTTTCTTCTAGTATTTTATGGAATTCAGTATATATTGGTTCTAATAGTTGCCACAATTTTAAAGCTCTATCTGATGTCTTCTCATTATTTTCATCAGGTATATGTTGCCACAAGCGTTCAGACTTAGTTTGGTAAGCCGATGCCGCTTGTTCGCCCCAAATAGAACTAATGACTTCCAGTTGCTCATCCGTTAGGTAATAGCTATTAATCTCGTTAAGGTTGACGATATTTTCAAATAGCGATTTTGCATCCACCATTTCTGCATCAATATCATCAAAATCTGTTAGCATCATATTACCCCAGAACGCGAATCTATCAAAATCCTTAGGCTGTTGACCTCTTCGCGCCAACACTCTAGAATATGCGCTATATAGCATACACATAAGTTCTATATGGTCAGCTATGGGCTTACTCGAAAAGGTCTCGTTAAACGCACCTATAGTCATCGTTTCAGGTATGATAACCGTACCTTTAGCTTGCTTTTCGAAATAATCCTTAAAGAAAAGTGCAGCACGTTTATTCGGAAAGACCAAACAAAGTTCTGATAAATCGACATTCGCAGCTGTAAGATAATAATCTGCTACAGCGGCAAGAAATTTATCCTTACCCATTATCAACTAGTTTTTTAGGAGAAGAATTACAGTAATTGCAAGATCAAACATTACAATCTTGCCATTCGCATTTGCGGCTATATCTGTTGATGCCTCCGAAAAGGCGTCAAATAATTTCAATACATTACGTTCGTTTATAAATCGTGAGAAGTTGACTGAAAACTTATTTTCCGAATCAGTCATCACATTAAACTGAGGGTTGTGAAAATTTGATATAAAATTTTCGCGAATCATTCTGCAGCAATAATCCAAAAACCTAATCAGATTCTCTCGCTTCTCTGACCCTACAGCTTGTGACCATTGCTTGAGATCGGCAATTTTTCGTTGGTAAGCCAATCTCATAAGCTGTATAAACCATTCCAGATGCTGCGAGGTCTCATTTTTTGTATCTAAAAGCTGCAGAGCACGATTTAAATTACCCTCCGATAGCATAGCTATATCATTTGCTGCCTGAAGATCGCTAACACCTTGTGTTGTGAGCCATTGAGCCACATCTTCATTTGAATAGCGTTTTACCGCTACTCGTTGCACTCGTGAATATATGGTTGGTAAGATGAGGCGAGAATTGTCTGATGTCATAATAAAAATGGTATCAGCAAAAGGCTCCTCAACCAGTTTCAACATTTTATTTGCTGTATCTTCATTCATGCGTTCAGGTTGCCACATCAGCACTATCTTATATTTTGACGCATGAGCAGTAAACGACAACCTACGCTGCAACGCATTTCCCTCTTCAACATACAAGCGCGGAAGCGTGTTGGGATTTTGCAATTTTGCCAACCATCCCTCAAAATTCATCCACGGGTTTTCAAGTAGATACTCATTAAATTCAGTCAAATAATCATCGCTGATTGTGGGTTTACTATTCTTTTTCACTACAGGAAAAGAATATATAACATCGATATGCCTGAACGATGAATGTTGGCGACACGACGGACACACCCCACACGAATCGCCATTTTGCTTATTCGTGCAGTGTATATACTGCGCCATTGCTCTAGCAAGTGCAAATTTTGCAGTGCCATCAGGACCTTCTAACAACAATGCGTGAGGTATGCGATTGTTATCAACTATATCACGCAATCGCTGCTTCACATCTTCATGCCCGGGTATATCACTGAATTTCATATTTTATCGACTTTATTATTTACGTCTAGCCGCACCCTTTGCGATATGGCCATTTAACACTACGTAATCTTTCACTTGTTGAAAAAGGTCTGTAGCGAATACAAAATCATTCAGAGCCTCATTGTCTGAAGTGAAAATTTTATCTTTGTCACCCACCCAATCGCGATGTCCTTTATTTATAAAAATAATATTTTCACCAATGCCTAGCACCGAATTCATATCGTGAGTATTTATAACCGTAGTGATATTATATTCATGTGTAATGTCGCTAAGCAATTCGTCAATCACTATAGAAGTGCGCGGATCGAGTCCGGAGTTAGGCTCATCACAGAACAAATACTTTGGATTAAGCGCAATGGCACGTGCAATAGCTGCTCGTTTTTGCATACCTCCGGATAGTTCACCCGGATATTTATTTTCTGCTCCCTGCAGATTTACACGTTCCAGACAGAATTTTGCACGGTCTCTTATCTCTGCCGTCGTATTATCGCTAAACATAATTAGTGGGAACATCACGTTTTCAAGCACCGTCTGCGAGTCAAACAGAGCAGAGCCCTGAAAGAGCATACCTATTTCTTTACGCAATTGTTTACGCTCAGTCTGAGGCATAGTGATTATATCCCTTCCATCAAAACGAATACTACCCTCTTCAGGTGTCACTAAACCGACAAGCGACTTCATCAGCACAGTTTTACCCGAGCCACTTTGTCCTATTATGAGATTTGTTTTACCCGGAGCAAATTGTGCGCTCACATTGTGCAAAACAGTACGTCCATCAAATGATTTTGTTATATTGTCTACCTCAATCATTGCAGTAAAAGTTTTGTAAGTACTACATCAAAAAGGAGTATCAGTATGCTACTCGAAACAACACTATCTGTACTTGCTTTACCTACATTTAGTGCTCCACCACTTACATGATATCCAAAAAATGATGCTACCGATACAATTATGAAAGCAAAAAATAGAGATTTAATTAGGCCATACCACACATACCATTCATTAAACAAAGCTTGCAGTCCATATACAAACTTTGAAACTGTGATCATATCCGTGAATACAGCTACCAAATATCCGCCAAACAAAGAAGTACACATACAAAAGATGACCAATACCGGCATAAATGCTACAAAAGCAACTAATTTAGGCAGCACAAGATATGAGGCAGAGTTAACGCCCATGATTTCTAGAGCATCTATTTGCTCGGTAACTCGCATCGTTCCTATTTCAGAAGCAATATTTGACCCAACCTTTCCGGCGAGAATTAAACAAAGTATCGAATTTGAGAATTCGAGCAACACAATCTCACGGGTTGCCAAACCAACCGAGTATGCCGGAATCAAAGGCGACATAATGTTCAATTGCATTTGTATCGCGATTACTGCACCTATGAAAATTGAGATTACTAGTACTAGCGGAATCGAGTCGATGCCCAGCTTTGATATTTCTGAAATGATGTTTTTGCCAAAAACTTTCCATCGTTCCGGAAGCGAGAAAACTCGCTTCATAAATAGACAATAGCGTCCAAATGTGGCAATAGAGTTGGTTATAACCATATAATACTTTCTTAAAATAATTTACAAATCTACAAATTTTTCCGCACATTAATGCACTTTAAGTGACGTTATTTGTAGTTTATATACCAAAAACGCCAAAGCCCAAGGCAAAAAGGAAAATTTTTCGCTTGGGCTTTGGTTTGATGTTAATAATATTTTAGAGCATTATATATTAACCGCATTTAGATGTGCCACACGATGTGCAAATGAGGCATCCCTCTTGATAAATGAGCGACTCATTCCCGCAATTCGGGCAGCGTTGTCCGCTTGCCGAGGTGCCATTAGGCAAATACTTCTTCAACGCTCTTTCAACGCCCATCTTCCACGTGTTTATTGATTGGCTGTCAAGCTCCAAACCGTTGACAAGTTTGATTACCTGATCAATTGGCATACCATAGCGCAATACACCGGAAATAAGTTTAGCATAGTTCCAATATTCAGGATTAAATTTATCACTCAATCCGGGAATAACTGTGCGGTAGCCGCGCTTATTAATAAACTCGAAGTCATATCGCTTAACGCCATTAGCATCGACTGTTTTTACGATTTTACCTTTTGTAACTGATTTAGGACAGAAAATACCATCTTCATCGTCAGCCAAACCGGTGAAAATTTCGTAAGGTTTGCCATCTACCAAGCCAACAAAAGCAATCCACTTTTCTTTATTGTTTTGGAATCGCACAACATCGGCATCCAACTCTATGGGACGTTTTATCATATGTGGTTCCACGCTTGTATCGGTCTTCGTCTCCGTCTTCTTTTCGATAGCGACAAGAACACCGGTGCGTGAGCCGTCACGATAAACAGTGCAACCCTTACAACCTGAGCGCCATGCTTCCATATATAGGTCATTAACCAGATCTTCAGTTACGGTTGACGGCAGATTGATAGTAACAGATATAGAGTGGTCTACCCATTTTTGTACGCGACCTTGCATCCTAACCTTTTCAAGCCAATCAACGTCGTTAGAAGTAGCTTTATAATAAGGCGATTTAGCTACAAGTTCATCCAACTGCTCTTGAGAATAGTTTTGTTTGGTGTCTATATTGTTGACTTTCATCCATTCTACAAATTTCGGATGATAAACAATATATTCCTCAAACGAATCGCCATTTTCATCAGTCAAGTCAACATGAACTTCTACATCATTTGGATTCACCTTACGACGACGCTTATACACCGGTAAAAATACCGGTTCTATGCCAGAAGTAGTTCGAGTCATCAAACTTGTTGTTCCGGTAGGAGCAATTGTAAGACATGCAATATTACGTCTTCCATATTTTACCATATTTGCATATAGCTCCAGTGATTCACCTTTAAGACGATTTATATATGGATTATTCTTTTCTCGTTCAGCATCATAAATAGAGAATGCTCCACGTTCTTGAGCCATAACTATCGATGAGCCGTAAGCAGCAAGAGCTAATTCTCTATGCACATTTTCAGAGAAGTCTGTAGCCTCAGCTGTGCCATAACGCAATCCAAGAGCAGCCAACATATCGCCTTCAGCCGTAGTTCCAACTCCGGTACGACGACCTTTACCTGTCTTAGCTTTAATTTTATTCCATAGATTTCGCTCTGTAGATTTAACTTCTTCTGTTTCGGGGTCCTGGTCTACTTTTGCTAGAATTGCATCGATTTTCTCCATTTCCAGGTCGATGATATCGTCCATAATTCTTTGAGCCTTAGCAACATGTTTCCTAAAGAGCTCAAAATCAAAAGTAGCCTTTGAAGTGAACGGATCTTTCACATAAGAGTATAAGTTGATAGCCAACAAACGGCAGCTATCGTAGGGACATAAAGGTATCTCTCCACAAGGATTCGTAGAGATTGTTTCAAAACCTAAGTCTGCATAACAATCGGGCACGCTCTCTCTAATGATTGTATCCCAAAATAGCACACCAGGTTCTGCCGATTTCCACGCGTTGTGTATAATTTTAGCCCAAATATCGGCAGCCTTAACTTCTTTAGTTATAAGAGGATGCTCAGCATTCACAGGATATTGCTGCAAATATGTACCACCGCTTGCGGCGGCCTTCATAAATTCGTCATCAATACGTACTGATACGTTTGCTCCGGTCACTTTTCCTTCGGTCATTTTAGCATCTATAAACGCCTCACTATCCGGATGTTTTATAGACACAGACAACATCAAAGCTCCGCGACGTCCATCTTGCGCAACTTCACGTGTAGAATTTGAATAACGCTCCATAAAAGGCACTAAACCTGTAGATGTAAGCGCTGAGTTTTTAACCGGTGTACCTTTAGGACGTATATGACTTAAATCATGGCCAACACCGCCTCGACGCTTCATAAGCTGAACTTGCTCTTCATCAATACGAATAACGCCGCCGTATGAATCCGGATGACCGTCAAGGCCGATAACAAAGCAGTTTGACAATGAAGCAACTTGATATTTATTTCCAATACCGGTCATCGGGCTACCCTGTGGTACGATATATTTAAAATTTTTGAGTAAACCAAAAATTTCATCGTACGACATTGCATTGGGATAATTGCTTTCTATTCGATACAATTCCGAAGCTATGCGATGGTGCATATCATTTGGATCTTTTTCGAAAATATGGCCGAAAGAATCCTTTAGTGCATATTTACTTACCCAAACTCTTGCGGCAAGCTCATCGCCATCGAAATATTTAAGTGAGGCTTGATATGCCTCATCGTAGGTGTATTTTTGTTGTTCCACGATATATGAATGTTATTAATTATATACTATTTTTAATACCGAAAAAGTAAAAGCATTAATTCATCTTTTTAAGGTTTGAAATAATGGCTTGATTTATGTGCTGCAAAGTTGAGATTTTTTTCGTAAGTATCCAAATTATTAATCCAAAAAATTTCATTTTGTCGATAACTTTTCCAAAATAAAATACAAGAGTCTGATTATTAGCTTGTTATAGATTTCAACAGTGTTTAAAGTTTTCAAAAACAAAAACTTACGTCATACACAACATTTTCTATAAGTTCACTGTTTACAATTTGAATTTATAAAAATTATTTGTAATTTTGAGCTAAATTTAGCAATTAAATTTATGGGAAATTTAAACTATTTCATCAACAGAACAACCGTCAGAAATTATTCTAATAAAGAAATTTCTGATACACAAATTAAAGAGATGCTTGAAGCCGCTTCTCATGCCCCAAACACCGGCAATATGCAGCTTTATAGTGTTATAGTCACTCGAGATAAAGAGCAACTAATGAAACTTGCTCCGGCACATTTCAATCAACCCGCATTTACAGGTGCAAATTTAGCATTAACTTTTTGCGCTGACATTAATCGTTTTGAGAAATGGTGCGAACAAAGAGATGCAAAACCGGGCTTTCGCAATTTACAAACTTTAATCGCTGCAACTATCGATGCTTCTTTATTTGCACAGCAATTTTGCACTATAGCCGAAATTAATGGCCTAGGGTGCTGTTATTTAGGCACAACAACTTATAATGCACAAGAAATTTCTGAAATTCTCAACCTACCCCAAGGAGTAATTCCTATCACCACCCTATCAGTTGGCTATCCCGAAGCCCCGGGCACTGAATGTGGCAGACTGCCAATTGAAGCAATCATGCATCATGAAACTTACTCTGATTACACCACCGACAAAATTGATGCTTTGTACGCTGAAAAAGAATCACGCGACGACAGCAAACAATTTGTAAGCGACAACAATAAAAAAACATTAGCACAAGTATTTACCGACATTCGATACACTCGCGCTAACAACGAATTCTTTTCCGAGAAATTTAAAGATTACATCAAAGCTGCAGGTTTTGATTTATAAAACCTACAGTTCAATGAGTTAAAGCAGTTTCAATGTTGCGAACATCATCCTGCAATTGACGTTCCAATATCAATCGCTCTTCTATATTCTTTATTGAATGTATTACAGTAGCATGTGTGCGCGCCACTTGGTGACCTATCGTAGTCAAAGGCATCTTTGTTAGTTTCTTTGCTAGATACATTATCATTTGGCGTGCATCGCTAATTTCACGTTTACGAGATTTCGTAAAGATAGCATCCGGCTCTAATCCATAATATGAAGTCACTTCTCTAGCAATACTTTCAAAATTAACTTGTGCATGGCTAATTTTAACCGCATTACTAACAACACTCTGTGCCAATTCCAATGTAATTTCTCGATTCAACACAGTAGCGTGCGCAACTAACGACACCATAACACCTTCTATCTCACGAATACTATCGGTTACATTCTGAGAAATAAAGTTAATCACTTCTTCAGATAACACTATGCCATCTTGGGCTGCCTTTTGAATTAACACTTCTCGACGTAGCGACAAGTCGGGTTTATCGAGAGCTACTGACATACCCCATTTAAAACGGCCAAGCAAACGCGCTTCAAATCCTTCCATTTCAGCAGGAGCTCTATCTGATGATAGAATTATCTGCTTATTGTTTAGATGGAGGTGATTAAATATATTAAAGAACGTATTCTGTGTACCTGGCTTATTCTGGAGATCTTGCACATCGTCAACAATCAAAGTGTCAATACTTTGATAAAAGTTGAAGAACTTATTAGTCTCTCCTTTTGCAACTGCGGTCGTATATTGACTTTCAAACAGTCTTGCGCTCACATAAAGCACACGTGCTTCCGGATTTCTCGCTTTTATGCGTATGCCAACACCTTGTATCAAGTGTGTTTTACCAACACCGGTGGCGCCAAAGACAAAAAACGGGTTAAAGGTCTTTATACTTGGGTTTGATGCTATAGACTCGGCTATCGAATAAGCAATCTTATTCGATTCTGAACTACAATAATTCTCTAGAGTGTAACGCGGATTGAGTTGAGGATTGAAGCTTCCTTGAGGTTTTGCCTGAAATGGTGATGCCGGGGCACTGTTAATAGTTTGCTTTATTATCTCATTGCTGGGACGGGTACTAGCTAAGTCAACCATTGACTCCGGGTCATCGGCCTTAACATTATATGCATAGCTTAGTTGCACGCCATCACCGTAAACCTTACGTATGCCGGCGGCAAGAACAGGAAGATATTTCTCTTCAATATATTCAACGAAGAAATCTGAAGGGACAAAAAGATGTAGCTGACGATTTTCAAATCGCAGCGAAGTGATGTCGCGAAACCAGGCGTTAAACTGGTCTTCGCCGATATTATCTTTTATGAACTGTAAGCATTCAGCCCATAATTGCACGTGAGTCTTTTGCATATCAACAGACGAGAGAATAAAAAATCAAGCGTTACTTTTTCGATTACAAATTTGAGAATTATTTTTCATAAAAACAATATCAAAAAAATTTGCTTTTTTAATTTAAAGTCTAACACTACTGAAAAACAGATAGTTATGAACGACCGTGAAAAGCACGCTTTTTCAGATTTAAACTATATTAAATATTTACCTACAATACAGATAGTTATAGCAAATATTTTAAGTCTTACATCTTTTTGTAACATCAATGTAATATGCCTCAGAAATGACAATTACAGCCACATAAACAGATGTAAACTAGAATTTTCAAAGGAAATGCTTATTTATAATTATTCTAAATAAGCAAAATCGTAAGCTAAGTTAACCTTCACAAAGATACGCATTTTTTGTGTCTAAGAAAACTCTGCACATAAAAAAAAACAGATGAATGTAATAACACCCACCTGTTCTCACTTATATAGCTATATTTATAACAATTTTATATTGATATATCGTTTGGGATGTGATTTGATGTCAACAAAGAGAGAATCCAAACTGCTTACAGTGCTATTTAGATTGTTATACAATTTTGGATCATTCATTAGCAAGCCCAAAGTTGAATTCGGATTATTCAATTCTTCCGATAACTTCCTAAGATTTGTTGTAGCCAATTGCAACTGATTCATTATCGAATCAATTGGCATATCCTTCACTTGCGTAGAGAACTGTGCGAGATTATCTGATGTTGTCACAAAGTTTCCGGTTATCGATTTCACATCTTTAGCAACTGCGGGGAGAGCTGCAACAGTATGGTTTAACTGAATTGTCGTTAGCTCAAGATTATTTGTGATTGCATCAAGACGATGCACCGATGTCGCTAAAGCCGGATCTGCTATCAAGGCATTTATATTTGTAAGTAGAGAATCTATTTTTGGGAATATAGCACCTACTGCAGGCATCAATTCATCAGAGACACTCGACATAAGACCTTTTGCTGTTTCACCGGGTATTTTAGTACCAACTTCATAGTTCTTAGAATTTGTTGTCAAATCCAAATTAATTGAAGCTGTGCCTAACATATCACATACTAAAACCGCTTTAGATCCTTCAGGCACCTTAAATTCGCCATCTAAAGCCAGTTCAACAAGCACATGGCCTGGATTATCATATTCATAACTTATATCTCGTACTTGTCCAACTTTAAAGCCATTAACGTTCACATTTGCAGAGACCGCCAAACCTTCAACATTTTCATACGATACATAATAATAGTTTGATGCCTTAAAAACATTTATGCCTTTAAGAAAGTCTATACCAAAAAACAAAATGGCTAGTGCAGCAAGTACGCATCCACCAATAATAAACTCTTTGCGGAAAACTTGTTTCATATTATTATTTATTGTTATTTTCTATTTATTGTTTAATTTAATATTTGAGGCTGTAGTCTTATGTTTCATGCTAGTCTCATATTGTTTAAACGCATTAAACAATGCCGTGGCGCATTTGTCCCTACCTTCACTTGAATTCAAAAATGCTTCTTGCGTAGGATTACATATAAAGTCCAATTCTACTAGAACGGCAGGCATTGACGTTGCCCACAACACCCAAAATCCGGCTTGCTTGACCCCTTTATCAACTCTACCGGCAGTTGCAACCATCTGTTTTTGAGCCATCGACGCAAAATTCAGACTTTGATTAAGATGCAAATTATTACTTAGTTCAAAAATTATATACGACTCAGCTGAGTTCGGATCAAAACCACGATAAACAGTATTATAATTATCCTCAAGCTCAATTACTGAGTTTTCTCGCATTGCTACGTTGAGAGTATTACGTTCTTTGTCAGCACCTACAGCATAAACCGAAGTTCCACTTACTGTTGTGCGATTTTTACTGCTTTTATCTACTGAATTCACATGTATAGAGATAAACAAATCGCCATGCGCTTTATTTGCCACATCTGCTCGCTGCTGCAAGGTCAAAAAATAATCATTATCACGGGTAAGCACCACTTTCGTGTCTGAACACCCATTTTTTATTTTTTCAGCCAAGCGTTTTGCTACATCTAAAGTTATCGTTTTTTCATTGGTAATATTTCCGATGCACCCGGCATCTTTTCCTCCATGCCCTGCATCTATTACTACGACAAAATCATTATTGCTTGAGGCTTTACTTACACCGGCAAACAACAGCAAGAAAAGGATAGATACAAAATATTTATATAGACTAGTCATAAACATATTCAATTTCCGAAAATTTTTATCTCGGACAATTATGTGCAAAATTACAAATTTTTTATTGATGAGTAACGAACATCCGGTTTTTTTTTGCTTAATACGAAAATTTCTCCAAAAAAATGCACTTTTATGCCATTTACATACTACCTTTGCGCAAAATTTATAACTCTGAATCAATGAAATTAATAAATCTCGCCATAGGTTCTCTAATAGCCATATCTGCTGTTAGTTGTTCAGATAATCAAAACAAAGTCGCTGAACAAGAAATTTTGCGTCTAGACAAGACTCTCTACAATTACAAAAACATGGATAGCTTAAGTCGCGCTAATGTTCGCGACTCTCTTAAAGCTCAAATTAAAGCTCTCGCTCAAGTTTTAGAATTTGATACAATTTGCGACGAATCGCTATTGGCTTGGTCTGAGTCTATGCCGGTCGAAATTTTTAGCCCAATGGCGGACACTGCTTTCACTAGTCTCACCAAAATTGAAGAGCAACTTGGCTCTACCCTTCTAAATGCTAAAAACAAAGACATTAAATTGCCAAACCGTCATTATGTGTCTGTGGTGTGGGGGCGTCCCGAATCTATCGTTTTTAATGACAGCATCGCACTTATAGCTCTAAATCATTATCTAGGCGCAGAGAGTCCGGCATACGAACATTGGCCCATCTACAAGCGCGCTTTAAAACGCCAAGAGATGCTAATTTACGACATAACCGAAGCTACCATTGCCACTGAATATCCATTTAAACCTTTTGACGGAGAAAACACTATCCTTTCTCATATATTATATGAAGGGGCTTTGGCATACATAAAAATGCAAATAATACCGGAAGCAAAATTATCTTGCGCTGTGGGGCTAAGCGAATCCCAACTAAACGACACTGAAAGCAATTTACAATTTATGTGGTCAAAATTAGCTGCCGAACAAATGCTATACTCTACAGACAGCGAACTCATAAATAGGTTATTTGCACAACTGCCCTACTCTAGTCCATTAAGCTCAAAAGCCCCCGGGAGATGCGTTAGAGTTCTAGGCTACAAAATAGTACAAGCATATATGCAAAACAACAAGAGCACAAAACTGCAAGATCTGCTATCTCCAAAGTTTTACTCTTCACGCAACACATTAAACGCGGCTCAATTCTCTCCATCAAAAGCAAAATAAAAATCACTCATATAAGACAACTAAGGGCGTACCGTTTGGCGCGCCCTTAGCTTTTCTTATAATATTTATCTTAATCTTCGCAATAGTGACGAAGCACTCTTCTATAAGAATTGAAAATTTTAGATTTAGACACGAATCCAACATATCGTCCATCAGCATCTATCACCGGCAAATTCCATGCTCCGGTATCATCAAATATCTTCATCACATGATCCATTGTATCTGTGGTATATATTTTGCCGGGAGGAACTGTCATAAACGAATTTACATACATTTTTTTGTAAAGGTCAGGTCTAAACATAATATTCCTTATATCATCAAGCACAACTACTCCAACAAGAGCCTTCTTACTATCTAGCACCGGGAATAGATTGCGATGGCTTTGCGATATTACATTCACCATTTGCTTTAAATCCATATCTGGAGTTACCGACAAAAAATCGTTTTCTATAACATTTCCAACTTTCAAAAGCGTCAATACTGCCTTATCTTTATGGTGTGTCAACAATTCGCCACGTTGAGCAAGTCGCATAGAGTAAATGCTATATGGCTCGAAAATTTTTATTGTGCCATACGCTACTGTCGACACTATAAGCAAGGGCAAGAATAAATCATATCCGCCAGTCAATTCTGCTGTCAAGAAGATTGCCATCAACGGTGCATGCATAACTGCACTCATCACTCCGGCCATACCTATTAGAGCAAAATTCTTGGTCGATAATACTGTTTCGAAGCCCAATAAATTCACACAATAAGCGAATAGGAAGCCTGTCATACATCCAACATAAAGTGATGGTGCAAATGTACCACCTACTCCGCCAGCTCCGTTAGTAGCTGATGTTGCAAATGCCTTTGTTGCTATAATCAACGTTATGAATAATACGATAAACCAAACCTGATGCCCTTCCGAATAGAAAATTGATCCATTTAGCAATGATGACGGATCGCCGGCTAACAGATCTACTATTGAGCCATAACCTTCACCATATAGAGGCGGGAATAAAAAGACCAATAGTGACAATATCAATCCTCCGACGATTAGTCGGTTTGACTTGTTTTTAAAACGTCCGAAAAAGTTCTCCATCATATTCATCACGCGAGTGAAATATAATGAAACTAATCCACATGCTACGCCTAGCACAAGCACAAACGGTATCTTAATCGCTGTAAACTGTACACTTTGTGCAAAGAAAAATTCAAATTCAAATCCCGTATAAATATATGCTATTGTAGCACTCGTCACAGATGCTATCATCAACGGCATCACTGACACTGTTGTAAGATCCAGCATCAGCACTTCCAGAGTAAATAGCATTCCGGCAATAGGCGCCTTGAATATTCCGGCTATACCTGCTGCTGCACCACATCCCACCAATATCATCAATATTCGTGGCGACATTCTAAATGCTGAGCCCAGATTGGATCCTATAGCCGCACCGGTGAAAACTATCGGGCCTTCAGCACCTACCGATCCACCAAAGCCAATAGTCATTGAGCTGGCTATAAGCGACGTATATATATTATGACGTTTAAGCCTGCTTTTATTTGATGATATTGCATATAGCACGCGAGTAACACCATGTGAGATATTATCACGCACTACAAACCTCACATACAAAGCAGATAACGTAACACCTATCACAGGAAATAGTATATACAAATAGTTTCCTTCATCTATATTCACGAAACTCAATAGAGTGCCTGAGATAAAGTGTATCAACATTTTCAACACTAACGCGGCGAGGCCGCCAAATATTCCCACCAATAGAGCTATAAACAGCACAAAGGTTCTTTCCTTAACGTGTGCTTCACGCCAAGATAAGAATCGCATAAACAACCTGTTTATTGTACTATCAGGGTTTTGTGGTTTCATTGCCATTTAATTACAAACCTTTCCCGGTCAAAACCGTATTTACAGTATGAAATAATATTTTTAGATCTACAAGTAATGATATATTATCTAAATAAATAAGATCGTATTGCAACCGTTCTATCATTTGATCTACTGTCGTTGCATATCCATATTTTACCATTCCCCATGACGTAATCCCAGGACGCACCTGATGCACCAAATTATAATACGGCGCCTTGCGCACAATTTGCTGTATGTAATGCTCTCGCTCCGGCCTTGGCCCGACGAGCGACATATCACCTAGTAATACATTATAAAATTGAGGAAGCTCATCAAGTCTATACTTTCTTAAAAACTTTCCGACTTTGGTTATACGATTATCACAATTCGACGATAACAGTGGGCCGTCTAGCTCGGCATCCTTAACCATCGTCCTAAATTTATAAATTTTGAACGGCTTCTTGTGATAGCCTATACGCTCTTGTTTATATATTACAGGTCCTTTGCTGTCTCTTTTGACTGCAATCGCCAGTGCTAGATAGACGGGGCTTAGCAAAATCAATGCGAAGATTGAAATAATAACATCTGCTAAACGCTTACAATTTCGAGTTCGCGCTGATGTCGGCGAATTAGTTATGTCTATTAACGGCTCTCCTATTACATTTGCTAATCGTGGTCTTGAAACAATTACGTTGTACAAGTCGGGCGTTACAAATATAGAACAATTTAAATGGAACAAATGATTAAGCAATTCGCCACTATTTTTTCCATCATCCTTATTTGAGACTACTATAAGACGAGAAACATCATACTCTTCAATTATATGCTCCAACTCAGTAAAGGCGAATATTGGCATATTATTGTGCACCTCAAATTCTTTATGCGGATTAACACGCACAAATCCAACTATATTAAAGCCATTTCCCAAACGTTGACGTTCAACATTCAACGCTATCTTATTAGCATGCTCATTATTACCAATGATGAGTGTATTAAAAGCTATTTCACCCTCTCGCACCTTTCGGTTGGCTATATTGGTAATAATTGAACGTCCGAAATACACCGGCACAAATAACAATAGCCACAGAGACATCAGCATCTCGTAGTTTTGCAATCGCTCAGGTATATTATCATTTATAAGTACAGTGAAAAATATAACGTTAGTACCGATAAATGACACTGAAGCCGTATTCACAACTTCTTCAAGCCTCGATTTAAAAAACACATTATTATAATATCCGGAGAGCCAATACAAAAATATCATCATTATTGGAAAGATGAATTGACCCAACAAAACCGGCTGTGATAATAAATGTGCCGTAAGCGTGTAGTCCCTTGTAAAATACTCAGGGAGTACACTATATCTTATTAGAGTGTAGAGCAGCCAGCCTATGTTAAGTAAACAAAAGTCACTCAACAAATACTTTAAACGCTGACGTCCTACCTGTATCATTTCCTCAATATTTTAAATAGACCATCCTCGCTCAATCGCATAACTACCGACGGCTTAGCATTCAAGTCTGTCGGTTCATCCCTACGCGATGTGCACACATAATCTACAGCGCCTATAATTTGCTGTGATATTTGCGCAAATGATTTCGGTGTGGGTTGACCGCTAATATTTGCTGACGTAGAGACTAATGGCTTTCGCAATGCACGACATAGAGCAGCACTAAATTTCTCATTAGTTAATCTCACAGCCAATGTCTTGTCTTCGCCCATTAACTCCGGAGTAACTCCAACTCCTTTATCATAAACTATCGTTAACGGCCTATCGCTACATTCTATTAACTGATATGCTACTTCAGGCACGCTTTCTACTGTACGTTCAAGTGCGGCAAGGTCACCAACTAAGGTTATCATCGCTTTATGGTCTGCTCTTTGTTTAATTTGGTATATGCGCTTCACTGCTTCTGCATTTGTCGCATCGCATCCTATACCCCAAACCGTATCAGTAGGATAGAGTATCACTCCACCCTTTCGCATTACGTCAACAGCTGTTTTTATGTCATTTATAAAATCGTTTCGCGTCATAGTAGCACAAAGTTACATATTATTTAATAATTCTGCATAAATCCGGAGAATAAATTTAAAAAATGTAGTAACCAATTGTTAATATATATTAATATATAGTTGCTAATTAAACCGTTTTGCAAATTTTTAGTCATAATAGTACAAACTTCAAAAACAAGTACAATATATTTACATATAAGTTAAGATAAGCAACATAATAGGACTAACAGCTTTAAGATGTAACGAGTGCCCCGTCTTGAGACGAAACGGAGCACTCGTTTAAAATTTTTTAGTAGACGGTGTCATCATCTATAAGATTATGCTTGCGCCCATATCTTTGAATCCGTTCAAATCGCTCAATATTATCTATATTTAATATGGTGTACGCATAATCGTCGTATGAAGACATATAAAAATAAACCAT
The DNA here is from genome assembly GCA_964544895.1 of uncultured Bacteroides sp. Classification (GTDB taxonomy): domain Bacteria; phylum Bacteroidota; class Bacteroidia; order Bacteroidales; family Muribaculaceae; genus CAG-873. The sequence goes on along the minus strand of CAZJEA010000003.1, from coordinate 8,822 downwards.
CTTTGCATACTCTGATTTTCGTTGTTCATGTGGAGCCACGACTTTCCATATAGCATCTATCTTTTCTGCCGCTTCGTATGCAAATCGTTGGCACCTAAACACATTATACGAATACAGATCCTGCTTCGCTATTTTTATGATTCGCCGATATAAATCAAGTGCCATATATCGAAACCCATTTTTATAGCACTGATTCGCCATCGGCATTAACTTACTACATTTTATTTCGCCATTCGACTCTTGATCAATATCCGATAAGCACTCTTCAACCATACGTTGCAATAATTGAGTACTAATAAAGCCATAAGTGCCGTTGGGTGAACAAGATAGTAATTTCCCTACCGGTGGGTTAATTTTTTTGTCCTGCATAAAAATTTAATTTGATGAAAATTTGTAAATGTTCTATTGTCATCAAATCAGGCGAGAAGTACCGCATAAAAAAAGATACAACATCCCTGATACCTTTGCTACAAGGCGATGAACAGTGATTGTTGTATCATATCTTTAGTGTCGATGCACTATAATGTGTCAAGTCATGCAGCAAAATTATTATAAAGTTTTTTCTCCTGCAAGTTTTTTGATGATTTTTTTTGTAATTTTGCGAATATTCCACTAATCACGTTCGATTACAATGAAAAAACTAACTGCAATCTCTTTGTTTTTAGCATTTTACGGAGCCGCTAATGCCCAAAATATAATTGAAACAAAAGCTTATAAATGGCACGGAGACACTATAACTCAAGGCGAATTTTTTGCAACGGCGCCATCTCCGTATAAAATAATTTCTACTTACTCTGCTCAGCCTGGATATTTCATGCCTATATCTAAGACTTGGCAACTACACAACGATATCAGCACTTATCCACAATTAGCAACGTCAAATGTTTTACATTCAGCGATCTACAATATGGGGCTGGATGAAATGGTTAATGCTGTTGAGTCTGACACTACTTTGCGCACCGGCAAAGAATGGCCTGGTGTTTGGACTCGAGACGTAAGCTATTCAATTCTTTTGTCAATGGCTTATATGCAACCTCAAGCAACAAAAACATCACTTATGCGCAAAGTCGACAGTAAGGGACGAATAATTCAAGACACAGGTTCAGGAGGCGCTTGGCCGGTTTCTACCGATAGAACGGTTTGGGCTGTTGCGGCTTACGAATATTATAAGGTTACCGGCGACAAAAATTGGCTTAAATATATATTCCCAATCATAAAACGCTCGCTGTACGACGACGTAGCAAATAACATACTAACCGACTCGGGTCTAATTAAAGGCGAAACCTCATTTATTGATTGGAGAGAACAAAGCTATCCAAAATGGATGCAACCCGCCGATATATACAATTCAGAATCGCTAAGCACTGCTGTCGTTCATTCTAAAGCGTGGACTATTCTAGGCGATATTGCAACTGAACTAAAAGATAAAACTTTAGCTGATGACGCCTATAAAAAAGCTGACACCATAATCAAAGGCATAAATGATAATTTATGGTTGAATGACAAAGGATACTATGCTATGTACCGCTATGGCAGAGACCATTTAATCACCAACCCCCGAGCCGAGACTTTAGGCGAGTCTCTTGCCATAATGTGGGGCGTTGCATCTGACGAGCGAGCCAAAGCAATAACCGAGAACAACCCTACTACCCCATTCGGCACCGCTATATTTTACCCACAAATCTCTGACCAACCCGCATATCACAACAACGCTTTATGGCCATGGGTGGCCAGCTGGTGGGCTCTAGCCAATGCAAAAGTAGGCAATGAAGACGGAGTGCTACAAGCGATTGGCTCGGTTTTCCGCCCGGCGGCTCTATTCGCTACTAATAAGGAGAATTTCAACCTCGACAACGGTGACATTGCAACTGAGCTCAACTCATCAAATATGCTTTGGTGCTTAAGCGGCAATATAGCCATAACTCACAAAATCCTTTTTGGTTTACAATTCGAGAAAGACCGTCTCTCATTTTCTCCATTTGTTCCAAAATCTTTATCTGCAACACGAAGTTTGAATAACTTCAAATATAGAGATGCCGTAGTTAACATCTCAATCTCCGGATTTGGCAACAAAATCAAAAGCTTTAAAGTTAACGGGAAAGAGCAACCTCCATTTATTTATGCCAAACAAGCAAAAGGCGCACTAAACATCTCAATAGAAATGGACAATCAGCCCATTCCAACACTTAGTGTAAACAATGTAGCAAATGCTAAAGCCCCTTTGACTCCTATTTCATGGTTAGAAGGCACTATATTACATTGGAATCCTATCGAATACATAAATCGTTATGCTATCATTCGCAATGGAGAGCGTATTGCTGAAGTTCATACTACCACATTCGACGCTTCAATACCGGGTGAATACCAAATCATTGGAATTGACAATAACGGTTTAGAAAGTTTTGCTTCTGAGCCTCGTTCTACCACGCAACAAATAAAAGTCGAAATGCCCAACGAAGGCACCTCTATCAGCTCCTCTGAAATTTCATATAAGCCTGTTAGCAACCTAGTAGGGTATAACGGCAACGGATTTATTGAGACTGACCACTCTAACCGCACAGCACATATTCACGCAACAGTAAATGATGCCGGTAAATACTTTTTAGCATTTAGATATGCTAATGGTAACGGCCCCGTCAATACCGAAAATAAATGTGCAATTAGAAATGTCTTAGTTGACGGCACGCTTATTGGCACCGTGGTTTTGCCACAGCGTGGTTGCGGAAATTGGGACGACTGGGGTTATACCAACTCTCTAGAAGTCAATTTAAGTACCGGTGAACACATTGTCACTCTTCTATTTAATGATGCAAATGAGAATATGAACATCTCCACTAATCATGCTTTAATTGACCAATTAATATTAACACGCAATTAAGATATGATGTGCACTTTTTTTCGTAACTTTGCGCACTAAAGGAATAACTGCATAAATTATATAATGAATGTATTAAAATTTGGAGGTACGTCTGTCGGATCTGCCGACCGTATTAAGAATGTTGCCTCATTGGTATCTGCTAGAGGGAAGAACGTTGTTGTGCTGTCAGCGATGTCTGGCACAACCAACACTTTAGTCGAAATTTGCGACTATCTTTACAAAAAAAATCAGGCAGGCGCGCGCGACGTCATCAACGCTCTCGAAGCTAAATATAAGGACGTTATCACTGAGCTTTTCAGCAATGCCAATAAAAATGCCGGTACTCGTCGGGCCGCTATAGATAGCGCAGCTCTTAAAGAAGCTCGTGCTGACGCCACCGAAAAAGTATCGCGTTGCTTCGCTTATATCCGTTCTCTTGTCGGAGTCGAATTCACCGAAATGGACGAAAAAGAAATCCTTGCCCAAGGCGAACTTATGTCGACATCTCTAATGAATGCCTACTTACATTCAACCGGCATACATTCTGTATTGCTGCCGGCTTTAAAATTTATGCGTACAGACGAAAATCGTGAACCTGACATGAAGTACATATCAATCAGATTAAAACGTTTGGTTGATATGAACCCCGACGCCGATCTTTATATCACTCAAGGATTCATTTGCCGTAATGAATACGGCGAAGTCGACAACCTCCAACGTGGTGGTAGCGACTACACGGCTTCAATCATTGGCGCTGCCCTCCAACTTGATGAAATAGAAATATGGACAGACATTGATGGCATGCACAACAACGATCCACGATTTGTTGATAACACCCGCCCCGTGAGCGAGCTCCATTTCGAAGAAGCTGCCGAACTCGCATATTTTGGCGCCAAAATATTACATCCGGCATGTGTTCTCCCGGCTCGACTTCACAACATCCCCGTTCGTTTGCTAAACACTATGGAGCCAGACAAACCCGGCACTGTAATCTACAACAACCTCAATCCAAAGACAATCAAAGCTGTTTCAGCCAAAGATAATATTATCACTATAAATATCAAATCTGGGCGAATGTTTTTGGCTTATAGTTTCTTACATAAAGTTTTTGAAACTTTCGAAAACCATAAAATCGCCATTGATATGATTGCCACTAGTGAGGTCGGAGTCACCGTTAGCATCGCCGGCGAAAACCGCATTGACGCACTCGTTGACGATCTTAAAAAATTCGGAACTGTCACCGTTGACAATAATATGACTATCATTTGCGTTGTTGGCGACTTCAATTGGCTTAACGGTGGCTTTGAAGCTCGCGTCATTGATGCTTTAGCAAATGTGCCCCTGCGTATGATTTCATACGGCGGTTCTAATTACAATATCGCCGTAGTAGTTAAACAAGAAGACAAAATACTTGCGCTTAACAGATTGAGCGACAAACTTTTTAATAACAACTAGAAAAAAAATGACAAATAAATTGACACCTACTGCTTTTGCCAATTTAGAGACACCTGTGTATCACTATGATCTAGACTTATTACGTCAAACTCTGCAAACTGTTAAGTCTGTCACAGCTCATCGCAAAGATTTTAACGTTCACTATGCTGTAAAAGCAAATACTTGCCCCGAAATTCTCAAAGTTATTGCTGACGCCGGATTCGGCGCCGATACTGTTAGTGGCGGCGAAATTAAAGCCGCACTTGACAATGGCTTTAAACCCGAAAAAATCGTTTTTGCCGGCGTAGGTAAAACCGACAAAGAAATTATGTTTGCTCTTAACGCCGGCATCGGTTGTTTTAACATCGAGTCGCTTCCCGAACTTGAAGTTATCTCTGCCTTAGCTGCCGCTGAGAACCGTGTCGCAAACATCGCAATAAGAGTAAACCCCAATATCGATGCGCACACACACCACTACATCACAACTGGCTTAGCCGAAAACAAGTTCGGCATAAGTTTAGAGATGCTTGACGAAGTTATCGAAAAAGCTTACAAGTTACCTGCCGTAAGATTAATAGGTCTCCACTTTCATATAGGTTCGCAAATCACCATTACTCAACCATATGAAGTGCTTTGCAGCCGTATCAATGTTATGCTTTCTAAATTCTATGCTCGCGGCATTCATTTTAAATCCATAAATGTTGGCGGCGGACTCGGCATAGACTATGATAATCCGCTCACTAACAACATCGCCGACTTCGCTTCATATTTCAACGTTTTCGACAAAATGTTGCCACAGCGCGAAGGCCGCGAAATACATTTTGAGTTGGGCCGTGCTATAGTTGCGCAATGCGGCACTCTTCTCACTCGAGCCCTATACATAAAAAAAGGTCTCAAAAAGGATTTCGCTATAGTTGATGCTGGCATGACTGAGCTTATTCGTCCTGCCTTATACCAAGCTCATCACGAAATATCTAATCTCTCTGGTAATGCAGAGAACAGACCAACGCACAAATATGACATTGTTGGTCCCATCTGCGAGAGCTCCGATGTTTTCGCCGAACAAGTCGAAATTGCAGAAATAAAACGCGGCGACATCCTTGCCATACATTCGGCCGGCGCCTATGGCGAAATAATGGCTTCACACTACAACTGCCGAAATTTAAACCCCTCTATATTTGAATAAAAAAAGCGTCGTAAAGACGCTTTTTTTATTACCCGTTATTTCGTTCCAAGTACTCTAGCATTGCTTGATTAACTATATCTCTAAGCGACATATTTTTGTCAAGTGCTAAATACTTCATACGAGTATGTATGCTTTTATTTATCACAAAATTGCAATGCACTGCTGTTTCTTTTTCCTTCTTTTCTGCTTCTACCGGAGTTTTCTCCTTATGCATCTTCACCGGATGCTCTACTGTTGTAGAAGTTAGCAGAGCATTCAATCCGCCTTTCATACTATCTTTTAGTGAGTTCGTTTTTGCCATGATAGTTATTATTTTAATTTCATTACCTCTTTTGCTAACTCTAAATAATCTTGTGCACCGTATGATTTTGAGTTATATTCAAAAATATTTTGCCCGTGAATAGGTGCTTCGGCCAAAGCCACATTATCGCGAATAATTGTTTTAAATACTTTATCACAGAACGACTCCTTTATAAGCTCAGTAACACTCTTGTTCAATGTCTTACGCTTATCAAATTGGGTAATAACTATACCACCCATCTTTAACTCCGGATTCAAACGTTCTTGCACTATTTGTATCACATTCATTAATTTTGCCATACCACGCATTGCCAAAAATTGTGCTTGAACCGGTATAATCAAAAAATCTGCTGCTGTGAGTGCATTAAGTGTCAACAATCCAAGTGACGGAGGACAATCTATAAGTATATAGTCAAATTTCCGATTTGCTGTCGCTTTGGTTATTAAGCCCTTTAATATCATTTCACGACCGGGCTCATTTATTAATTCTGACTCTGCCGCCGATAGGTCCAGGCACGATGGCACCAATGTAATTCCACTATTTGTTTCTACCAATGGCATAGGATATTCGCCTTTCATCGCGCCATATATTGTTTGGGGTTCTTCTATCGAAACACCCATAGACTCTGTCAAATTTGCCTGTCCGTCGAAGTCTATTACTAAAACTTTTTTCTTTAGTTGTTTGAGAGCAGCAGCTAAGTTATTTGCGGTGGTTGACTTTCCAACTCCACCTTTGTGATTTAAGAGAGCAATTATTTTGGTCATAAGTTTAGAATTTTTCGAATGCAAAGATACAACTAAATTTAGTAAATACTATATTATTTGAAATATTTATTTATTAGCTTTGCTGCTACTTCCTTTGCTTTTCCTTCGGGTTCGTCATCATATTTTAATTTTGCATCACTAGCCCACTTCTTATCCAACTCAAACCAATCTTGCTCTTCGTTGTCATAGAAAAACTTTTTCCATCTCTCTCCATAAAAATCTCTAAGCATACCCGACCATTGGCGATAAGAATAATCACGCAGACCCGATTTCTCTGCATTTTCGCGCTCACCCCAAATTGTTATCAACGTACGCGCATTCTTCAACTCTAACCAATCGCGATCGGCATCACTTGTATTAGGCATCTCATCGGCTATTGCTCTTGCCATTTTTGTCCACTTACCTAGCATATAGTTTTTATTGCAGCTCAATAAATCATCTATATCGTAAATGAGATTTATAAATCGCGACTGTAAGCTATCTTGCAACGCCTCATTTTCTAAAGCATGTGCATCAGAAATCTCTTGCTGCAGTTTATATGCATAATCTGTCAGCGCTTGTCGAGTCACATCTATAAGATCATAATCATAGTTCTCACCCGCTAGATCAGCCGCTAACATCAATTTTGCTGCTTTTACAATAGCATTCGCATCATAAAATATTTTTGTGCCGCCCCACGACGAGACCCTGTCAATATGCCATGACGGACGAGCACAAGTAACTGCCTCATGCGGCCCTTGCAGCGACGAGCTACAATTTAGTGCCGATGTACGAACTAACTGCCACGCTGCTATAGCGTTTTCATCGCTAGCTCCATAGCGGCGCTCTGCATACTCTTTCATCCACGTCTGTGTATTTGGCTTCTCCGCCATCCATGGCAATTCATAAATAGCATCATACAAAACCGATACTTGTTCTATCGACTCCGGAGCGGCTCCTATACCGCAAACGGTTTTAATATTATTTTTTGCATCAAAAAATTCATTTATCATTTTATCAAACCGACCCATCAAGCCGGTTCTACCTCCAAAATTAGGAAGTATGCAATATACCACTTCATGATCTTTATATGCATCTAGATTGGGACGACCATCGCTAAATAGATCAAGCACTATCAACCTATTCACTGGCACATTATCCAGCACCTGATATTGCGACTTACTCCATTGCCACTGCTGTATAACCCACTTCGAATTTGCATTAGCCTTATTCATCTGTTTAAATATCTGTGAATATGCAGCAGCTACATCTATCCCCGACGTATTTGCTCCCTCATGAAATGGATCCATAGAGTAATATTTACTCTTACCCATAACCTCATGCAAATGCTTATAGTACTTCTCTGCAACTTCCGCAAAAGCTTCACTATTGGGGTCTAATATATATGGCCTACGGAAATTGCACCAACGACCTTGATCTATTGATCTTATTCCCGTTTTTGTTGTAAAATCACTTGGCACCATCCCCGAATATCCCGGCAATACCGGTTCTATTCCCAAGTCTCGCATTCTGCCAACTATTTTTGTGCATAGCTGTCCCTGACGTTCATACCACCATTCCGGATTTGGGCCGCCCCATCCCTCCAGATTATTCATACCAAACCATGCCATAAAACACGGACCGGCAACAAATTCATTAACTTCAGCATCCGTATAGCCATACTCTGTTTTTAGCATATCACGCCACACAGTCTCAAGTCCAACTATCTGCAACGGCATATTCACACCATGCAAAGCCATCCAATCTATTTCTTGTTGCCAACGTTGCCAAGTCCATGTACTCATCGAGTACGAAAATGTACAATAATTTAGATAATAGCGATAATCTACTGTGCATTTATGCACATCCTCCCCTTGCGGCAATGGCAATTTTATCTTTGTCAAATCTACAGTCGGATTATTCCACGAAACATTTACATTGGCATAATGGTTAAGATACCAACCTATACCACACGTCAATGCGCTCATCGTAGATGCCTTAATACATGGCCGTTTCTTGCAGCTTGTGATAACAAACTGCTCTTCGCTTATTGACGAATCAAGTTCCGTACATATCAGTTTTGTCGATTGTTCGCCACCTATACGAGCTATTAAATCTACAACTGCTCGTGGATTTTCAATAACTTTTGCCCATACATCACATATCGATATTAAGGCAAGTACTATAATAATCAAACGTTTATTCATACCACAAATTTACTAATCTTTGCTTAAAACCACAACCTCAATGCCTCAAAATATTGCCTCTCCGGATTCCAAATGTTAATTCGCACCACTTGCA
>CAZJEA010000002.1:46586-61959 GCA_964544895.1 uncultured Bacteroides sp. | reverse complement strand
TCTATTGAAACCGGAGCGTTTAAGAACGCCAAATCACTTCTTAGTGTGACATCTCGCAACACTGTTCCTCCAACAACAGAAAATCCTTTCAACGATGATACATATTTCGATGGAACGCTTTATGTGCCGGCAACAGCTATTGAAACATATAAAGCTGCTGCCGGATGGAAGAACTTCTGGGAGGTAAAAGCTATTGACGGTATAAGTTCAGGAGTTTCTGAAATTGGTGACAACAGCAACGCTCCATTTAGTGTAGAAAACGGTGCTATCTGTGTTGATGGTGACGCTGACGTGCGTATTGTTTCTATGAATGGCACAACCGTTTATAGTGGCCGTGGCGAAACTCGCATCAACCTCACTCCCGGTGTCTACATTGTTATCATAAACAACACCCCCACCAAAGTTATAATCAAGTAATCCCCATCAGATTCATTAAATAACTTAGCTACAAGTCATGGCTCAAACCATCGCTTGTGGCTAATTTTATGTCCTGTCAAATAATATCCTTTTTGTTTATTTATAAGTAAAACTTTTTTGTAACTTTGCCATCCATTCTATATGTTTGATATATGAAAACAGCATTTGATGAATATAATAAGATTGTTGCTTCCATTCCAACGCGGATTCATAAGGAAGTGGATATGCAGATGGCTGTTTCCAACCGCATTTATGACCTTATGACCAAAGCAGGACTGTCGAAAGCTGAATTTGCAAGAGCGATAGGCAAACGCCCTTGCGAGATAACCAAATGGCTCAGTGGTCAACATAACTTCACTCTTGCCACATTGAGTTTACTTTCAGATTTCTTCGGGAAGCCTATAATAACAGTCGGATAACGGCACGATTTTCTTCCGTCACGTAGCCAAATCGCGCTTTTTTTATCACATTTGGCAAGCTGACGGAAGTGGGGCTGTCTCTTTTTGTCTGAATATCAAGCTCCTATGTCTTGTGGTGGTTGTGTGGTCGATGACTAAATTTCGCTGCTACGCTGAAGATTATACCCCGGAAATTGCAAATCCTCGCGGAAAAACGTTATATTTGCGCATAATTAGACAACGTTAAATTTGAAAATATACGTCAGTCATGTCAGAACAAGAACGATTAGACCTTAGAGCAAAGTTAAGCCAAGGTTTGAAAGCCTCATTCGAGTCAATGCTTCGCAAAAAGGCACTGCTTGATGAAACAGTTATCATCACTGATGATGCCGGCAATCCAATAGAAGTGTCGGCAAAGGAAGTCCTCGCCGAATATCTCGCCGAGAAAAAATAACATCATCTATGGAGCTATTTCCCCTTTGCTCACGGTTGACAGTCCTGTTACCTTCTGTTCGAACTTGTCGGAAATTCCGACAAGTTGCCTCTGGCAACAAAAATCGGAATCTGCATATTCGCGCTCAAGAACCACCGCTACCAAGAAGTTTGTAATAAAGTAATAAAAAAAACAGAGCTCACGCATTGCATGAGCTCCGTTCGCTTTTATATGTTAGGTCGGTTACTTTACGAGTTTTTGCACACGTTCGCCGTTGCGCACAATGTAAACCCCGGCAGCCAAGCCGTCGAGAGCTTTGCCATAGGTCACGCCGCGCTTCAGCAGAACGCCGTTCACACCATATACGTCCACTTGTGCGTCTCCGCTCATTTCTAAGTCAGAGACTCCTGTTGTCGGAATTTTCTCTTCTCCTAAATAAGTTAGCACAAAGTTATCTGCGCAAACAATATTTGTAGCTGATATAGCAACTGTGCCGTCTGTCACTTCAAACTTAACAGACACTTCGGTCATAGCTCCATCTTCGGCTGCAGAAACTATTGCAACACCACTTTCTGCACCGTTAGCAATGAGTTTTCCTCCCTCGCTCAATAATGCAGTTAGCTTGTAGTTACCATTTGGCATATTGATGCCGTGTGAGGCTGTCGATTGACTGATTGTGGAGCCTTTGAATACGTAGTCGCCATCGCCGTTCATTGTAGCGTCGTTTTCAACCACGCTTCCTTCGTTAGTGTCCCAGTATGTTAAATCGCCCATCTCAAAGCTATTATTGAGAATCACATATCGCATATCTGCCGGAGTCTGAGTTTGCTGCTTAGCTGCTTTAGCCAATGCTAAGTATGTCATTTTCACCTCAGCGTCACCGTTGCCCACAATCTCGCGATTTTCCCAGCGCTCTTCTACCACCGAGTTGTCGTAGTCTAAGCTCATTTCTGTGGCTTTAGACTCGGCGTCTTCCATTGCTGCTTTCACCTTATTGTATGCGGCATTGTCTTCGTCAGTTGGTCCCAGATATGTCAACTTAAAGTTGTCAAAGGCATACCATTTTGTTGACTTTGTGTGCGCTTTGTTTATCAATATTGTTAGCGCGTGGTCGGTGATTGTAAATTCTGTCTCTGTTTTGTAGAGTCCGGCATTAAAAAATTCTGCCGCACTCGATATGCTGTTTGGCACTACTCCGTTTTGTGCTCCTTCAGAGATGCTAGGTATGCGAACGTTGTTGCCGTTGGCGCTGATAGTGAAATTATCGCCGTCTTCGCGCTTGAACACTTGCACGCTCATGCGATATTTGCCGTTAGGCAATCCTTCAGCGCTTTGAGTTAGCGAACCGCTGGTTTTTGTTGACGAGAATGTGCCTATTTGGCCATTGTAAAATTCTACAATGTGGTTATTAGCCTCTTCAGTGTCTAAGCCGCCATAGTTAATGCTCAATCCGCTATCTTTTGTCTGTTTCCAATTCGCCTTCACATCGCTGTCGTTGCGGCTGAAGTTTGCTCCTTTAATAAAGAAAGTTGCATCTTTGGGGTTATCTTCTGTTGCGCTATACAGCTCCTTAATAAGCTCATCTTTGCTTAGAAATTCCCACTCTTGAGCAAGATTATCTTTTTCGTACGCATCGGCTTCTACACGCATATCGTCGTGCGCGGTGAAGGCTTTTTTATCACCATTCTCATCCTCAAATGCGATGACGTAGTTGCCGCTTTCGCTCATGCTGATTGTGTAAGCATCTTTGTCATTGTCCATCCAGCAGCTGTGCGACACATATCCGCAGGTTGAGTGCATATAATACTGATTGTCGTCGGCTTTCTCAAGTGTGATGTAGTTGCCGGTTTCTCCCAATGCTGTGTGAGTGCCGTAATTAGCACCGGCGCATAAAAATTCTCCGCTGGCAACATTTCTTATGTAGTAGCTGCCTTGTGCTATATCGTTAGTCGTATTTGATATAGTGAAGTCAATCACAATTGGATAGTGGTCAGATATTGAGCTGCCGTCAGCATACGAAAATTCTGTGTCGTGCAAATAGCTGTTCGCCGTCAACACAACGCCGTTTGCGTCGCTGTTATTGATATAAAATATCTTATCTACCACTTCTCCTTTTTGGGCACCATATTCGCTTGTCATTAACGAAGCGCTGCCATATTCCGGATATATCCCGCTCCATTCAAAGTCTATCCATGGGTCGTGTATTTCAAATCGCTCGTCGGCATTGATAGCGTCTATCAACAATTCCTTCAAACGGTCGCGAGTATAGCGGCAGTTGCTGTCGCCCATGATTATGATTGGTCTGTGGTTGTCCGAATTTTTTATCGCTTCCACCAGCTGTGTTATCTGCGATTCGCGAGCCTCAATGTCTTCTTTGTCGGTTTCGGCGTCCATGTGGTGTACGTACACATCAACTTCCAACCCATTTGCTACGCTAACACAATAATAACGATAGCCCTTCTTCAGTAGTTCGTCGGCGCCATTGTTGAAGTATCCATTGGTCTTATTCCAACTTGTCATTGTCTCACCTGTGGCCTTAATGCTTTTCTTATACATTAAGCCCAAACCATCGGTGTTCATCTTCAACGGCACTCCGCTGGCATTACTTAAACTTACGTTTCCTCTATAGGATCCGATGTTGTAATAATCCAAAAAATGCGTTATCAATTCATTGTGATAGTTGAAATCTTCTGACACTCCAAAAAAGTCCCAGCCTTTTTGTGCTATCAATTCGCTTATGCGTTTGGTGCCAGCCTCTTGTGGCCCGTCAGGATTAAGTGATATGTTTATACCAACTACATTTATCGACGGTGGCAATCCATCAACATTTAAACACGCTGCCTTAAAATTCTTTGTTTGTCCCATGCTTGTGAGTGCTACTCCCGCGCATGTTACCAGCAGTAATTTTTTTAACATAAGTGATTTTGTGATTTGTTATTATGATAGTAATATTTTTGTAGAAAGTGATAATTGCTTTATTTGCAGTGCTTTTTTTCTACTCTAGAGCAAATAGAGAGTAATTTTTTATACTATTTGTGTGTGTCTTTTGCTATATGTTTGGCAAATATAGTAATTTTCAGCTGTTTATGCAAATCGCGGTCTCACCGCTTTAATCCTTGTTTTAGTGCCGATTTTCTCGTTTTTGACGTTTTTATGTTAGGTTTTTGTTGTGAAAATTGTGAATATAGTTACAAATTACTATATTTGTGGCAAAAAATATACTAATATGTTACGAATTGCAATCCAGTCTAAGGGACGGTTGAACGAGGATTGTATGTTGTTGTTAGCTGATGCCGGTATTACTGCCTCTAGCCACTCTCGTTCTCTTGTTGCTCATGCAAAAGGTTTCCCTATTGATATTTTATACCTACGTGATGATGATATTCCTCAAGCTGTAGCTATGGGGGTGGCAGATATTGGCTTGGTCGGCGAAAACGAAGTAGCTGAGCGCGGCCTTAAGGTTGACACAGTAATGCGAACCGGATTAGGCGTTTGCCGCCTTTCGTTGGCTATACCTAAAAATGAAGAATATTCCGGCATTAGTTGGTTTCAAGGCAAAAGTGTCGCTACTTCATATCCTAATATTTTGCGGTCTTTCTTCACTCAAAATGCTATCAATGCTCGCATTCAAGAAATTGCCGGTTCGGTTGAAGTTGCTCCCGCGGTTGGCATGGCTGACGCCATTTTCGACATCGTTTCTTCAGGCGGCACTCTAATCCAAAATGGCTTGCGCGAGGTGGAAACGGTATTCGGCTCGGAAGTAGTACTCATTAGCACACCTAATCTCTCTGACGATAAAAAAGCTGAGCTCGCTAAGCTTAAATTCCGTTTCAAATCTATCATAGAGAGCCGCGGCATGAAATATGTGCTCATGAACTTGCCTAAACAAAGTGTTGACGCTGCTGTCGCTCTTTTACCCGGCATGAAAAGCCCAACGCTTCTCCCGTTGGCAGACAACAACTGGTTCTCTTTGCACGTGGTCATTCGCGAAGCTGACCTTTGGGACAAAATAGAAAAGCTCAAAGCTATTGGTGCCGAAGACATACTTGTGCTTTCTTTAGAAAATGTAATTAGATAATTCTCCTCTATTATGAATATCGTTGTTGAACCCCCTAAAGACATTTGGCAGCAGCTCATTGAAAGAAACATTCCCAACGACGACGCTATACTCGCCGCTGTGCACGACATTATTTCTTCGGTGCAAAATCTTGGTGACGAAGCGCTGATTAATTATGCTGCTAAATTCGATGGCTCTACAATAGACAGCCTCGCACTCTCGCAAGCCGAAATAGATGCCGCTGCCGATTCTGTCTCTGATTCGCTGAAACAGGCTATTCGTGCTGCCGCTAACAATATTCGCACTTTCCACACAGCACAACTCCCTCATGACGTCTCTGTTGAAACCGCTCCCGGTGTGCGTTGTGTGCAGCGCGCAGTCGCTATTCGTCGCGTCGGATTATATATCCCCGGTGGTCAAGCACCTCTATTTTCTACGGTCTTGATGCTCGCTATTCCTGCGCAAATTGCCGGATGTAAGGAGGTAATCCTTTGCACCCCGCAGAGCAATAACCGCCCAATCTCTCCCGAAATATTGTTTGCGGCACGTGAATGTGGCGTACACAAAATTTATAGGGTAGGGGGCGCTCAAGCTATCGCTGCAATGGCTTTTGGCACTCAATCTATACCTCGTGTCGACAAAATCTTTGGCCCCGGCAACCGCTTTGTTACTAAGGCTAAACAACTTGTCTCTACAAATACTGCCATTGACATGCCTGCCGGGCCCAGTGAAGTTTTGGTTATGGCTGATGAGAGCGCTAATCCGCTTTTCGTCGCTGCCGATTTATTGTCGCAAGCTGAACATGGCCCTGATAGCCAGGCTATACTCGTTTGCAGTAGCCTTGCTATCGCTGAGGCTGTTAATCAAGCTGTAAACACTCTTAAGCTTAAGCTAAAACGTGCCGATTCGGTCGAAAAATCGCTTAGCAAAAGCCGTCTTATTGTGCTATCAGACGCTGACCGTATGCTCGAATTCGTTAACGAATATGCCCCTGAGCATCTCATCATTTCTATGCGCGATCCCTGGCTCATTGCTCAAAAAATTGTTGCTGCCGGTAGCGTTTTCATCGGAAATTATTCTCCTGAAAGTGTCGGCGACTACGCTTCGGGCACTAATCACACTCTCCCGACAAGTGGCTGGGCGCGCTCTTTTAGCGGTGTCAACATCGACAGCTTCATGCGTAAAATCACTTTCCAAGAGCTTTCTCCTTCCGGCCTCAATGCTTTAGCTCCTATTGTCACGCAAATGGCTGATGCCGAAGGCCTCGATGCTCACGCTCTTGCTGTTTCTATTCGGTTGAACAAATAAATTTTTACGGCAATGATTGACCCTATTCTTTTTGTTAGGCCCAACATTTTGGCGTTACAACCATACTCAACTGCTCGCGATGAATATCAGGGCAATGCTGTTAATGTTTGGCTCGATGCCAACGAAAACCCGTTCAACAACGGCTTAAACAGATATCCCGACCCCCATCATAAAATCATCAAGGCTAAAATCGCCAAACTCAAAAATGTCACCGAAGACCGCATTTTCATTGGCGGCTCCGGCAGCGACGAAGCTATTGACCTCACTTTCCGCATTTTTTGCCGCCCGGGTCTCGATGAGGCCATCATCATCGCCCCGTCTTACGGCATGTATGAAGTCTGTGCTCATACTAACGATGTCAACGTTATTTCGGTGCAACTTAACCCCGATTTCTCGCTGCCTACTCAGCAACTAATTGACATAGCTCATTCTCGGCAAAACGTAAAGTTGATGTGGATTTGCTCGCCTAACAACCCCACCGGCAACGCCTTTGACATACAACAACTCGAATATATTGCCGATAATTTTAACGGCATTCTTGTGGTCGATGAAGCTTACGCCGACTTCTCTACTCGCGGCTCCATGTTGTCAGTGCTCAACAAGCATCGCAACATCGTGGTTCTACAAACTTTCTCCAAAGCGTGGGGATTGGCTTCTTTGCGCGTGGGCATGGCTTTTGCCGACCCTGAGGTTGCAGCAATATACAACCGCGTAAAATACCCTTACAACGTCAATGGCCCCACTCAAATAGAAATTGCCCGCCGCATCGACTCTAGCGACGTGTCTCTACAAGTGGCTGACCTTATTGCCGAGCGCAAACGCCTCGAGCTTGCTTTGCCTTCGTGCCCTTGCGTTACAAAGGTTTTCCCCTCAGATGCTAATTTCATCCTCGTGCAAGTTGCCGATGCCGACAACATTTATAACTATCTCATCGAAAACGGTGTCATTGTTCGCAATCGCAGTCATGTCGTTGGCTGTGAAAAATCACTGCGCATAACCGTTGGCACGGCTGCCGAAAACGATAAAGTCATCTCTCTGCTCTCTAATTACGGCAAAACAGCTGACGCTGACGCTACTGCCCCCGACCGCACTGCCGACATCTCTCGCGCCACACGCGAAACTAACATACACGTTCTTGTAGACCTCGACGGCAAAGCTCCGTCGTTTGTCTCTACTGGCTTGCACTTCTTCGACCACATGCTCTGGCAAATACCTCACCATTCGGGCATATCTATGCATTTGCAATGCAACGGCGATCTCGACGTCGACGAGCATCACACCATGGAAGATGTTGCTATCGCTCTCGGCGACGCCATAAGCAATGCCCTCGGCGACAAACGTGGTCTCGCTCGCTACGGCTTTGTCCTCCCCATGGACGACTGCCGCGCTATGGTGCTCATCGACTTCGGCGGACGCATCGACTTCAGCTGGGACGTGAAATTCACTCGTGAGTATGTTGGCGACACTCCCACCGAAATGTATCAACATTTCTTCAAAAGCTTGTGCTCGGCTTTGCACTGCAACCTCCAAATCGTTGCTAAAGGCGAAAACAACCACCACCTCATCGAATCGGTATTCAAAGCTTTCGCGCGTGCCTTGAAACAGGCTATTCATCGCGACGCTTTTAGTTCTCAAATCCCATCTAGTAAAGGCTTGTTATGATTGCTATTATCGACTATAAAATGGGCAACATTCGCTCTCTCACTAATGCCCTCGATCGTCTTGGCGCTGAGTGGACGCTAACTGCCGACCCCCTGACAATAAGTCGCGCCGACAAAGTTATACTTCCCGGCGTTGGCAATGCCGGCGAAGCAGCCGAAAATCTCCGCCAACTAAACCTCGCTCAATTCATACGCGATTTGCGTATCCCTGTCTTGGGCATCTGCGTCGGCATGCAAGTTATGTGCCGCGACTCTGAAGAGGGAACTGCCACCGGCCTTCGTATTTTCGACGCGCACGTTAAACGTTTCAATGATGACCT
The DNA here is from genome assembly GCA_964544895.1 of uncultured Bacteroides sp. Classification (GTDB taxonomy): domain Bacteria; phylum Bacteroidota; class Bacteroidia; order Bacteroidales; family Muribaculaceae; genus CAG-873. Next base: position 53,365 of record CAZJEA010000002.1, on the reverse strand, counting down.
TGTCGACAAAGTACCTCACATGGGCTGGAACAACATTGCTAACCTCGAGAGCAAACTCTTCAAAGGTCTCAATGGCAACGAATATGTCTATTTCGTGCATTCTTATCGCGCTGCCCTTTGCCCCGACACTATCGCTACTTGTCGTTACGGCGAATTGTTTAGCGCAGCCCTAAAATATGAAAATTTCTACGGCACTCAATTCCACCCCGAGAAAAGCGGCGATGTCGGCGAAAAAATTCTTAAAAATTTCTTGGCTCTATGATTGAAATTATCCCCGCTATTGACATCATCGACGGTAGGTGCGTGCGCCTTTCTCAAGGCGACTACAAAAAAAAATCGGTCTATTCTGCTACCCCCGACGATATGGTGCGCCGATACATCGATCACGGCCTCTCACGCATTCACGTCGTAGACCTCGACGGCGCTAAAAGTGCCTCTCCTCAAAATCTCCCTCTCCTCGCTCGCCTCTCAAAAATACCCGGCGCAAAGATAGAGTGGGGCGGGGGCGTTAAAAGCGACGCCTCTGTCCGCGCTGTCCTTGACGCCGGAGCCTCTTTCGTTGTCGTTGGCAGCATAGCTGTACGCGAGCCTCAACGTTTTCAAGATTGGCTACATTCTTTTGGCGCTGACCGCATTATTCTTGGCGCTGACGCTCGCGACGGCAAACTCGCTGTTAACGGATGGCTGGAGCAATCGTCAGACTCTATCCAATCTCTAATTGCGAAGTTCCTTCCAGAGCTCAAGCAAGTTATTTGCACCGACATCTCTAAAGATGGCATGCTCCTCGGCCCGTCATTCGATTTGTATGCCGCATTAAAAAACGAATTCCCGCAAATAGAGTTTACCGTCTCCGGCGGCATCAGTAACATCTCCGACATTCAACGCTTAAACTCCATGGGCCTCAGCCGCGTCATTGTTGGTAAAGCCATTTACGAAGGTCGCATCTCGTTAGAGCAACTCGCTAATTTTAATACCGCAAACTTATGTTAGCAAAACGCATCATCCCCTGCCTCGACGTCAGATCAGGACGCACTGTCAAAGGCATTAATTTTCAGAAACTCAAAGATGTTGGCGACGCTGTCGACTTAGGTGAAATGTATGCTGCTCAAGGTGCCGACGAGCTCGTTTACCTCGACATCTCCGCTTCTCGCGAAGACAGAGCTACTTTTACCGATTTAGTCAGCCGCATTTCCGACCGTATAAATATACCGTTCACTGTCGGTGGTGGCATTTCTTCTCTCAACGATGCAAGACGCCTTCTCGATGCCGGTGCCGACAAAATATCTATAAACAGCGCTGCCGTTGCAAACCCCTCTCTCATTAGCGACATTGCTTCATTATATGGCAGCCAATTCGTTGTTGTCGCTATTGACGCGCGTCTCGACCCCACCGACAACATCTGGCATGTCACTACTCACGGCGGCACAAAAAACTCCGACAAAGAGCTATTCTCTTGGGCGAAAACTGTTCAAGACCTTGGCGCCGGCGAAATTCTTTTTACCTCGATGAACCACGACGGCACTCGTAGCGGATATCCCTGCGATGCCATTGCAAAACTCGCTCAGTCGCTTCACATTCCCATCATCGCCTCCGGTGGCGCCGGCTCTGCCAGCGACATTGTCGACGTCTTCAATATCGGTCATGCCGATGCCGCTCTCGCTGCCAGCATTTTCCACTATGGCGAAATTACTATCCCCGAACTTAAAAATCAGCTTGCTGCTGTTAATATACCTGTTAGATTATGACTTTCGATGATTTCAACCTCTCTAAATGTGCCGACAACCTTTTGCCTGTTATCGTTCAAGATAGCGTCACTTTAAAGGTGCTAATGTTAGGTTATATGAACCGCGAAGCTTTCGATTTAACCGTAGAACGTCAGAAGGTTACTTTCTTTAGCCGTTCGCGCAACCAACTGTGGCTTAAAGGCGAAACTAGCGGCAACTTCCTCAACGTTGTCAGTATGTACAAAGATTGCGACTCAGACACGCTCCTCATTAAAGCTATACCCGACGGCCCTACTTGCCACCGCGGCACAGAGTCGTGCTTCGACCTCCCTGCTGAGGAAGGTTTCATACGTCGTCTAGCTTCGCTCATTGCCTCGCGCCACGCTCTCATGCCCGACAACTCGTACACTACTCGCCTCTTTGTCAAAGGCGTTAAAAAAATAGCCCAAAAAGTCGCCGAAGAGGCTTCTGAAACTGTTATTGAGGCTGTCGATGGTAATCGCGACCGCTTTATCTACGAGGCTTCCGATTTAGTTTACCACCTCCTCGTTCTCCTCGAGCAAATGGACTGCGGCGTAAACACCATCGAACAAGAATTGCTCAAACGACACTCTTAATCTCCGCTCTTCTCTACCGTCTAGAATTTCTCGTACTCGGTAATAGCCTTGCGCAACGCTTCTTTTATTGGTGCTGAGCTCTGTGTCTTGATGTCAAACCCTGCCATAACGGTTATTGCATCACATTTTATGCTCCCATTGCTCGGATTCAATATGCGTTGCTCAAGCGTTATCGAACGGTCGCCTAGATGGCAACAAGCTGTCTGTACTATCAAATCCTCTCCCATTAGTGTAGGCGCATAAAAATTGCAATTTATATTTACTACGGCTGCACTAACCGATTCCGGGTCAAAAGCCTTGCCCGTAATCTCATTAAAGTATAGAGCCTTGCCCAAATCAAAAAATTGCAAATATACATTATTGTTCAAGTGCCCAAATGAATCAAAATCGCCAAAACGCACCTGCAAATCTACGCGGTGTCGCAATGGGCGTGACGGTTCTTTTATGCGTGTATTATTATTTACAGCCATAACTGTTCTTCGCTTTTTTAGTGAAATATTATTTTTGTGATTACATTCGCCCCTGCCGCCGCATTCAACCGCTGCACCAGCGACGAAGTCAAAAACGACAACTCATTTTTCAACGACGCTGACGCTATGCACACATGTAACTCATCGCGCTCCACCCATCTGCGTGTTGTGTACCTGTTTATTGACGGTCCTACTATCTCCGGCCATAAGTAGCAGATATGCTGTTGGTCGTAGGCCTGACGAGTACCACTCTGATTGATGGCTGCTTGGATGATATCAGATACTAATTGTGGATCACGCTTTTTCATGTGCTAATGGTGTGAATTGCCCGTCTTCAACGCTCCATAGTGCGTGCGCGGCAGGTATATGGTGAAGTATTTCGTCTAGATGTTCCCGGTTGGTATCTGTTATGAATATCTGTCCAAACGTGTCGTTGGCTACTACTTTTATTATCGATTCCACACGCTGGGCATCCAGTTTGTCAAAGATGTCATCGAGCAACAACAGCGGCTTTAATGCTGTCGTCTCGCTCAAAAACTCATATTGTGCCAAGCGTAGCGATATAGTAAATGTCTTTTGCTGCCCTTGCGACGCTGTTCTGCGCACGGGCATACCTTGCACCGTCAGCTCTATATCATCGCGGTGGGGCCCTGCCGACGTATATTTCAGCACTCGGTCGCGCTCTCTATTTTGTTCAAACAAATCGAGCAGCGAGCTCTCGCCTTCGTGCTCATCCATCTGCGTCTTATAGCGCAGTGATGTCTCTTCGGCATCCTCGCCGGCTATCGCTGCGTAATATTTGCGGTGTATCGTTGCCAACCTGTCTATATGCTTGCGTCGTGCTTCGCATATATACGTCGCGCTCATCTGCATTGCTGTCTCCAACGCCATGTATAGCGTAGTGTCGTAACAGCCGTCTCTTAGCAGCTTGTTGCGCTGCATCAAATTATGATTGTATCTTATCAAATGGTCTAAATAGCGCGCATCGCCTTGCGCTATAACCATATCTATAAATCGCCTGCGCTCTTCTCCGCCTCCGTTGATGAGGTCTGAGTCTACCGGCGCTACCAATACCGCCGGAAATACGCCAATGTGCGAGCTCAAGCGCTTATACTCTTTCCCGCCTCGCTTAAACGATTTGCGCCGCCCGCCGCCGAGGCTTACATTCAAATCCTCCTCCACGCCTTTGCGCAGATATTCGGCTTGCAACAGCGTGAAATCTTCTCCGCGTTTGATGATCAAATTATCGGCTGCCCCTGTAAAACTCTTGCAGAAACTCAGATAGTATATCGCATCGAGCACATTACTCTTGCCCATACCGTTATTCCCCAAAAAGCAGTTCAACTTATCTGTAAATTCCAGCGCTGCGTTTTGGATATTCTTGAAGTTTGTGAGCGTGAGCGAACGTAAAATCATTGCGTATTGTTTTTAACACACAAAGTTAATGTTTTTTTGTGTCAAAGTCAAATCGTTTTATCGCTGTGTAAGTGCCAATATGTGTTTGGCTACCGAGTCGTCGCTATTTGCCCCTATAACCACATCTGCCGCCGCTTTAACCTCAGGCAGCGCATTCTCCACTGCCACTGCCACATCGGCAACCTTCATCATCGGCAAGTCGTTCAAGTTGTCTCCGTAAACAACCAGACGCTCTGCCTTCACCCGCGCTTTCATCTCAAGCACGGCGCGCGCTTTTGACACTCCCGAGGCGAGTATCTCCAACAACCCTATGCTGCGGTCGTATGTGTCTCTATAGCATGATACTTGACAATCCACGCCATCGCGCAATTTCGCCGCTGCTCGCTCTATGTTTTCCACATTCCCCATCGCAAAAAACAGCACGTGGCGCTTCGCATACGCTTTCGGCGTTGGCGTGTTCAAATTAAATTGCTTTAGCGCCAATCCGCGCCTGTCGTCAACAAATTTCTGCTGGTATGGTGTGAGCACATCTGTGTTCGTATACACCTGCAATTTAGCCCCTTCTCCTTCGGGCAAAGCATATATAAACGGCGTGAGGCTCTCATCGGCGAAAGCTTCATATATTGCCTCTATTGCTGTCTCGCTTATGAAGTGTGTATCCTCATAGTTCCCTTTGTTCCGGTCATATAGCGCCGCCCCGGTCAATACTATCGCCGGCAGTGTCGACTCTACTCCCGACAATAGCGGCACCACCGTGGCAGGTGTGCGCGCTGTTGCACACGTAAATAAAACCCCTTGCCTTGACAACCCTGTGAGTATCTCAGCCGACTTGCGGCTCACTTCTACGTCTCTATTCAGCAGGGTCCCGTCAAGGTCAGATATAAATAGTGTTCGCATTATAGCTCTCCGGCTTGTTTCTGCGCGCGCGGCAATACTATCGACACGTAGCATTGCACCAATGCTCCGGCAAGCGTAAATGCCAACCAATCACGCGGATCTTGCGAATACCACATAAAAAAGCCTGCTGCGCAAAAGAAGATGGCGCTCCACACTTGTATGCGCACCAATCTTCGCACTCGCATATCTTTGCCGTGATATTTTGTAAGTATGCGGCCTATTAGCGTGCATACCGCTCCCACGCAATAAACTATCTTAAATATTATAGCTTGTGGCCCCAACAACAGCGGTAGCAAGCATCCTATGCACACTATCACCATGCCGCCGTATGTAAGCCACTGTACTAGTGCTTTCATATTCTCTTAATTATTTTTTTTATTTAAATATATATACGTCTTCGTTCGGTAAATTCATATTGTGATTCTCGCGAACTATCCGCTCTATTATTTCCGGGTCATGATTGTCCATGCGTTCATTCAGTGCCCTATAATACAGCATTGAGTCGCTATTCACTCTTATCTCTGCGCGAAGGCTATCTATCGTCTTATCATAGCTATATATCCGCGACATGGAGTTTTCCTGAAAAAAAACCATGTAGCAGATGGCTGCTATTACGGCCAACCCCGGTATCGACAGATAGCTCCGGCACCATGTAATAAAGTTTTTCATTCGTCTTATTTTTTTGGTAAGTGGTTAAAATCTTGCTGTGCGTGGCGCATTTTCGGTTTGCTCCCATTTATATAGCCTATCCGATGGACGTATCTTTGCCGGTACGGCTATAGAAAATGAGTCGCCTTTTACTGCTCGCTCTACGCTCTTGCAGTCTACTTGTATATCGTCTACTGTCAATATCAACGCGCCTGTTGTCGGTCCGGTGATTACTACTTCGTCGCCTACTTTCAACTCCCCGGCTTCGAGCAAAAATTCTCCGACTCCGAGCTTTGAGTAATATTTCACGCCTTTTGCTACATATTGTTTCACCCGTGTTGCCGACGACCCATATTTGCTCGACCATTCGCCCAAGCGCTGGCCCAAATAGTAGCCATCCCAGAATCCACGGTTAAATATCTTTTGCAACCGCTCATCCCACGCGGCGATCTTTTCTTCGCTATAGCTGCCATCGCAGATTGAGTTGATTGCTTCCGAATAGCACTCTACTGCCACTTTAACATACTCCGGACCGCGTGCGCGTCCTTCTATCTTCAGCACGGTCACTCCGGCATCCAATAGCTTATTCAAAAAGTGTATAGTCTTCAAATCTTTTGGAGACATCAAATACTTGTCTTCTACATCTATTTGGTCGCCCGTGTCGCGGTCGGTCAATGTGTAGCTGCGACGGCATATTTGTGTGCAAGCTCCGCGGTTGGCACTAGTGTTCATCTCGTGTAGCGACAGGTAGCATTTGCCTGACGTAGCCATGCATAGTGCGCCGTGGCAGAACATTTCTATGCGCACCAACTCTCCGTGCGGTCCGCGCAAATCATTGTCAATTATCGCCTTATGTATCGCCGACACTTGGTCCAAATTTAACTCTCGCGCTAACACTACCACGTCTGCCCATTGCGCATAAAATCGCAATGTCTCGTAGTTGGTTACATTCGCTTGTGTCGATATGTGCACTTCTACACCTACTGAACGCGCATACAATATTATCG
>CAZJEA010000002.1:15571-46486 GCA_964544895.1 uncultured Bacteroides sp. | reverse complement strand
GCTTGTGTCGATATGTGCACTTCTACACCTACTGAACGCGCATACAATATTATCGCTATATCTGCTGCTATTATCGCGCTAACTCCGGCTTCCTTAACTGCGTCTACTGTCGCGCGTGCTGCTTCCAAATCATTGTCAAATAGCACTATATTTAGTGTCAGATATGATTTCACTCCGGCTTCATTGCATATCTTCGCTATCTCTCGTAAATCTTCTAACGTGAAGTTTACACTCGAGCGTGAGCGCATATTCAACCCGCCGATGCCAAAATACACTGCATCTGCGCCTGCATTTATTGCCGCGTGGAGCGACTCAAACGACCCTACCGGGGCCATGATTTCATATTCTTTGCGGTTCATTCTGTTTTGGTTATGTGCGTTTTTTGTTCTTTTTTGTGTCTATATACAAGGCATGGCCAACAGGCTAATTCTAGTCTGCCGGCCTGTATAGGGCTTGGTGCTTGGCTCCGTCTTTATTTCGTTGCCTCTGCTGCAGGTGCTGCTGCAGGTGCGCCTTCTGCCGGGGTTGCTGCTGCAGGTGCTGCTTTGTCTTCGCTCTTTTGTGCTGCTGCATCGGTAGCAAATGCATTTGCTTGTTGTGCTGCAGGTTGGGTTGAGGTTGACTCTGCGCGTACTGCTGTCTCGCTGCCGGCTTTCGGCATTGTGTATGCTGCGCCTACTGAGAGCACTACTATGAGTGCTGCTAGCGTCCAAGTGGTCTTTTCTAGAAAGCTATTCGTGCCGCGTACACCTAATACTTGGTTTCCGCCGCCGAATTGTGATGACAAACCGCCACCTTTTGATTTCTGAATGAGTACGATGCCTATCAACATGATGGCAACGATTACTGTGAGTACAATGAAAACTACGTACATATCGGTTTTAGATTATTACTTCTATATAATAGTGTGATGTGATAATTTCTTTTTTTATCAGTCCACGGTTCCTGTCTCTATTTTGTGACTTGTCGCCGCTTTCCTCCTTTCTTCCAATTGTATTATTTTTTGTAAGAATCGCAATTGGTCTGCAAAGTAAACACTTTTTTCCGGATTATTCAAGTTTAAATCCGAAATAATCTCGTATGCGCGCTGATATCTACCTTGTTTGATGTATATTTTTGCCAAACTTTCCGATAATGACCCTCCTGCTTTCGCCGGTTTCGCATTTTCGGCTATGGTCTCTTGGGCTTGCTCTTCTTCTTGGCGTTCCACACTTTCTGCCGGCTTTTGCTCTATCGCTGCAAGTATGTCATCTTCATCTGTCGACCCACCATACTCTGCCGACTGACTGATAAATGCATCTATCAGCGCATCTTGCTCGCTTGACGGCTCCGCTTTTTCTCCGCCCGATTCTTTCTCCAGCACCTGCGAATAGTCGGGCGTCGGATTAAATATCAGCCGCTCTAACAGAGCATCTTCTTTCGGATTGCGGTTGCCATACGTGTCTAAGAACGTGTCTATCGCATTCTCTGTCGTAATCTTTTCTTCTTCCGGCTCTGTCGGGTAGATGTGGGCCCAGTCATCGCCGCTTAGATCTACATACCGTACCGCTGCCTCAGCATCGGCACTATTCAGCGCTATGCGTTGCTTTAGTTCTTCTACCTCTTCTTGAGTTAGTTCGCCATGACGCTCTTTTAGCTCTTTCATGGCCTTATATACAAAATATGGATTGGCAGTTGGTGATTTCATCGTCTTTACCAGTTGCCCAAGGTGGCATTAAAAATTAAGTCGACAAGCTCCGTTGCTATTTCCTGACACAACTGATCTTGTACATCTATCAACAACTCCGACGCATCAAAGTCGCGATAGGCCGAAAATGTTTGGTCTAAGTCGTTCTTGTCGTTCTTGTTGTCTGTATATTTCACTCGCACGGTGATGGTTAGCCTTGTCTTCGACGCATACGCATCTTCTGTCACGGCTTGCGGTGTCAATGTGTAGCCCGTGATTTCGCCTTCCATCATGATATCGGCATTGCCGTTGTCTATCATCTGCAAACGCGTGTTGCGTTGCACATAGTTTTGCAACTCTGTCTCAAACGTCTGCTGCAATGGCGCATATACCAACGCTGCTCGTATCGGAAAATCACTTATATGTACTGTCTTGTATACGCTATAGTCTAGCGCTGCTCCGTTAAATTTGTAGCTTATCCTACAGCCCGGCAGCGCAAACAGCATACATATCACTATGAGAATATATCGTATTTTCATCGCTTTTACCTCTTTTACTCTAGTCCATATTCGCGTATCTTCCTATACAGTGTACGCTCTGAGATATTCAGCTCTTGTGCCGTTGCCTTGCGGCGTCCGTCATTGCGGCGCAACGCTTCTATTATGTTCTGGCGCTCGGCATCGTTCACACTCGCTGAAAAACTTGTGTGCAGCGGCGACAACACCGGCATATTGTGGTCGGTTATCGGTGTCTCTACTTCAACGGTTGGGGTGATATCGGCACTCCCTTCCATGCGCGACGTCAACTCGTCTATGCGTGTGCGCAAGTTGAATATCATATTAAACAACATCTCGCGCTCGCGCTCGTATGTGTGGTCTGCATTTCCGCCCGGGCGCACCGGCGTGTACGTCGCTGCTCCACTCGGCAGATACTCTGCCAATACTGCAGCTGACACCTGTGTACCCGGCTCAAACAACGCCACTTGCTCTATGATGTTCTTGAGCTGGCGCACATTGCCCGGCCAACGATAGCGCAACAATGCTGAGCGTGCATCGTCTGAAAATGCTATCTCCGGCATACGATAGCGCTCTGCAAAATCAGACGAAAATTTCCGCGCCAACAACATTATGTCATTTCCGCGCTCTCGCAACGGCGGCACCACTATTTGCACCGTCGACAACCTATAGTATAGATCCTCGCGAAAACGCCCCTCGGCTATCGCGTGCGGCAAATCAACATTCGTAGCTGCAACTATGCGTATATTTGTCTTCTGCACCTGGCTCGAGCCTACCTTCAAAAATTCTCCGGTCTCCAGCACACGGAGCAAACGCGCTTGCGTTGTCATTGGCAACTCTGCTACTTCATCCAAAAATATCGTTCCTCCGTCTGCCTCCTCAAAATATCCTTTGCGCGAGGCTACGGCACCCGTAAACGACCCCTTCTCGTGCCCAAATAGCTCTGAGTCTATTGTGCCCTCGGGTATCGCTCCACAGTTTACCGCTATATATTTTGCGTGCTTGCGTGAACTATAATTGTGTATGATCTGCGGAAAAAACTCTTTTCCCGATCCACTTTCTCCGGTAACTAATACCGACAAATCTATCGGAGCTACTCGCACCGCACGCTGCACTGCTGCTATCAATGCTGCCGCATTGCCTACTATGCCAAAACGCTGCTTGGCTCGCAATACCTCTGCCGACGGCGCTGCATCGCGCATCGGTGCGTCTGGTAGATTCGTGTACGAAGAGTTTATTGCCATATCTTTTTGCTTTTTCAAGGACGTTTTTTAAGTTCGTAGGTCTTTGCCTTCAGAAACGCTGCAAGCTCCTCTACACTTGAGGCATGCGCCTGCTGCTCTTCAACACTTATCGGCTCACCTACACTGATATGTATTGTCGTGTGACACTTGCGCCACACCTCTCTCGGGAGTCGCAAAGTGCGCAACTGCCAACATACTACTCCCAAAAAGTTGAAAAACCAACTGTTCGACCCATGAAAGTATATTGGTATCACCGGAACTTTTACCTTATCTATTAAGCGTACTACTGTCGGCTGCCAATCGCGATCTTCAAGCTCTAAGTGACGATTTATCTTGCTCACCGCTCCGGCAGGGAAAAATCCCAAAGCCTTGCCCGATTTAACTTGGTCTATCGCCTCTTTTATGCCTCGCATTGACACTGCCTTCTTTGCCGGGTCGGTGCTCTGTAGCGCATCAACAGCTATAAAATTGGGCTTCATCGCTGTGATCTTACCCAATATCATATTTACCATCACCTTATACTCCGGACGTCGCGACGCTATCACATCTATCAACGATATGCCGTCTAACGCTCCAAACGGATGGTTACTTACTGTTATAAACGCTCCTTCTGGCAGATTGTCCAACACTTCTTGCCCGTCGATACGCAACGTTATATCAAAATCTTTTAGTAGCGAGCGCACAAACGGTGCTCCCGGTGTGTCGAAATACTTATCGTGCACCGCATTAACATGGTCCACATATAACCATCGCAACAACCTGTCTACCAATTTCCGATGTCCCTTCAACTGAGGCACCATTTCCATAACGTCATCTGCATCTAGCACTGTACGCTTTACTATATTTGTTCCTTCTGTCATTGACTTTTCTAGGGTTAGTCTGCAAAGATACTCAATTTTAATTATTATTTCAAATCATTCCTCATTTTCACCCCTTTTTTATCCCTCCACACACACAGTGTACAGCTATTCTCCGTGCCGCCTGTGCACTACTTTTGCAATAGCATTGCATCAACTATGCGGTGCGCCGGCGTCTTTTTATCTTTGGGGTGAATATCGTTCCATTCGCCAACATCACCATTCTTGATGAGCGTGGCTCCTTCAATAGCGTCGCAAGCTTCAGCTTGTGCTTTGCGCTGTTCTGCCCATGCAGCTCTGCCTCCAACATCCGACGGATGCAAAAAATCTGCCAACTCTACCACGTAGAACGGCAATTTCTCGTTCCCGAAATCGTGGCGCCAATCAACTATCATCGTTTGCAACAGATCGCTATATTGATCGCGTATATCCACATCCGATTCGCCTTGATACCAGACAACTCCTTGTATCGGAACATTCAAAAATGGCGCTATCATCGCGTTGTACAACACCGTTGGATAGTTGAACATCCATGTTGTGCCCGGCTTTTGCGGCATTTGGCATCCTAGCTTATGTAGCCATTTCCCTTCTAGCGATAGCTCTTTGTCTGCAAAGACTATTTTATATGGCTTGTCTGCTACAAAGTGAGGTGTTCCGTAGTCCGACTCTATGCGCACAGTTATATTATTCTTGCCCTTGTGCAATATCCCCGCTGCCAATTTATAATCGCGTGGCGGATATTGATATGACACTGTGCCCACAAACGTGCCGTTTACGTACACTGAGTCTGCGTCTACTATGCAACCGAGTCGCAACAGCGCTCCTTCATTGGCTACATCTTCGTCTATAACTATGTTTTTACGTAGCCAGTGTATGCCGTTTGCGGTGCGACCGTTCACCTTGCCCCACGCCTCGTCAAACATATCGTACTCTTGCCATTCGCTATCGTCGAGGTTTGCGTCATACCATTTCGCCCCAGTGTGATAGCCCTCATCGCTTGACCATGCAACTACATTCCATCGTTGTGTGGCCATATTTTCTGCTTTCGCTACTTGCGCGCGATATGTGGCATCGTTCATCACGTTATACGTATTCACGCGTAGTGGATATTTTTGCATCGCTTCACCACTTATCCACGCTTCTATGCGTGTGCCGCCCCAGCTCGAATTGATGATACCTACCGGCACTCCGCCGTTTCGCGCATACAACTCTTTTGCTGTGAAATAAGACAATGCCCCAACTGCATTTACGTCGCCATCGAAAGCTCGCCACTCCGATTTCTTGACATCTGTTTGTGGCCCTTCGTACGACTCTTCTTTGGGCGTCTTAAATTCGCGTATATTGTGATTCTTATATGTGCTGACTTCGTCTTCAAACGCTTCGCGCACTCGCGACACAGGCAGCTCTTGGTTCGATTGCCCTGAGAACAGATAAACGTCTCCAACCAATACATCATTCACTGTTTGGTCGTTTACTGTGAGGGAGTACGGGCCCCCGGCTTTTTCTGCTTTCAGTGTTATCTGCCAATTGCCTTTTTCATCGGCAACGGTGACTGCTTTGTTTTTCTTGCTTAGCGCTGCAGTGACCGTTTCTCCGGCGTCTGCCTTGCCCCACAATTTTATCGGTTGGTTGCGTTGTAGTACTACGCCATCACATATCATTGATGGTAGCTGCACCTTTGCGTTGGCAATTATCGGAGTGAGCACGCTCACGGCTGCAGCAATTAATGTCGGTTTTAGTTGCATAATTTTTCGGAATAGATTTTTTAGTTGCACAAAGTTACTCATATTATCTTGTCCTACTCAAAATTCATACATTCGTTTTTGTATCATTTGTATTTACTTTTGTAACATTCGCCTTTCTCTCAACACGTTAATTTTAGACTTTGTTGCAGGTTTATATTTAGATGTATGACGCTATTGCCTGTTTTCTCTCATAGTATTACATTTGCATTATAAAGCTACCATATTTTGAATTAAGCTTAAATCTAAAAATAAAAATGAGCACAAAAATTTCTTCCGCACCTGCCAATGGTTTTTATAAACTTTCTTGGCTGCAACGCATCGGATTCGGCTCTGGCGATTTGGCGCAAAACCTCATCTACCAGACTATCTGCATGTACCTCCTTTTTTTCTACACTAATGTCTATGGCCTTAATCCGGCTGTAGCTGCGGTGATGTTCCTCATCGTGAGAATTATCGACGTCATTTGGGACCCCCTCGTTGGTACTTTCGTCGACAAACATAACCCCAAACTTGGCAAATATCGTTCGTATCTCGTGTTGGGTGGTATCCCTCTCACCGGGTTCGCTATTCTTTGCTTTTGGAACGGCTTCTCAGGCTCGTTGCTTTATGCATACATAACTTACGTGGGCCTTTCTATGTGCTACACGTTGGTGAATGTGCCTTACGGTGCACTAAACGCTTCGCTTACTCGCGACACTGATGAAATTACCATCCTCACTTCTGTTCGCATGTTCATGGCTAACGTCGGCGGTCTCGCTGTTGGCATGGGTGTGCCTATCATAGTGAAACTGCTCAGCGGAGAGCAATCTGAAAACCTTTCTACCTCTCCTTCTGCCTGGTTTAGCGCAATGGCTATCTTCGGTTTGGTTGGTTTGGCTTTGCTTATTTTCTGCTTCTCGCAATGCAAAGAGCGTGTTGTCATGGAGAAGAAGGAGACGGCTAATGTTAAGGTCTCTGACTTGTGGATGGAGTTCGTTCACAACCGCCCACTGCGCATTCTCGCTTTCTTCTTCATCACTGCTTTCGCCATGATGGCTATCGGTAACTCTGCCGGAGCCTACTACATCAACTATAATCTCAATGGCTCTGTCACTGAGCTTTCTGTATTTATGGCTTTGGGCTCTATCCCCGCATTTATTTTTATGCCACTCATCCCGACCATCAAACGTCATGTCGGCAAGAAAAATATGTTCTACATCTTCTTGCTTACAGCTATCATCGGCATGGCTATCTTGTACATCGTCTCTGTTGTTCCGGCTCTTAAATCTCAAATGTGGATAGTTTACGTGGCTCAATTCATTAAATCTACCGGCGTCATTGTCGCTACCGGATATATGTGGGCGCTCGTGCCTGAGGTTATTAGCTACGGCGAATATACCCACGGCCGTCGCATAGCCGGCATCGTTAATGCTCTTACAGGCATTTTCTACAAAGCCGGTATGGCTCTTGGCGGTGTAGTCCCCGGGTTGGTTCTCTCTTTCGTCGGCTTTGACGTGCAAGAAAAGTCTCAATCTATCTTCGCTGAGCAAGGCATTCTCTGGCTCGTTGCTGTTATCCCCGCTTTATTGCTATTCCTTTCGATGTACATTATCTCTAAGTACGAACTTGACGATGACGTTATCGACAAAATCAATAGAGAAATTGCAGAGCGTAACTCTACCAAAAATGATGAATAAAAAATTATACTCTTTTGCACTATCTTTGCTTGTCGGATTAGTGTCATGGGCACAGTCCGGCACGCTTCGGAGTGCTTTCGCTAACGATTTTATGATTGGCGCGGCTGTAAACGAACGTCAAGCTGCACAAAAAGATCGTTTGGGCGCTCAACTCACCGCTCAACACTTCAACTCTATCGTGGCTGAAAACGTCATGAAATGCGAAAAAATCCATCCCAAAGAGAATTCTTACGACTGGAAAAAAGCCGACGAGTTCGTGCAATTCGGTGAGAAAAACAATATGTTTATTGTCGGGCACTGCCTCATTTGGCACTCGCAACTCGCTAAATGGTTTTGCGTGGACAAAAAAGGTAATCCTGTCTCTGCCGAAGTCCTTAAACAGCGTATGCACGACCACATTTCAACTATCGTGAGCCGTTACAAAGGCCGCATTAAAGGATGGGATGTAGTCAATGAGGCTGTCGTTGACGACGGATCGTTCAGAAACTCCCCGTTTTACCAAATACTTGGCGAAGAATACATAGCACTGGCTTTCCAATACGCTCACGAGGCTGACCCCGATGCCGAGCTTTATTACAACGACTACGGCATGGATAATCCCCGCAGACGGGCTACTGTCATCAACATGGTTAACAACCTCAAATCTCGCGGCATTCGCATTGATGCTATTGGCATGCAAAGCCACATCGGTGTCGATTATCCCGATTTCAAACAATTTGAAAAATCACTCACCGCTTTTGCTGCTACGGGTTGCAAAGTAAACATCACTGAACTCGATATGAGTGCGCTCCCTACTAAAATTCACGGCGCAAACATCTCCGATAAAATGGCTTATTCAAAAGAGTGGGATCCCTACAAACACGGCCTCTCTGCGCAAGCTTCCGCTAATTGGAACAACCGTATGTCGTCTTTCTTCAACATCCTTCTCAAACACAGCGACGTTATCGAACGTGTGAACTTCTGGGGCGTTAAAGATGGCGATTCCTGGAAAAATGATTGGCCCATTAAAGGCCGCACGGACTATCCCCTGGCTTTTGATAGAAACGGCGAGCTAAAACCTTTCTTGAAGGAGTACGTCTACACTCGCACTGCTCACTTCTCAAGCTTCTCGTACAACGCTAATGGCGTTGAAAATCCCGCTAATCCGCTTCTCCCCGGTTGCTATCCCGACCCGTCAATTGTGCACGTTGGCAGCGATTACTATCTCGTAAATTCCTCTTTCTCTTATTTCCCCGGCGTGCCTATTTGGCATAGCACCGACTTGAAAAACTGGCAGCGTTTGGGATTCGTCCTCAACCGTCAGTCGCAACTGGAGTTGCCCGATAGCATTCGCATGGCTGGTGGCGTTTATGCTCCCGCTATTTCTTACAACCCGGTGAACAAGCTTTTCTATATGATTAATACGCTGGTCGACAACGGCGGCAACTACTATGTCACTTCGTCTGACCCCAAGTCGGGCGTATGGAGCGACCCTGTTTGGCTGCCCGAAGTAGGTGGCATTGACCCCTCGTTCTTATTCGATACCGACGGTAAGGCTTACATCGTTAACAACGACGTGCCCGATGGCGGCCCCAAATACGATGGCCATAGAGCTATATTCATCCGCGAGTTCGATTGGCGTAGCGGTAAGGTTTGTAGCAATCAGCGCATGATCGTCAATGGCGGCGTCAATGCGGCTGAGCAACCGGTTTGGATTGAGGGCCCGCACTTGTATCACATCAATAGCAAGTATTTCCTGATGTGTGCCGAAGGTGGCACGGGCACTAACCACACTGAGGTCATTTTCGAATCGTCTTCTGCTGTCGGCCCGTTTTCTCCTTGCAAGATTAATCCTATACTCACACAAAAAGATCTCGCTGCCAATCGCACCAACCCCGTTACTTGTTCCGGCCACGCTGACCTCGTGCAAGACGATAATGGTAACTGGTTCGCTGTATTTTTAGCTGTCCGTCCATATACCGAAGATGGTCACGACATTATGGGCCGCGAAACTTATCTCTTGCCGGTGCAGTGGATCGACAATCAACCGGTGATTCTTTATCCGGAGCAACCAATAGAAATTGCCCCTCGCCGCGTGACAGATGCTAAACTTTGGTCTGACAACGCTTTGTCTAACGATGCCTTCTTCGTGCGCAACCCGGCTAAACAATTTTATAGCTTTGACAATGGCGGCTTGGAGCTCTGCGCAAGAGCAACTAAACTTACCGACCGTAAGTCTCCGGCTCTAATTTGCCGTTGGGTTACGGAGTTGCAATTTGATGCTGAGACTACT
Organism: uncultured Bacteroides sp.; assembly: GCA_964544895.1. Classification (GTDB taxonomy): domain Bacteria; phylum Bacteroidota; class Bacteroidia; order Bacteroidales; family Muribaculaceae; genus CAG-873. The sequence continues at coordinate 36,511 of CAZJEA010000002.1, read as the reverse complement.
GTCAATTTTGTGCCTGAGTCTGCCGATGATTGTGCCGGGCTTGCTCTTTTCCAAGACGACGACCACTACATCACTTTTGGCTTGTCGCTCGACGACAATGGCAACACCTGCTTAAAGGTCTCTGCTAAGTGTGGCAACGACTTAAATTCTTACTCTTTTGCTAATCAAGGCAACTCTGCCACTCTTAAAATCTCTGCCGATGGCAAAGGCAATTATTCTTTCTTCGCCAACGCCACCGACCTCCATCTCTCTCTCAGCGCTAACCTGTTAAGCACTAAAACCGCTAATAATTTCACCGGCACTGCTGTCGGTATTTATGCAACCGCAAACTATTAATTCCATTATATATGAAACAGAGATATTTATTACCAACTGACTATATGGCCGACCCGGCAGTTCACGTGTTCAACGATAGATTATACATCTATCCCTCGCATGACCGCGATAGCGGAGCTGCCGAAAATGACAACGGCGACCATTTCGAAATGCAAGACTACCACGTCCTTTCTACCGACGATGCCTTCGAGGGCGAAGTTATTGACCACGGCAAAATTCTCGACGTCGCTGACATCCTCTGGGCTGGTCGCCAACTTTGGGACTGCGACGTGGCTGAAAAAGCCGGAAAATACTTCATGTATTTCCCCCTTAAAGATAAAAACGACGTTTTCCGCATTGGCGTTGCAATCGCTGACAAACCTGAAGGCCCCTTCATCCCGCAACCCGACCCAATCCGCGGCAGCTATTCTATTGACCCCGCAATCCTCAAAGATGGTGACGAATACTACATGTATTTTGGCGGCCTGTGGGGCGGTCAGCTCCAACGCTATCGCGACAACAAGGCTCTCGAAAATCCGCACTTGAATAACGATGACGAAGATGCTATCCCGTCGCGTGTGGTGCGCCTCTCAAAAGATATGCTCCAATTTGCTGAAGAGCCTCGCCCCGTTATTGTCGTTGACGAAAACGGTAATCCCCTGAAAGCCGGTGACAACCAACGCCGATTCTTCGAAGCTTCGTGGGTGCACAAATACAACGGTAAGTATTATTTCTCTTATTCTACCGGCGACACTCATCGCTTGTGTTATGCCATCGGCGACAATCCCTACGGCCCGTTCGTTTATCAAGGTTGCATCATGACCCCGGTGGTGGGGTGGACTACTCACCACGCCATCGTCGAGCATAAAGGTAAGTGGTATTTGTTCCACCACGATTGCGTGCCTTCTAAAGGTGTAACTTGGCTTCGTAGCCTCAAAGTGGTCGAGCTCCAATACGACGAGCAAGGTCACATCATCACCATCGACGGTGGTGGCACCGGCGAGGAATAATCATCATGCCCAACACTCTCATTTTATGAATGTTTTCTCTAGATATATATGCTTATTGATAATCGCAATTTGTGCATCGTCTTTCTCTTTGAAAGGCGAGGCACAGTTGTGGATGTCGGCAAATTCTAATGTCGCTCAACAATATCGTCTTGTCGAAGACTCTCAACTTGGTAGTGAAGGGTTTCGTATAATTAAAAAAGATAACGGCTTTTTGCTCTGTGCCAACACTGAGCAAGGCCTATTATATGGACACTACGCTCTGGCTCGTCTCTCTGCCATCGGTGCTCTCGACACTCTGCGTGTGCACACTGAGGTCCCTGCGTATAATCTCCGCATTCTTAACCACTGGGATAATCTCGATGGCACCGTCGAACGTGGTTACGCCGGCAACAGCCTATGGCGTTGGAGCGAGTTGCCCGACACAATCTCACCGCGTTACCGCGACTATGCTAAGGCTTGTGCCTCGGTGGGCATTAACGGCTCTGTGCTCAACAACGTAAATGCATCTCCTTTGATTCTCACTGACCAATATATCACTAAGGTCGCTGCTATTGCAAACGTGCTTCGTGAATTTGGCGTGCGTGTATATCTGTCCGTAAATTTCGCCTCTCCCATGGTTATCGGAGCTTGTAATACTGCCGACCCACTCAACCCCGATGTGCAACAATGGTGGCAAAATAAGGTCGATAGCATCTACGAAAAAATTCCCGACTTTGGCGGATTCCTCGTAAAAGCTAACTCTGAAGGTCAACCCGGACCCTGCGACTATGCTCGCTCTCACGCTGACGGCGCCAATATGCTCGCTCGAGCATTAGCTCCTCACCACGGCATCGTTATGTGGCGCGCCTTTGTCTACTCACCCTCTGATGCCGATAGAGCTAAACAAGCTTTCCTGGAGTTTAATCCGCTCGATGGCAAATTTGATGATAATGTTATCATTCAAATTAAAAACGGACCAATTGATTTCCAACCACGTGAGCCAATCAGCGCTTTGTTCTTTGGCATGCCCAACACAAATGTGATGGCTGAATTTCAGATTACTCAAGAGTATCTCGGACACTCTAACCATGTCGTCTTTTTAGCCCCCATGTGGCAAGAGTTTTTCAGCAGCATATCACAAAACATCCTTAAAGGCGTGGCTGGCGTAGCAAATATAGGCAATAGCGATAACTTCACCGCAAATACCCTGGCGCAAGCTAACTGGTATGCTTTCGGCCGTTTGGCTTGGAACCCGCAATTGTCGTCTAAACAAATTGCCGACGAATGGACTCGCCTCTCCTTTGAAAACGTTCCCGACTCAATTGTAAACGACTTCTCCGATATGCTTTGCGGCACTCGCGAAGCTGTCGTAAACTATATGATGCCTCTCGGTTTGCACCATTTATTCGCTTGGGGTCACCATTATGGCCCTGAACCCTGGTGCGAAATCGAAAACGCTCGCCCTGACTGGTTGCCAAAATATTATCATCGTGCCGACTCTTTGGGCTTGGGCTTCGACCGATCTTCGCACGGCAGTAATGCCGTTGACGAATATCCCGCTATTTTTGCTCGATATGTCGACAATATCGAATCGTGTCCGGATGAATATCTGTTATGGTTTCACCACGCTTCGTGGACTCATAAAATGCAATCCGGCCGCTCGCTGTGGCATGAGCTCTGTTTCCGATATGCTTCCGGCATAGACTTTGTGAGCAATACCATGATACCAACTTGGCTGAAGATGCGTCCTTATGTCGACACCAATTTATACAACGACATCTCTAAACGCCTTCAAACACAACTCAAGGATGCTATTTGGTGGCGCGACGCTTGCCTCTTGTACTTCCAACAATTTTCTAATCTACCAATACCTCCTCAATACCTCTCAACACCCATAAATCACACTTTGGATAAGTTGATGCAAATCCATCTGCCCATAAGCAATTTTGAGTGCCCGAGCGCCGAGTTGCTTGATAGCGTGCGATAACCCTTCTTCTTCACCCTGTTTTATTTTGTGAAGATTATTGCGTAACTTTGCACTATCAATACAGTTAAATACTTTTCTAAAACTATATATGGGTATCGAACAAGGAATTTTTCGCCGTACCGAATTGTTGGTAGGTGGCGACGCTATGGATAAAATTGCCGAGGCGCGTGTGATAGTGTTTGGCGTAGGTGGCGTTGGTAGCTGGTGCGTCGAAAGCTTAGTGCGTAGCGGCATCAGAAATATTACTATCGTCGACTCTGACCGCGTTTGCGTTACTAACGTTAACCGACAGCTTATGGCTACTATGAAAACCGTTGGCCAAGTTAAGGTCGAAGCGCTTAAGCAACGCATGCTCGACATTAATCCTAAAGCGCAAATCACCGCTTTACAAAAAATCTATTCTGCCGAAACTGCCGACTCTTTCGATATCGAAAGTTATGATTACGTCATTGACGCTATTGATAGCCTCGAAAACAAAGCTTTGCTAATTCGTCACGCCACTTCGTGCAACGTCAAATTCTTCTCGTCTATGGGCGCCGCGCTGAAACTCGACCCTTTTAAAATCACTGTCTCTGAGTTCTGGAAAGTGCAAGGTTGCCCCCTCGCTCGTGCTTTGCGAAATAAATTCAAACGCTCTAAAACTTTCCCAAAACGCAAGTTCTTGTGCGTATACAGCCCCGAGTTGGTGCAAAACCGTGGCGAAAATCACACTTGCGGCACTTCTGTTTGTCTCTGCCCAAAAGCCGATAAAGGCCCCGGCGATCCTAATCTCGTTAATCACGAGTGGTGCTCTTCTAAAGCACAAATCAACGGCACAATGGCTCACACCACTGCTATCTTCGGATTTATGCTCGCCGGTTTGGTGATGCAAGATTTGCTGCAATAACGCTATTAATGCCCTTGGTTTTTTGCCCTATACTCTGAGGGCGATACTCCCATAAATTTCTTGAATGCTGTCGAGAAGTGCGTTTGGCTTGTGAAGCCTATGCTATATGCTATCTGTGTCACATCATTGTCCGTGTCTTTGAGCAATTCGCAAGCCTTACGCAATCGTATGTTGCGTATGAAGTCGCTCGGCGATACTCCAATCATATCTTTCATCTTACGGTGCAGATGTGCTCGGCTGATGCCAACTTCCTGACCCAGCATCTCTACGTTGAGGTTCGGATCGTCAATATGTGCGTTGATCATTTCTATTATCTTGTTCATCAGCACATCATTGTTGCTCTTTACCTCTATCTTGTCTATCTTATCTTCTTGCGACTGTGCTCCTGAAAAACGACCGCGCAGCATGATGCGATTTTCTATCAAACTGTCTGCTATGGCGAGAAGCTCTTCTCCGTTAAACGGCTTCGGCAAATAGGCATCTGCTCCTTTTTCCCAGCCTTCTTTGCGATTAGCATAGTCTGTATTTGATGTCAATAGTATAACCGGTATATGGTTCGTGTTACCATTGCTCTTCACATTCTTCAGTAGCTGTATGCCGTTTATTCCCGGCATATTCACATCTGAAATAACCAAGTCGGTGCCTTTGTCGAGTATATATTTCCACGCTTCGTCTCCGTCTGCCACTGCATCTACTTTATAGTAGGCTGCAAAGTATGCCGACAGATAATCGCGTATCTCTTTGTCGTCATCAACAACCAATATGTGATAGTTCGAACGATGTCGCACATTCTTTTGCATTTTGGGCGTGGCATCGGGTATTATTGCGTCAGTGATAATTTGGCGTGGCTTGTTCGTTGTCTCTTCGGCTTTCTCTTGCTTGCTGAGATGGCTGCTGCCTAGCGGTATTTTAACCTCAAAGCACGACCCCTGTGCATCGGCGCGATTGTATGCTTTTATCGTGCCGTGGTGCAATTCTACCAAAAGCTTGCACAAGTTTAACCCAATGCCAAATCCTGACGGATTTTCTGCGGCTATCTTGCCATTATCCTGATAGAAACGCTCAAAGATTTTTTCGGCTTTCTTTACGTCAATACCTATTCCCGAATCAATAACGCGTATCATCGCATATTGGCGCAACGGTCCAATCACTTTATTGTCCGCACCCTCTGAAAGTTCAATGCTTATTTCTCCTCCGTTGGGCGTGTATTTAAATGCATTCGAAAGCAGATTTATCAGCACTTTGTCAAAGTTGTGTCGGTCTATCCATGCTTTTACTTCCGGCGTACTGCTGTTAAAAGTTAGCCGTATCTGTTTGTCCTCGGCTTTCTGCTTGAACATCTCGGTAAATTCATCAATAAATGGCACAAGATCAGTCTCTGTGCAATGTATTTCCATCTTGCCCTTGTCTATCTTGCGTATATCTAGCAATTGGTTCACCAAATTCAATATGCGCGTAGCATTACGGTGTATTGTTGTCAATCGCTGTGTGGTCTTTGCATCGAACTCTTGCTTCATTAGAGCTTCCAACGGACTTAGTATCAGCGTTAACGGCGAACGTATTTCGTGCGAAATGTTTATGAAAAATTGCAATTTCGCCTCTTTTATCTGGTTGTCGCGCTTACGTTTTAGGGTTATGTAAACTTGTCCGCAGATGCCTATTATCAATAGCAAGTACACTATCTTTGCTATCGTGCTCATAAACCATGGCGCCGAAACACATATCTCTACTTCGCGTATCGGCGAATATACACCGTTTTCGCAGGCTCTGATTTGCAGCGTGTAATCGCCGGGGGTGAGATTGTTTATGCTAATAGAATTTTGCCCTACGTTCGATGATATCCATGTCGACGATTTGGCAAATTTATATTGATAGCATATATTGTTTGAATATCTGAAGTCAAGTGTCGACAGTATGAGCGATAGTGCATTGTCTGCATATCCCACATTAATTTTCTTGACTTGGTTTTCGCCATCGTTCTCTATAAATTTCTTGTTCTCGGCAAGCACTTGTTCTAGTGACAGCCCTTTAACGCTGATGTCCGTGATGGTGGGCATTGCCGATAGGGTAGTGGCCTTCATGTTTGCCGGTTGGAAGGCGGTGATTCCTCCTTGTCCCGCAAACGATATGCGGTTGCTGTTAGCGTTTGTCGCTACGCGGTTATATGCATTGTCATCGAGCCCGTCTCCGCCATAAAAAGCTGTAAATTTCAAACTCTTTGTGTCAAATTTATTCATGCCGTTTCGTGTCGTTGCCCAAATGTTCCCATTGGCATCGGCTACAAGCGACATAAATGCATTATCGCCAAGCCCGTTGTCGTAGGTGTATTGCGACCACTCATTCGTCGCTGCGTTATATCGCACCAGCCCTTGACTCGTTGCTATCCAGATATTGTCACCGCTATTCGATATGATGTCGTTGCAAACGGCTTGCCGCAATCCGTTGTCATTGTTCAGCTTTATAAACGTATTCTTGTTAAGATCGAAGCAACTCAACCCGCTGTAGTGTCCAATCCACAGTCTGTTCTTATTATCTATGCACAGTGCCGGTATCCAGTTATTGATCATCAAATTTCCTGACATGGCTCTTAGCCATTTCACCGCTTTTGTCTTTGCATCGACTATTATTATGCCTCTGCCGTCAATAGCTGCATATATGTTCCCCGATTTGTCTGAGGTGATTGCCGTTATCGAGTACGACCCTTCTATTGTCGCTATCGGCGACAGCGCATTTGTCTTTGTGTTTATAGCATACACACCGCGGTTGTTTACACCTGCCACCATCGTGCCATCGTTCATGGCGTGCAGCCTGTTAATCTGCAGTGGCGTGTTGATGCGTGTCATTATCTCTCCGCGTTCCGAAATCTTAAATGCTCCGAAGTCTTCTACCGAGCACCACAAACTCCCGTCTTTGTCGTATGCCAAATCTTGTATGTAGCCTTCGTCGCCTGAGGTTATCCTATCTACACTCAAAAATCTAAATTGGTCGCGCTTGTCTTGTGCCATCAGCAAGCCCTTGTTCGTGCATCCAACCCACAGATTAGCTTTCTTGTCTTCATATATCACATTCAATTTCGCTTTCGCAATATTGATGCTTGTGTTCGACCACTTTGTGCACGGTGTTATGTACGAACTGTTTTTCGCTACTTGTGTTATGCCGGCGCCCGATGTCGAGATGTATATAGTGCCCGATTTGCTGCAATATGCATCTTTGTATATTATCGAATTGTTGCCGCTATAATATAGCTCCGTAAATGAATTCTCTTTGGGCTTATATCGCCAAACCTTGTAGTTTGACACTATAATAATGTTGCCATCGCTATCTTTTATCAACGTGGCTATCGGCGCATCGCAAAGTTTTCGCTCGGTTGTCTTCCCGTCTTTGATAATGGCTACCTCTCCGTGCTGTCCGCTAAACAAATATGAGTTGGGCGCTATCTCTATCAAATGATTCAGCTGATTAAACCACGACAATTTTTGCACATTTGTCAATGCCGGGGTTAATGTGTTGTCTGTCTTGTTTAGTTCGTAGATGCCAACGCCTGATGCTATGCAAAGTATTGTCCCTTTTGACGTCTTGCATACATCCGAAATATATCCGTTGAAATCTTTATTGGGAAGCTTTGCCAACGTGAAGGCCCTCGTGGTCTGATTGTAGGTCTGAAGTCCGTTTGCTGTCGCTATGCACAATATGTCTTTGTCTACAACCAACACTTTCAGCACCCTGTTATCTACTAAGGTGTTCTTCTTGTTGTCGGTGTGTATCCACGACTTAAATGAATTGCCGTCAAAACGCATCAACCCATAGTTGCTACCTATCCACAGATAGCCTTGAGCATCTTGCGCGATGCTGCTTAACATCGACGATGACATCGCTGATTGATCGTAAAAACGAGTGCTTTGTCCTTGGCAAAGTATCGTTGACGCTGCTATACAGCATGCTGCTAGTGCACGACGCACTGTTACATATATGGACATAGATTCCTGCTTTTTTTGAGGTATGAAGAGCTTTATTGCTGTGATATAAGATTAGTACAACAAAATTACATATTTTAAATAAATTCGCCAAATGCAACGAATATTAATTTGCGAAGATACGTTTTTTAATGAATATGTTACCAATCCAAACGCCATACACACGCCCGCAAACACTAATAATACGTAAATAAATTAAGGTTATATAAAATTACCATAATTTTGTATCCGTAATGATAGCCCCGTTTATATGCCTTATTTATCATATCCGGGTAAACCTTAAAAATTACATTACTTTTTACTCTTTCATATTTGTGAACAATTAACCTCTAATATCAAACCAATAAATCACCTTAGATGAAACATTTTTTATGTAACTTGAAAACCGGTGTTATTGTGCTGATTATGTTGTTGGCTGTCTTGCCCGCAATGGCGCAATCTATCACTGTTCAAGGTGTTGTCGTTGACCAATCCGACGAGCCGATTATCGGCGCCTCGGTTGCCATCAAAGGCAAACCTGGTAGCGGTGCTATTACCGATGTTGACGGTAAGTTTAGCATTACCGTGCCAAACCTAAAATCTATTTTGGTATTCTCATACGTAGGTATGGTATCAAAAGAAATCCAAGTAACTAGTAAGCCTATGGCTATCGTCCTTGTCGAAGATACTAACGTCCTCGACGAGCTCGTTGTCGTTGGTTACGGACAAATGAAAAAATCTGATATGACCGGTGCAGTCGTTTCGGTCAATCAAGATGCTATCAAAAAGTCTGTGCCTACCAGCATCGACCAAGTCCTTCAAGGTCGTGCTGCCGGTGTACAAATCCAATCTAACTCTGGTACCCCGGGCGCTTCTACTTCTATACGCATTCGTGGTATTAACTCTCTTAATGCTACTAACCAACCTATCTTCGTCATCGACGGTGTCGTTATCGACTCTTCTACTGACGACGAAAATTCTAACCCATTGTCTGGTATCAACCCTTCTGATATCGTTTCTATGGACGTCCTCAAAGACGCTTCTGCTACCGCAATCTACGGCTCGCGTGCTAGCAACGGTGTCATCATGATTACAACTAAAAAAGGTCAAAAAGGCGACGCTACCGTTACTTACGATGGTTATGTCGGATGGCAGGAAATGCCTAAAAAATACGACATGCTTAACCTTAGCGAGTATGCCGCTCACCACGAAGTTCGTGCCCAAGTTACTAGCCAAGTTGACCCCAGCGACGCTTTCGTTCGCGCTGACTTGCTCGGCGAAGGTACCGACTGGCAAGACGAACTATTCCGCAAAGCTCTTATGACTAGCCACAACATCTCTATCTCCGGTGGTAGCGAAAAGAGCATCTATTCTTTTGGCGCCGGCTATCTAAACCAAGACGGTATCGCTTTAGGCTCTAGCTTCAAACGTTTGAGCTTGCGCGGTAGCCTCGAGTCTCAAATTAAAAGCTGGTTGCGTGGCGGCATCACTTTCTCGTTCGCCGAATCTAAACAAAGCGTTGGTACCGACAACAACACTATCATGAGCGCCCTCAAACAACAACCTACCGTGGCTGTTACTTCTGCCGATGGCACTTACGATGGCCCTGACGATGTGTGGATGCCTGATAACCCCGTTGGTTTGGCTTCACTTCGCACTAACAATAACCGCAAAATCAATACTCGCTTCAACACTTTCTTGGAAGCTACTCTTTACAAAGGCTTGACTTTGCGCACTGAGCTCTCTGGCGACTATAACCTTAATAAGTATTACTACTATCAACCCGACTATCAGTTCGGCATCAAAACCAGCGATACTCGTACTTCGAAATGGACCAAAACCGATACTAAATATTGGTCTTGGCGCAACATCCTCACTTACGTTAACACCTTCAACGAAGTTCACAACGTTAACGTTATGTTAGGTCAAGAAATGTCGCACTCTAACTGGGAAAACCAAGTAGGTACTACCAGCGGCTTCCTCACAAACACAACCCCCGACCTTAGCGCCGGCGATATCACCGCTTCTACCACTACCGGTTCTCGCATCGAAAACTCTATCGCTTCTTTCTTCGGTCGCGCTTTCTACTCTTTCAAAGATAAATACTTGTTGACTGCTACTCTTCGTCGTGATGGATCTTCTAAATTCGCCGACGGTCACAAATGGGGCTGGTTCCCTGCTGTCGCTTTAGCTTGGCGCGCTTCTGAAGAAGCTTTCCTCAAAAATGTCGATCCCATCAACTCGTTGAAACTTCGTGCCGGTTGGGGTAAAACCGGTAACCAAAACGTTAGCGACTACGCTTACATGGCTTTGTTGTCTTACAAAACAACTCCTTGGGGCACTGGCGTCTTAACCGGTAACACTGCTAATCCCGATTTGACTTGGGAAACCACCTCTTCTTACAACGTCGGTCTCGACCTCGGCTTGTTCAACAGCCGTATCGAATTGGTTGCCGACCTTTACTACAAGAAAACCGACAACTTGCTCCTCCAACTCCCGCTCCCGGCTTATCTCGGCTCTGCAGGTCAAGGTGCTGCCAGCAACCCTTGGGGTAACGTCGGTTCTATCGAAAACAAAGGTGTTGAACTTTCTTTGAACACTACAAACATCGTCACTAAAGACTTCTCTTGGACCTCTAACATAGTCTTCTCTCTAAACCGTAACAAAGTCGTTTCTCTCGACACCGAAAGCTCTTCTATCGAGAAAACTTATCAACCCAGCTCTACTAACTACATCGTTACTAAAACTGTCGTTGGTGAGCCTATCGGTCAATTCTGGGGCTACAAAGTTATCGGCCGTTTCGACAACGCTACCGACTTCTACAAACACGATGCTAACGGCAACGTCGTTCAAGTCGCTATCCCAGAAGGTAACACCATCAGCCCCGAATCTACTTGGCTGGGCGACTACATCTACGAAGATGTTAACGGCGATGGCGTTATCAACTCTGAAGACTGCACTTTCATTGGAAACCCCGAACCGAAATTCACCTGGGGATTCGGTAACACTTTCTCTTACAAAGGTTTTGACTTGAACTTATTCTTCTCTGGCGCTTACGGCAACAAGGCCCTTAACCTAACCCGTATGTACATCGAAGATCCTCGCCTAAACTCTAACATCCTCAAGTCTTCTCTAAACTACGCTGTTGTTAGTGTTATTGACCCAAGTCTCCCCTCTGACGACTATCGTAACTGCTACGTTTCTAACGCTAGCTCTACTACAATGCCCGCTTTGCAACGCTCTGATAAGAACAACAACTACACTCGCATTAGCGACCTATTGGTTGAAGATGCTTCTTACATCCGTTTGCAAAACCTTTCTTTCGGTTACACTCTTCCTAAGAAAATTGTCCGCAAGGCTTATCTCGAAAACGTTCGCGTTTACTTCAATTGTCAAAACGTATTCACTATCACCAAATACAAAGGTCTTGACCCCGAAGTTGGTGCTATGTACGGCGACGCTTTGATGACCGGCGTTGACTATGGTCGTTATCCTTCTCCTCGCATTTATACCTTCGGTCTCAATGTTTCTTTCTAACCTATTTATGCGACACAAAATGAAAAATAATTTATTCATATATTTGGCTCTTGGTTGTTTAGCTGCCGTTAGCACTTCCTGCAACGACTATCTTACTTCTGACAATACTACAAGCGCTAACCAAGAAACTTTCTTCGACTCTGACGACGCTGTCGCTGCTGGTACCGCCCCTCTTTATAATTATGTGTGGAATAGCTTTAACGACAAAGCTTATTACAGCATGGGCGATGGCCGCGCTAACAACCTTACAGCTCGTTGGTCTGACTATATCTATCCCTACACAAACTTCACCGAGACTGCTCTTAGCCCCGGCTTGGAAGATGCTTGGGGATCTTTCTACTCTGTTATCGCGCAAGCTAACTATGCTTTAGTTAACATCCGCGACAAATCAGGCTCTGCTGTTACCGAAGACGCTAAAACTCAAGCTTACGCCGAATGTCGTTTCATGCGCGGCCTAGCTTATTGGTATCTTGCTTCGCTCTGGGGTAAAGCTATCATTTACGAAAACACTGCCGAACAAGTTAACAACTCTGTTGTCCCCGCTCACCGTGGCGTTGACGTTATGGAGTTCGCTATTCGTGACCTCGAATATGCTGCTGCTAATTTGTCTAAAACTCAAGCCAACCCCGGTCGTGTTACTTGCTACAGCGCTTTCGGCATCCTCTCTCGTGTTTACCTCTCTATGGCTGGCCTAACTACCGACGGCCAATATGACGGCACTAACATCGCTTCCGATTTCAATCGCGGTGTCCGCAACCAGTACTACCTCGACCTCGCTAAAAAAGCTGCTGAAAAATGCATGGAAGGCCCGTACCAATTGCTCGACAACTATGGCGACCTCTTCAGCGTCGAAAAAACAAACAACAACTCTGAGTCTATTTTCCAACTCCAATGGTTGTCTGGTTCTACCGATGCTATCGGCTGGGGTTGCAACAACTCTATCCCGGCTTACTTCTCTTGGTCTACAATGGTAGGCGAAACCAACTGGGGTAACGCTACTTATGCTTCTTACGACCTCGTTCGCACTTACGACCCGCAAGACCGCATCCGCCGTCACTATTCTATCGCTACTGTTGGCGAAACTTACACTGACCTCAATGTTAAAAACGGTGGTTACGTGTACAACGAAACCGAAACCGGTTACACCAAAAAATGCAACGTCAAAAAGTATGTCATTGGTAAAATTGACGATAACGGTCAAAGCTATCAACAATCTTCCGGCTTAAATACTTACATGATGCGTCTCGCTGAGGTTTACCTAAACTACGCCGAAGCTGTTCTCGGCAACAACGCTTCTACTAACGATGCTCAAGCTCTCGAATACTTCAACCGCGTGCGCACTCGTGCCGGTATGCCTACTCTCAAACGTATCACTTACGATAACATCCATTACGAACGCCGCATTGAGTTAGCCTTCGAAGGCCAATATTGGTACGACCTCCTTCGCCGCTCTTACTATCAACAGCAAGAAGTAGTTAACTACCTCAACAACCAAGATCGTAACGCTAGCTACGAATGGGACGAATCTGAAGAATGTCAATATGCTAAAACTGCTGACGCTGACGACGTCTCTACTGCTACTGTTTCGCACCTAACCCTCCCGATCTCTGATGTTGACCGTGGCCGTAACCCCAAACTCGGCGATGAACCTATCGCTTACGAATTTGGCGAACGCGAAATCTCTGAAACAGAATTGTTCAAATGATTAATACACCATATTATATGAAAAATTATAAATACATAGTTGGTGGCGCTTTGGCCATGATGACTGTTGCCTTGTCTTCGTGTAACTCTGACGATGAATACTTCGACAGCAAATACCAGTCTACAACTATCACAATCAATAAAGTATACCTTGAAGATGCTGACTCTGATGTCCCTGACCGCGAAGTCACCTTCGCTCGCCAAGGTCAGATGATTCGCCTTGAGGGTAGTGGTTTCATGGGCATGAAACATGTCTACATCAACGGTTATGACACCTATTTCAACCGCGCCTATGTTACCGACAACTCTATGCTTGTCCAAATCAACAGCAACACCCCTATCACTGACGCCGAACCCGACGTTCGCAACATCATCCGTTTGGTTAAAGATAAAACCGAATCGTCTTACTCGTTCATCATCCGTGCTGCTTCTCCTACTGTTACTTCTATTAGCAACACATTGCCTCAACCCGGCGAAACAGTGATCGTCTACGGTACTGGCTTGCAAGAAACAACTAGCGTCATCCTCCCCGATGGCACCGAAATCACAGAAGGTCTTGCCAGCGATGACGAAGACGGCGAATGGTACTCGTTCACCATGCCTTCAGGCATCAGCGTAGGCGGCTCTCTTCTATCTACCGGCGCCAACGGCCAAGCTAAATCTCCCGCTTACTTCAACGAAAGTAGCTGCATGATTCTTAACTTCGACGGCACTGGCAGCCAAGGCTATTGGAGCTGGTCTGAAACTGGTTCTATGATCAATGCTGACGACCTCGCTTCTGATCCTCTCAACTCAGGCCGCGGCAAGTGCTTGCAAATCGTCCCCGACCGTTTGCTCACCAACGGCATCTCTTCTGGCAAACCTCGTGCTACTGAGTGCTGGACTGCCGGTAACGACGACGACATGGACGATTGGACTCGCATGACTAGCCTCATCGACCCAACTACTCCGCTAACCGAAGTGGCTCTGCAATTCGATATCTACGTCCCCGAAGCTTGGAGCGGCACAGGTCAAATCCAAATCTCGCTCATCAACAATTACAATATCGCCGGTATTGGCTCTGATGACGATAACGATGCTTGCTGCACTGCTTTCTACGTTCCCTGGATTGTTAACGACGCTATCGTCCCATTCAAAACCACCGGTTGGACTACAGTTACTATTCCTTTCTCTCAAATGGGCAAATATGCTGCTTTGATTGCTGACTCTGAAGAAACAGATCCTACATTCCAAACTGTTATCGACGACCGCAACGCTGCTAGCTATCGCAACTTCGGATTCGGTTTTGTTAACACTGACTTCACTTACAACAAAATCGACTACGTCTCTAGCCTCTTCAACGGCCCCAAAATCTATATCGACAACTGGCGCGTTGTGCCCTGCAAGAGTTTCACAATCTCTGACTATCCCTCAGCTGATGACGAACAATAACCTTTTAACTGTAAATTGACATGAAATCAAATAAATATATTATTCCCTTGGCTTTGGTTTCGCTTGCCCTCACCGGTTGCGACGACCAAATCATGGAGTGGCAAGACAAAGACAACACCATCGGTGTCGCCGACCTTCCCCTTGAACTCAAAGAGAAGCTTGCCAACTATGAGCCCATTAAGAATTATGTGAAGCAATATCACCCAAATCTCAACTTCGCTTTGGGCATGGGCGCTGACATGTATCTCAGCAACGATACTTACAAGGCTATCGTCGATGAAAACTTCACCGGTGTCACTCTCGGCAACGCTATGAAGTTTGGCGTCGTCTGCGGCAACAGCGGTAGCCTTAACTTTAACACCGTTGACCAAATTATGGCTTCTCTCCCTTCCGACATGAAGCTCTATGGCCACAACTTGCTGTGGCACACTCAGCAACCTCAAACTTACCTCAAATCGCTCATCTCTCCTAAGATGATCATCACCACCGATGGCGGCGGCGTCGCTAATATGCTCGCCGGCGATGCTACAAACTTCAACGGCGGCACTACCGGCGGTTGGGGCTCTTGGGGCGGAAACAAAGACTCTGACACTGGCATCGACTCTACCGGTGGTAAAGACGGATCTGCTTGTATGAAACTTGTAAACACCGGCGACGGCAACTATTGGGACGCTCAATTCGCTTACACTTTCGACTCTCCCCTCAGCAGTGGCGAAACTTATGTTATCAAGTTTAAAGCTAAATCTAGCACCGCTGCTGGTAAGTTGCAGTTCCAATATCAGAACGGCACCACATATGGCAGCCAAGGCGCTTACAATGAATTCAGCGTTGGCACTTCTTGGACTGAATACGAATACGAATTCACTCCCACTCACGACGACGCTAACCGCATTATCCTCAACTTTGGTAAAGTGGACGGAACTTACTGGATCGACGATATCGAATTCGGTATTAAAGTCGTTGACACCATGGATAATGTCCTCACCGGCGATTCTAGCGACTTCGAAGGCGGCACTAAAGGCGGCTGGGGCGCTTGGGGCTCTAATTTCGACAGCTCTAGTGTCGAAGAAGGTGCCGGTAACAATGGCTCTTATGGCGTCGTCCTCGCTAACAAAGGCGATGGTAATGCTTGGGAAGCTCAATTCGCTTACACTTTCGATACTCCACTCAAAGATGGTACTATATACGTCATCAAGTTCGACGCTAAGTCTTCTTCTGCTGCCGGTGAAATGCAATTCCAATATCAAAACAGCACAACTTATGGCAGCCAAGGCGCTTACAATACTTTCAACGTCGGCACCGATTGGACTACTTTCGAGTACGAATTCACTTGCGGACACGACGATGCTGACCGCATCATCTTAAACTTCGGTAAAGTTGGCGCTACTTACTACATCGACAACATCAAGTTCGGCGAAAAGAAAGATCAAACTGCTTCTGCTGCTCCTGCTAAAGTCATCAAGTATGCTAAGCGTGCTAAAGGAGCAAAACGTCGCGCTTCTACTATCACTTACGAACTTAAGACCGATGCCGAAAAACGCGAAATTTTGCTCGGCGCTATGGAAGATTGGATCAAGTCTATGATGCAACATGTTGGCGACCGCGTTGACGCTTGGGACGTTATCAACGAACCTATCTCTGACGGCAACAACAAGTGGCGCGGCATTGACGGCACTTTCGGCGGTAGCGACAACGACGGCAACGCCGATAGCGCTCCTACTGAATCTACCGACGCCGGTTTAACTCTTAACTGGGCTACTGACAGTGGCAACCAACACTGGTATTGGGGTTACTACCTCGGCAAAGACTACGCTGTTAAAGCTTTCGAATTCGCTCGCAAGTACTCTCCTAACGGCGCTAAACTTTTTGTCAACGACTACAACCTCGAAACTAGCCCCGCTAAGTTGCAAGCTCTAATCGAGTTCGTTAACTACATCGACGCTAACGGCGGTCACGTTGACGGTATTGGCTCGCAAATGCACGTAAGCAAGTCTATCACTAAAGCCGAAGTCGATGCTATGTTCAAGACTTTGGCTGCTACCGGCAAACTCGTGCGCATCACTGAGCTCGACGTTGCTATGGATACTGCTACTCCTTCTACAGAGCAAGCTGCTACTCAAGCCGAAATCTATCAAATGATCATCGAATCTTACTTCGAAAACGTTCCCGAATCTCAACAATCTTCTATCACTCTTTGGACCCTCTCTGACAACGCCAAAGAACACGAATATTGGTTGAACGGTGATACTCCTAACATTTTCGATACTAACTACGAACGTAAACACGCTTACAAAGCTGTTTGCGACGCTATCGCTGGTTTCGATATCAGCTCTAGCTTCAGCGGTACAGATTGGAAAAATCAATACCAAAACACTGATAAATAATTCTTAATCACAAGATTCGCAGGGAGGTCTGAATTGCCTCCTTGCGAATCTTGATTTTTTCTCCCTTTATGCGATTTTTTTCTCTGATATTTTTCTTCGTTTGTGCTGTCGCTGCTAATGCTGCCGACCGTCTTAACTTCGACTTCGATTGGAAGTTCATTAAGGCTGACAGCTCTGCCTTCGCTGATCCCGATTACAACGATGACGCCTGGCAAAACGTGCAGCTCCCTCACGATTGGAATATCTCCGAATCTTTCAACATTAACATTGGCGGTCACGCCGCTTATCTGCCCGACGGCATTGGCTGGTACCGCAAATCTTTCTCTATACCCGCTTCTGCTAAAAATAAAAATATTGCCATACTTTTCGACGGCATCTTCATGCAAAGCGATGTCTACCTCAATGGGCAACATCTCGGCTTTCGCCCTTATGGATTTTGTAGCATTGAGTACGATTTAACTCCTTATCTCAATTTCTCAGGCAACAATACTATTGCCGTTCGTGTTAATACCACCGGCGATCGCCCGCGTTGGTATGCCGGTGCCGGCATCTATCGACACACTTGGCTCATATCTGCCAACCCAATTCATGTTGCTACTTATGGCACTTACATCACCACGCCTGTCGTCGCAACGTCTAAAGCAGATGTCAACATTGTCACCTCTCTGGTGAACAACACACCCGCTCCTCAACAAATTTCTCTTTCTCAACGCATACTCGATTCTAACGGTCGAGAAATTAATAAGACTACTCAAAAGATTTCCTTGGCTTCTGCCGACACTACTAATGTCTCTCAACAATTGACTATCGCTAATCCTCAACTTTGGGACATCGACTCTCCTTCGCTTTATCAAATGGAGACAACTATTAAAGCCGGCGGCAAGGTTATCGACAAATATATATCTTCTTTTGGCGTGCGCTCGTTTCGCTTTGACCCTAACACCGGATTTTGGCTCAATGGCAAACACGTAAAACTCAAAGGCTTGTGCCTGCACCAAGATGCCGGTAGCATGGGCGTTGCTGTCCCCGACGACGTCTATCAACGACGCCTGAATATCCTCAAACAATACGGTTGCAACGCTCTGCGCATGGCGCACAATCAACCCTCGCCTGAACTCCTCGATATGTGCGACCGCATGGGCTTCCTCGTCATTGATGAAGCTTTCGACAAATGGAAGTCCGGATACTATGCCAAATATTTCGACGACTGGTGGCAAACTGATATCTCTGATATGATTTTGCGCGACCGCAATCACCCCTCTATCATCCTTTGGTCTATCGGCAATGAGCTGCAAGAGGCTTGGGCTGAAGACAACGTTGGCGTGGAGCGCGCCACCATGCTCAGCAACTTCGTTCACAAAATCGAACCTACGCGCCCCACAACTCTCGCCGGACAAAACAACCATCAAGCTAAATTTTCTGCTGTTGTCGACGTCACCGGATACAACTATCTTGAAGCTCGTGCCATCTCCGAGCACAAGAAAAATCCTAACCAATGTTTCCTAATCTCTGAAGAGCTGCCTTATTACAGCGGCGAGGAGGGTAACATCCGCGCTTATTCTACCCTCAACCCTTGGAATCTCGTGCGCGATAACGACTTCTTCGCCGGTGGTTTCATTTGGTCGGGTGTCGATTATCTCGGTGAGGCAGGGTGGCCCGGTAAAGGTTGGCCTAATGGCCTTTTCGATATCTGCATGGATGAAAAACCGCGAGCTGCCTACCATCGCGCTATGTGGAACGATAAGCCTATGGTGGCTGTCGCTGTCCTCGACAATGCCCTCAACATTGAGCATGGTCGCGACCTTTGGCAGTGGCCCAAAATGGCTGCCCACTGGAACTTCTCTCCCGCATACGACGGCTTGATCTTGCAAGTCTCTACAATCTCAAACTGCCAAGAGGTTGAACTTATTGTCAACGATAAGGTTATGGGTAGAAATAAAACTGCCGATTTCCAAAACAACAATATTATCTGGAACATCCCTTATACTCCCGGATATATCGAAGCTGTTGCCTACAACGATGGCGTTGTGGTCGCCCGACACAAACTCGTCACCTCTGGCAAAGCTGCTGCTTGTAAACTCGATGTCGATCGCGCTTCTTTGCGCGCTAATGGCACTGATGTCGCAACTATCGGCATTACTCTCATTGATAACGATGGCAACAAAGTCTCTACCGACGACCGCAAGGTTACCGTTTCTGTCGATGGCGAAGCTCGTTTGCTCGCCCTCGATAACGGCGATTTAAGACGCGTAGACCACTTCGGTGGCAACGTGTTGCCTACTTATTTCGGCCGTGCACTAATCTCTCTTCAAGCTGCTAGATCCTCCGGCAACGCTCGCGTTACTGTCTGCGTTGACGGTTTGCCTACACAGTCTGTAAACATCGCAATTAATAAGCAATGAATCCTCTTTTCTTTGTTTTAGTCAATAAAAAGATAAAATAGTATTATTGCTTCAGAACCAATGTCTGTAACTTTGGGTTGCCTTATGTTATGTTTAGATATTGTCTACAATTGCATACCGCTGCTCTTTTATTTCATGTAAAAACAATTCTAATTTCTTAATATTAACTTCTTAAATTAAATCTGTATGTTAAAACATTTACTCTCTTTCGCTGCTATCGCAGCCGTTTCACTCTCTGCAAGTGCAGATTTGAACATCCTTGGCAATTTCGGCGGCTCTGGTTGGAGTTCTTCTTACGATGCAACAACAAAAACTATTACCTATGACGAAGCTTATGCTGGCAGAGGTTGGTGGCTTGATGGTGCCGATTACTCTGAGTATGAGTCTCTTGTTATCGAATTCGCTGAGCCTCTTAAGGCTACTTTGACCCTCAGAGCCGAATACAACGGAGATGTTTCTGATGGTAGCACTGCCGCTACTGCTGGCGAAACAACTCTCGAATATGTTCTCGATGCTGCCGGAAAATCAAGCATTAAACAAATTTATTTGCAGTATGCAACAACTGGTGATGTAGTCCTCAAAAGTGCTGTCTTAAAAGAACCCGTATCTGAAGACGCATTTACTACTTACACCCTCAATTTGTCTGGCAACAACCTTTTGCTCTCTGAGTTTAAAGATTTTGCTGACGATGATGAAATTGATGTTATTTTGTCTATCTCAAATGCTGATTGTAGTGTTGCTGCAGGGTGGGGCGTTGGTGCTATACATCCTATTAGCGATTATTCTACTTCTTTGTATAACTTCTCTGCTAAAGCTGTTTCTGCTGAAGGTGAAGATAATGTCTACAAATTCACGATCTCTGAATTCAAAAAATTCGCTCAAGATGAAAATGGCGATTATATTACTGATAAATGGGACCAACAAGGCGTTACATTCAATGTTTACAATGGTGCTACAGTTAAAGCTGTTCAAGTTAAAGTTGCCAATAATTCCAGCTCTGCTGTAAATTCTATCGCTGTTGACGCTGAAGATGCTCCCGTCGAATACTTCAACCTCCAAGGCATCCGTGTTGCTAATCCCCAAAACGGTTTGTTCATCAAACGTCAAGGCAACAAAGCAACTAAAGTACTTGTAAAATAATATTGATACTTATTTAATTTTATAATGTGTGACTAACGCACGAAGGCTGCCCCTCGGCAGCCTTCGCTGTTACCAAAACTCTTTGTATATATGGATATTGAAATAGTAACCTGGCTACCTAAATACACCCCCGACTTCGTACGTCTAAACAAACAATGGATACAGCGCTATTTTAAACTCGAACAGTGCGATTTACACACATTGGGCAATCC
>CAZJEA010000002.1:0-15471 GCA_964544895.1 uncultured Bacteroides sp. | reverse complement strand
GGATACAGCGCTATTTTAAACTCGAACAGTGCGATTTACACACATTGGGCAATCCGAAAGGTGTTATCATCGACAACGGCGGTCAAATATTTTTTGCTAAAAACGGTGATACTGTCGTGGGTTGCTGCGCTCTAATTCACCACTGCGACAACAACTCATACGAGCTGGCTAAAATGGCTGTCGACCCTATGGCCCAAAATTGTGGCGCCGGTCACAAACTCGGCCTCGCGCTTATCGATTACGCTCGACGCCTCGGCGTTCCCAAAATTTTCTTAGAGGCTAACACTGCCCTCGCCGCATCCGTTCACCTTTACGAAAAACTCGGGTTTAAACCCGTAGCCGATTATCATGCTGCCTATGATAGATGCAACTTATTTATGGTTTTGACTCTCTGATTGTTACGAATTTGTTGCATATCGCAACTTTTTAAACAAAAAATTTGCACGGTTTAAAAATTATAACTTAATTTGCCAAAAATAAATTAAATACCTGCTCTTTCTTCCCTTAAAGACGTACTTAGTTTATAATATTTGTTAATTGCTCTATGCCTTTGGCTTGTAGATCTCTACCGCCAAATTTATAGTGAACTATTGCTTCTAAGATTTTAAACATACCATAATTTATTTTAAACTTAAAAATCAACTTATGAGTAAACATCTTTTAGTGACATTGCTGTTGACTTGTGGCATGCCTTTTAGCGGACAAATGTTCGCCCTGGCTAACCCCGAGCCGCAAGCTCAAGGTCAAGCTGCTGTGAACATTCATGGCACGGTGCTCGACGAGAACAATGAGCCTATTGTAGGTGCTAGTATCGTTCAAAAGGGCGCTTCTTCTACCGGAGTTACAACTGACGTGAACGGTAACTTTACGGTCAGAGTTAAGCCCGGCACTAAACTCAAAGTTAGTTACGTGGGCTATAGCACTCAAGAGGTTGTCGCCTCTAACAACGTTGTCGTCTATCTTAAACCAACTGCCGAACAACTCGACCAATTAGTTGTCGTTGGTTATGGCTCTCAAAAGAAAGCTAATTTAACCGGTGCTGTCGCATCTGTTGATGTTGCTAAAGTCATGGATAGCCGTCCCGTTGAGGACGCTGCTCGTGCTTTGCAAGGCACTGTCCCCGGTTTGACTATCACAACTTCTAACGGCGACTTCTCTTCTAACCCGTCTATCAAGATCCGTGGCACTGGTACTCTCTCTAATAGCGCCAACTCTAGCCCCCTCATCGTTGTTGACGGCGTACCCGTTGACGATATGTCTTTCCTTAATCCCGACGACATCGCCGAGATCTCTGTACTTAAAGACGCCGCTTCTTCTGCCGTTTATGGCACACGCGCTGCTTTCGGTGTTATCTTAATTACCACCAAAGGCGGCTCTTCTAAAGATCGCGTCTCTTTAAGCTATACAAACAACTTCGCTTGGAACGAAGCTACAATCTTGCCTCAATTCGCTAACACTGTCGACAACATCACTACCGCTCTACAATCTGCTTATCGCGCCGGTACCGATAAAGACGTTTTCGGCATGCAATACGAAGACTTGCTCCCTTACGCTCAAGCTTGGCAAGAACAACACGGCGGCAAAAAATACGACAGCTACCGCGAGCTCACCGAATATGTTGACGAAAACAACGTGGGTGACTATCGCGTCATCAACGGCAAATGGTTGCGCTATGCCGACTGGGACATCCAAAAAACTTTGTTCCAAACTGCTCCATCGCAAAAACATAACGTTAGCTTGGAAGGCACTTCGGGCAAAACATCTTACCGCGCTTCTTTCGGATACGACGGCAAAGAAGGCCTCATGAGATACAACCCCGATAAATTGCATCGCTATATGGCTAGCGCTAGCATCCAAACCGAAATTTTCAAATGGTTGAAAGCCGGTGCTCGTTTCAACTTCAGCGACCGCGAATATTCTTCTCCCAACACTAACCGTAACTCTTATCAATATTTGTGGCGTTGGGCTCCGTTCTTCGAAACTTACGGATATGTGCGCGACGCTGACGGCAACATCAAAGACTTCCGTAACGATATCGGTATCCGCAAAAACTCTCACGTTGACAAAACTGTTACCACCCAATCTCGCATCCAAGGTTGGTTGCAAGCCGAAATCCTCAAAGGCCTAACTTTGCAAGCCGATTTCACTTATAACCTCCGCAACCAAAACAGCGACTCTGCTGCTACTCCTTACACCTTGTGGAACTCTTGGAGCGCTAACGCTTTCGGCGACTACACATCTTACACTCAAGCAACTTCTTATGCTGCTAAGAGCAACTACAAAGATGATATGTGGACAACTAACGTTTTCGCTACTTACGCCCACACGTTCGCTGAAGATCATAACCTCAAAGTTATGGCTGGTTTCACCGCCGAACAAGAAGAGTACAACTATACTTACACAAAACGTAACGGCCTCGTTGACTACAACTTGCCCGACCTCGCTCTTACTAACAGCGACACTTATAGCGTTAGCTCTTCTAACACTCACCGCGCTACTGCCGGCTTCTTCGGCCGTGTCAACTACGACTATAAAGGCATTTACCTCTTAGAGGTTAACGGTCGCTACGACGGCTCTAGCCGTTTCCCCGCTAACGACCAATGGGCTTTCTTCCCTTCTTTCTCTGCCGGTTATCGATTCTCTGAAGAAGCTTACTTCAAAGATTTGAAAAAATACATCAGCAACGGTAAAGTTCGCGTTAGCTACGGCGAAATTGGTAACGAAGCTGTTGGTAGCAACATGTTCCTTTCTGTAGTTTCTGCCCGCTCTACCTCTTCTAGCTATTGGTTGAACGGTAACCAAAAACTCACTCAATACAACATGCCTACTCTCGTTTCTTCGTCTCTCTCTTGGGAGCGCATCAAAACTACTGACGTAGGTCTTGACCTCGGTTTCCTTAACAACTCCCTCACTTTCGGCTTCGACTGGTACAAACGCGACACTAAAGACATGCTCGCTCCCGGTCAAGTGCTCCCAGGAGTCCTCGGCGCTAGCGCTCCTTACCAAAACGCTGGTGCCCTTAGCACTAAAGGTTGGGAACTTTCTATCGGCTGGAACCACACATTTGGTAAAGTCGGCGTATATGCTAACTTCAACCTCGCTGACGCTCGCACCAAAATCACTAAATGGAACAACCCAACTAATTCTATCTACTCTTACAACCCCGCTAGCAGCAACTACTGCGAAGGCACTTACTACGGCGATATCTGGGGCTTCGAAACTGATCGTTACTTCGAAGAATCTGACTTCACCGGTAAAGACGCTAACGGCAAATGGATCTATGCTGCCGGCGTAGCTGACCAAACAGGCCTTCAAACCGGTAACTTCGTTTACGGCCCCGGTGATATCAAATTCAAAGACCTCAACGGCGACGGTAAAATCGACGGCGGCGCCGGTACTCTCGAAGACCACGGCGACCTCAAAGTTATTGGTAACGCACTCCCTCGTTACGAATACTCTTTCCGCCTCGGCGCTAACTGGAACAACTTCGACATCGACCTCTTCTTCCAAGGCGTGGGCAAACGCTCTCGTTGGATGACCGGTTCTATGGTTATTCCTCAAGCTCAAGCCGGTTTGGGTACTTTCGAACACCAACAATCTTACAACCACTACATCATCGAAGATGGTAAAGTTGTTGGCTACGAAATAGACCAAAACAACGACTATCCTAACATGTACGAAGGCTCTGCCGGCACTGGTACTATATCTAACATCGGTTACGGTAAATACAACTACTACCCACAAACCAGATATTTGATTAACATGGCTTATCTCCGCCTCAAAAACTTGACTCTCGGTTACACTTTGCCTCGCGAAATCACTCGCAAAGCTTACATCCAAAAAGCTAGAATCTATTTCAGCGGTGAAAACTTGTTCTTCCTTTACAATGGTGCCGGTAAATACAAACTCGATCCCGAAATCGCTACTGGTTCATACGGATCTTTCTCTAGCGACAATGGCTACGGTACTTATGGCCGCACTGTTCCTATGATGCGTTCATACTCTTTCGGCTTACAAGTTACATTCTAACCATCTAAAAAGAATAGAAATGAAAAAGATATATTTTATGGGTATGGTTGCCTTAGTCGGCGCATCATTAACCAGCTGCGATGACTTCATTAACGACAATCGTTATCCCCTGTCTCAACAAACCGCTAACGCTGATTACTGGAGTAACACCGTTAACGTTGAGAACCAATGTAACACCCTTTACAATAACTACTCTGGTTATGGAAACGGTTCCGGCACCGGCGAATTCTACTTCCCCTCTCTCTCTGACGACCAAGCTTGTGGCATCGTTAGTGGTGGCGTAGGTTTCAAAAACTGGACTTACACTAACGTCCCCGCCAGCTCTTCCAACTGGACCGACCCTTACACCGAAATCCGTCGTTGCAACCTTATCATCGAAGGCGTAACTAGCGGTACTCTTAACGGCTCTACCGAAGGAAATAACTTCCTCGGCATAGCTCGCCTCAATCGCGCCTTCCAATACTATCAATTGGTTCGCATGTACGGCGATGTGCCTTTGGTTGAAAAAGCTCTCGACCCCGATGACGATGCCGAACTTTACGGCCCTCGCACCGACCGCGACGAAGTCATGGACTTCGTCCTCGCTGACCTCGACTTCGCTGCTGCTAACATCACAGCTCAAAACGGCAAAACTGTTTGGAGTAAAGACTTGGCTTATGCTATGAAAGCTGACATTTGCCTCTTCGAAGCTGCTTACAGCAAATACACCGGCAACACAAGCCGTGGCGAAACTTACTACAACGAAGTAGTTAAAGCTTGCACTCCGCTCTTAACTAGCTACTCTATCACAAGCGACTATCAAGCTCTTTACAACTCTGTTCGCACTACGCTCCTCAACAACAAAGAAGTTATTTTCATGAAACCCTACGAACAAGGCGTATTCATGCACTCTTTGCTCGACTGGACTTGCTCTTCTACTAGCATCCTCGGCATCACTAAAGACGCTTTCGATAGCTTCCTCTTCGCCGACGGTAAACCTCTCGCTCTTACTTCTCTTGACAAATCTGACGTAGGCGAACTCGACGCTAGCGGAAACTACTCTATCGCTAAACCTCTTGCCGTTCGCGATGGCCGCCTCTCTATAATCATTGACCCCGTCGTTTACTACGTTGGCAAAACCTGGGCTCGTAGCAACACCATGGACATGGTCTCTTCTACCGGTTATGGCGTAGCTAAATTCGACAACCTCTCTATTGAGTACGGCGATGCTACTACTGCTAACCGCGCTTACACTAGCGCTCCGCTTTACTGGCAAGCCGGCGTTTACTTGGCTTACGTTGAAGCTAAAGCCGAACTCGGTACTCTCACCGATAGCGATGTCGCTAACTACCTCAACCCGCTTTACAAACGCGCCGGCCTCCCCGACCAAACTCTTGCTAGCCTCTCTAGCATGAACGACCCCGCTAACAACATGGGCGTCTCTAGCTTGCTCTGGGAAATACGTCGTTGCCGCCGTGCCGAATTTATGCTCGATAAGAACACTCGTTATTGGGACCTCGTTCGTTGGCACAAACTCGACTTGCTCGACTCTGCTCAACACCCCAACATCCAACTCGGCGCTAACATCTCTGCTTCTGACGTCCAAGTCAGCAACAAGAATGGTTACATCGACGCTTCTTACGGCATGACTCGTACTTTCAGCAATCGCGAATATTTCTACCCAATTCCTTCTGAGCAAATTCGTTTGAACCCGAGTTTGACTCAAAACCCCGGTTGGGAATAGTCATTACTGATATAAATCATCTCTAATTGTCGTGGCGGCTATATTATTAGCTGCCACGACTTCTTTTTATATCCCCGCCTAAGTCACCGTTTTTGAAATTTTTTGTACATTTGCACGATAAATAATTTTGTATGAGCTCAGATAATATAATCTCTAGTCTTAAATCCGCACTTCGTAAACCTCAAGTGTGGGGCTTTTTTCTCTCTATTGCTATTATGGCTTTAGTCTCGGTGGCGTTCTTTGCCCCCGATAACTTCAACGGTAACGTACTCGCGCAGCACGACATGCAACAAGGCGCTGCTAATGGCGAAGAAGGGCGCGCTTTCGCTGCCGCTACCGGCGAAAAAGCTTTGTGGACTAACTCCCTTTTCTCGGGTATGCCCACTTTCCAGATCTCCCCCGAATATCCCTCTAATTCGCTGTTCACCTGGCTTAATTCTCTCTACGGCTTGGGTTTGCCGTCTCCCAGCAATTTGCTCTTCATGATGATGTTCGGCATGCTCATCTGCTGCTACTGCCTCAAAATGCGTTGGTGGTATGCTCTCATTGCCGCTGTCGCTTGGGGATTATCTTCATACTTCATCATTATCATCGGTGCCGGACATATTTGGAAATTCCTCGCTCTCACATACGTCCCGCCTACAATTGGCGCCTTGATTATGGCTTACCGTGGCCGTTGGTTCCTTGGCGGCGCTCTTATGGGGCTTTTCGCCATGCTCGAACTCAATGCCAACCACCCGCAAATCACTTACTATTCGCTTTTCTTATTGGCTACGCTTGCCATTGCATACTTGGTAGTCGCTCTGATTAAACATTCATTCAAAGGCTGGCTCATTGGCTCTCTATCTTGCCTCGTTGGCGGCCTTTTGGCACTCGGTGCTAACTCTCCAAGTTTATACAATACCTACGAATATTCCAAAGAAACTAAGCGCGCTCAAAGCGAACTTGTCTCTACCGATAAAACCGACTCCGAGCAACCCAAAGAAAAACCTACCGGTGGCCTGCCTAAGTCTGAAATTGGCGGCTGGAGTAATACCCCCTCCGAATCTTTCTCCCTGCTCATCCCCAATATCAAAGGCGGTGCTACTATTCGCCCCGAAAAAGGCCAAAACACGCTCTTGTCCCTCGACAAACTCCCCGCCTACGATTACGATATGCAAAACGACGACATCTTTGGACTTATACCTCAGTTCGGCCAATATTTCGGCGGCAAAGGCATGACTAATGGCCCGTTCTATGTCGGCGCCATCATTTGCGCTCTTTTCTTGCTCGGATGCATCATCGTTAAGGGACCCATAAAATGGTCGCTGTTGATTATGACCGTTTTCTCTATCTTGTTAGCTATGGGTAATCACTTCGAAGCGTTTACCGACTTCATGATCTACAACGTGCCCTTGTACAATAAGTTCCGAGCTGCCGAGACTGCCCTTGTCATCGCTTCTTTATGTATGCCTTTGCTTGGCGTCTTGGCTCTGCAAAAGGTCTTTACTGACGAAGCTCCCCTAAAAACCTACATAAAGCCCGTGGCTTGCTCTTTCGGACTTCTGATTCTGATTTGCTTTTTCGCTTGGGTGAGACCCGCCATCTTTGGCGACGCCTTCAGCTCCGACGAACTTGCTTATTTCGATAGCGCTCGCGCCCAACTCGGACAATATCCCGCTGAAGTACAAGATGCCTTTAAAACTACCCTCGCAAACATCGAGCAGTTGCGCTACAACATGGTAAGTAGCGACGCTTTCCGCTCTTTGATATACCTTGTCTTGGGTGCCGCCGTAATCATCCTCGCCATGCGTGGCACCCTTAAGAAAACTCTGGGCGCTGCCATTGTTGGTGTGCTGGTTTTGGTTGACCTTTACACTGTCGATAAACGTTACATCTCCACCGATAGCTTTGTCGAAGATAGCGTCGCTGCTGTCGATCCTCTCGCCGCTGACGACATTGATAAAGCCATCCTTCAAGACAAAGATTATTATCGCGTCGTTGACCTGACCGCTTTCGGCGATGCTCGCCGTTCTTTCTACCACCACATGGTGGGTGGTTATCATGCTGCTAAACTTAACCGTTATAACGACCTCATTGATCGCCGCATGCAAGCCGCTATCGCTGTTGGCGACTATGTCCCCGAAGTGCGTCAAGACTCCCTTATCGCTTCTGCTCCGGCCGATCAACAAAAGGTTATGAAACAACTCAAGGCTGATTACAATGTGTTTGATATGCTAAACACTCGCTATATCATCACTAAATCAGGCCTCGTCAAAAACGACTATGCCCTTGGCGCTGCGTGGTTCGTTAGCGACATTCAGTATGTCGACGGCGCTAATGCCGAAATGAACGCCTTAGCTTCTCTTAACCCCGCAACTCAAGCCGTTGCTGACAAATCATTTGCCAAG
Source organism: uncultured Bacteroides sp. (assembly GCA_964544895.1). Taxonomy (GTDB): domain Bacteria; phylum Bacteroidota; class Bacteroidia; order Bacteroidales; family Muribaculaceae; genus CAG-873. The sequence continues at coordinate 7,329 of CAZJEA010000002.1, read as the reverse complement.
GTATTGGGCGAAGCTAAACCCGTCGCTGATGGCGATGTCGTGAAACTCAACAAATACACTCCAAACGAGTTAACTTACTCTGTCGATAGCAAAAATGGCGGTTTGGTCGTGTTCTCTGAAGTGTGGTTCCCTTGGGGTTGGCACGCTACTGTCGATGGCAATGAAACGCAACTCGGCCGTGTAAACTATGTGCTTCGTGCTATGCAAGTCCCCGCGGGCAAGCATAATGTAGTGCTCACTTTCAACCCCGAAAGCATCCACGTCACCGGCAACATCGCTTACATCTCTATAATCTTAATTTACTTATTGCTAATCGGCGCTATCGTTTATGACTCGCGTCGTAAAAATCCCCTGAAAAAGTGAAGCTAAGACCGGCTACTGCTTTCGCTAAATATCTCTCTCGGTGGCGCCACGGACATGGATTTGGTGTCCATTCTCCGTGGGCCTACCGTGTCATCACCGAGGTCATTGGCGAACATGCTAAATATTATGCTTATCCCGAAATTGATGCCCTTTTCGGCCGTCGCCGAAAAACTGCTCGCACTGTCTTTCGCCTTTTAGTGTTTTTACGCCCCGCTAACGTTGTCGTTATTGGCGATAACCGTTGGCATGACCTCGCGGCTAAAGCCGGTGTCCCCACTGTTGGTAATGCTTCGGCTATGATTGTCGACAAACCCGAGGCATTTACCGATTTTGGCGATGCCGAAAACATTATTTTTACTTGCCTAAATACCACCGAAGGCAGAAACCTCTGGCGCAAAATCATGAAACAACTCTCCGTAGGCATGGCTATTGACAGCCACCGCCACATTGGCATTATTAGCTTCCGTCGCGGGTTGCCGCGACAAACTATTCACGCTCGCTTCTGATGCCCCGTAAAAATAAATACGAATTTCTGTGGCTAGCTCTCATTATTGCCACCTTCTTCGTCCTTAATTGCTTCTCTATTCATACGGGCGACGACTTGGGCTATATGTTTGCCGACACCACTCACCATTCCGGCGACGGCGTGCGCGTCACTTCTTTAGCTCAGTGCTTCTCTACTCAGTGCCACCATTATGTCACCACCAACGGTCGCTTTTTGGTGCACGTTCTCGTCATGGCACTCTTAAATCTTGTGCCTATCTCTCTCTATCGACTGCTCAATGCATTTATGTTCGGCGTCTTGTGGTTGCTTACTTGCCGTTTGGTCGCCCCATCAAAGCGTTCTTTCTCTCTATATGCTGTCGCTTGGTTTTTACTCTTGGTCGCAATCCCTCAGCCCGGATTGGTCTTGCTAACTTTAGTCTCCTATTCCGTAAACTACATGTGGGTTGGGGTAGCGGTTGTCGCTTTCCTCCTCGCTTTGCAGCGTAAGGTCTCGTCTAAGTGGTTCATCCTTTATGCCGCTTTTGTCGGCTCTTTACAAGAAAGCTTTTCACTGCCTTTGTGTGCCGCACTCTTTCTTGGTGCCATCTTAAAACGTGTGCCCATACCCGTAGTTTGTGCTTTTATCGTTGGTACTGCCGTTGAAGTCTTTGCCCCGGGAAACATGGCTCATGCCGCACAAGGTGGTGGCTTCTCTCTCGCTGCACTCTCGCATAAACTGACCGCTTTAGGCGCCGACCTGTGCTATTCTATTATAGCCCCGGCAGCCTTGGCAGCTTTGGTGTGGCTATGCCTGCAACGCAAAAAAGCCATCCTCTTTCTCAACGAAAATATCATCTTAGTCACTGCAATCATTGCCGCTTTGCTATTGGCTATGCTCACTTTCACCTCGCCTCGTCAGCTCACCGCTCCGACGTTGTTCACCATCATTCTCCTTCTTAAGTTACTCCCCGACAACAAATATCTGGCAACAGCTTCTGTTGTCGCTACTGTGGCTGTTATGACAATTATGGGCATATACAAGTATCAAATCAAGTCGCGATACGACTCTTTAATTGATTGCGTGCGCTCCGGCTACACTGTCGTCTTCCCAAAAGGAGAAACTCCGTGCTCTGCCAACAACACTTTTACCCGCGCATTCATCCCCGATCCGCTTTGCAATCGCGGATTGGTGGCTATTGGCGACAAATACACCAAACAAGGCCTCTCGCGACTACGCGGCGAAAAATCTATAAAAACCATTCTCCCTTATTCCCCGCAGCACATCGCTAATCTCTCCACTAATTGCCACATTACTGACTGCGGCGACAGCCTTGTCGTCACCACGTCTTCGGTGGCTCCTTTTGCTGTTGCCGCAGTCCCAAATGCCATTTATTCGTCTATGAAAATTCACAACCTTTCGGCTTTCGAATGTTTCAAATTGCGCGATTCTGTTTACGTCTTAGAGTCTATTCCTACCAAAACGGTTTCCTTCTTACGTAAGCCGCAGATCAAATAGCCATCGTTTATTTGATAATTGCCGAGCTCTTTGACTCTTTTGACCCAACTTCATCTCCGCGACGCATCTTCTTACCAAAACCGAATGTATAACTTACTCCCAATTGCACAAATTGGTGGCGGCTTGCTCCGTAGTCAGTAGTGTAATTCTCATAATATGGGCTAACCAATCGCGATGTGCCGCTTCGCCAGTCTCGCCTAAATATATTTGTCGCTGACAACGTAATGTTCCAATTCCCGTTTTTCCATCCTCCCTTTATTTGGTATGATGAGCGCTTATCATATTCGTCTTCGCTGACTATATACTGTGTTAGCCTTTTCACGCGTGAGTTGTAGTACGCACTAACGTAAAATTTCCCGAAATAATATGTCGCTTGTAGCTCAACCGTAAAGTTCGTACTCGTCTTCGCATATATCCCTTCGCGTTTGTCTGCATACATTTTCGGATTCGCCTTCAGCACCAACGACCGGTTAAATAGCTTGGCTGTGCCACTCAACCCTATTTGTAACGATTCGGCGCTTCCGTCGTTTGTCATCGAACGCAATATCGTGCCATTTGGCCCATTGGGCGTATATTCTGCTACCCAGTATTTAGTCTTGTGATTATACCGTGCATATCCCGATAGCGAATAACGATTATTTGCCAACCATGTGTATGAAATGTCAGCTAAATAAAAATTGCTATTCTTCAAATTCGCATTACCGGTTTTATACATAAACTCATTTTGCTGTATCACATCCGGCGTCTTATCGCTTGGCTCAACTCCATTCACGTTGTAGCTGAACTCAAATTCAAACGAGCTTTTCCTGGTTGGAGTATATTGCACACTCAAATCAAGAAACGGCGACAACCTCGAATTTTTAGTCCCGCCAACCTTGTTGCGCTCTCCAATTATTCCCGTCATTAATCGGCTGTACACATTCCCATATTGTGCCGTGTATGCCGGCATTATGGCGTACGCTGTTTGATAAAACTTGCTGCCGCTGTCGGTGCTGCCCTCATAGTTTACATCGTCGTAGTTATAGATATAATAACCGTTTACATCTATTGTGTTGTGCTCGTTTATTGTCTTGTTTATCTGTACTTGGGTCCACAACATTGCCGCTTTGTCTGAGGCGTTCGTCACGATGTCCGTATTCGAGGTCGTGTACAACCTATTCATCCTCGTATATTGATATTGAAACGACGGCATCAAGAGCATAGTGTAGCCTTTGCCCATATCAAAGTAATAGTTCCCTTCCCATGTCGGTGCTATTACTTTCGACCCATTCCTGTCTAAATATGAACTCGTCTCATAATCGGCGTTCGAGAAACTAACCTCGCCTTGCTGATTATTGCGTGGCGTATTGGTTGTTGTCAGTGAAATCTCATTTGTTGCCGATATTTTATCTGACTGATATTTCGCGCGTATTGAGCTGCTAAACGCATTTTCCTGGTAGCGGCTGTAGTTGAGTGTATTGTCTCTGACTATTTCGTTCAGTGTTCCGTCTGCTTTCGGCAATCTGTATATCGAACGCTCTTCTGTGCCCGTATGATGGCGGTCCGTATATTTATCCGCAGCATATATATCATACGTCATTCGCTTATACGCTACCTTCGAATAGACCGAGCCTCCGCCCGAACCCGCCATAAAGTTCTCGTAGGCATTAAACTTCGCATAACCTCCATATTCATAATGACGCAGCACAATATTTACAACATATTTCTCGTGATTAAAACGCGGGTCGGTTGGCGTTACATAATATTCCACTCGTCTCACATCCTCTGCGCGCAACGCATCTTTCTCGCCCTTGCTCGCCGGACTCATGTCTATGTATATGGCTATGTCATCGCCTTTTATTGTCTGCACAGTGTTGTCTACCGGATTCACGCTTATTTGCGGTATTGCCATATGCGATAGCAAATCTATCGCATTGTGTGACACCGATTTTGCGTGCTTATCCGGTATATAAGTCGTCTTTTCTGTCGACCTATTCTGTAGATCTGCTTCTACAACAATCTCTTTTAATTGTGTACCAACCGTGTCTGTCGCTGCGGTTTGCCCCATTGCACTGCCCGAAATTGCAGTGATTAATAGGCTGGGGAGGTAATATGAAATTTTCATATGGCTCACATTTTCTTTTCGCCTCAAAAATACACGAAAAATGCACTCTCTGCAAATGCCGTTGAAAATCAATCATATACACCCGCCAGCCTGTCCATTTTCGGACACTCCGACATCCCTGGCCCGAATAAAATATCTATTTCAAATACGGTAGAAGCACCGAGCGCCACACTATATAGCCCGGTCCCAGCAAATGTAGCCCGTCATTCGTATACTGGGTGCTCATGTGGTTTTCGCTATCTGCCAACGCCGCATGCACATTTACAAACGTGTAGTTGCACTCTGACTCACATTCACTAAGCGCCTTGTTGATATCCAGTATATCTTGTGTGTGTCCCGAGTGTCCCTTGAAATTGCTAAATGCCGGATTAACCGGAAATATCGATTGCACATAAACCTTTGTCTCTGCACTCTGTTGATGTATCATTTGCACAATTTCCTTGATGCCGTTTATAACATACTCGTTTGAGGCTCCTCGCGAGAGGTCGTTCGTACCGATCATCAAAAATATTTTCTGTGGATGCCCAACTGTTATTGCCGGCAAACGTCTTTTCACCCCTTCAATAACATCTCCGCTGATGCCGCGATTTTTGAAATGAAGATCACCAAATAGTTCTCCCCATTCGCCACCGTCTGTGATGCTGTTGCCAAGTATTATTACATCGTCTTTTTCTACCGGCAATTGCTCAAATAGCGATGCACGTTGTCTGTAGTACGTCGTCTCCGTAAATGCCGGAGCTTGTGCGTATGCGGCACACGCAAACATTGCTGCTATGGCCACACTTAACAAATGCTTTTTCATCTTATTTGGTCTTTTGTTTTTGATTATTGAGTAAAAAGTATTCCTATTTTAATGCTTCTGCAAGTGCCTCTAATGCCACCATATCTGCTCGCTTTACCGCTCCTCGTATGGTCACCGGAGTCCCTACCAACGTCAAATCTTTCATCTCTGACACTGATGCTTGCATAAGCTTGCCTGCCATTGGTGCCCACGATCCGTTTTCTATTATAGCTACCTGTCTATTCTGAAAATTCTTTTGCTTCAGATGATGTAAAAAATGTGCCATGGGCGGAAATAGCGATGCATCGTATGTTGGTGCCGCTAGCACTAACTTCGAATATTGAAATGCTGCCTCTACTGCCCGCGATTGGTCACCGCGAGTCAAATCGCAGACTACAACCTGAGTGCCGTTCTTGCGCAGCAATTCAGCCAACTTCTCAGCTGCATTTGCCGTATTGCCATGTATTGATGCGTGCGCTATTACCACACCTTCACTCTCCGGCTTATAGCTGCTCCATGTGTCGTAGAGCCCGATATAATGCCCCAAATTTTCGCTTAGCACTGGCCCGTGTAGCGGACATATCTTCGCAATATCCAGCTTTGATGCTTTCCCCAGCAAGGCTTGTACTTGTTTGCCGTATTTCCCTACTATGTTGATAAAATAGCGGCGTGCCTCATATTCCCACTCATGGCTGTCGCTCATTATGCCAAATTTGCCAAATGCATCTGCCGAAAACAAAATCTTGTCTTTTTGGTCATAACTCACCATTACCTCCGGCCAATGCACCATCGGCGCCATGTAAAACGTCAGTGTGTGACTCCCGAGATCTAGCGTTGTGCCTTCTTTGACACCAATGCTTCGACTCGTAAAATCTACTCCGTCAAAGTACAAAGGCATCATCTTTATTGCTGCATCTGTTGCCACTATGCGCGCCTCCGGATATTCCGCAACAAATGCCCCTATGCTCGCTGCATGGTCCGGCTCCATATGTTGCACTATCAAATAATCCGGGCGTTTCCCCGACAGTGCTACGCGCAAGTTCTCTAGCCATGCTCCAGTCTTGCGTTTATCTACGGTATCTAACACTGCAATATGTTCATCGAGAATAACATACGAATTGTACGTCACCCCATTTTCCATGACATATTGACTCTCAAAAAGCTCAATGTCGGCATCATCGACGCCTACATAAATGGTATCATTCGTAATATTCATTGCTGTTATGTAAGTTTGTTGCAAATTTCGGCATTTTTTTGTTACCTTTGCATAATCAATGACTAAAATATTCAGCCAATGCCACAAGTAAGACCAAAAAAAGCACTTGGACAGCATTTTCTCACTGACTTATCGGTGGCTGACCGCATCGCTGCTACTTTAGATGATTTCATTTCTTTCCCCGTTCTCGAAATTGGTCCCGGAATGGGCGTCCTTACGCAATTCCTCATTCAACGCGATCATGATGTCACGGTGGTTGAAATTGATAACGAGAGTGTCGACTATCTTAACGTTAATTTCCCCGCTCTCAACGATAGAATTATTGCTGACGACTTCCTCAAAATGGATTTATCTACACTTTACGGCAATCGCCAGTTTTGCGTCATCGGCAACTATCCTTACAACATATCTTCTCAAATTTTCTTTAAAGTCTTAGATTACAAAGACCAAGTCGTCTGCTGCTCAGGCATGTTGCAACGCGAAGTCGCCGAACGATTAGCTGCCCCTCCCGGAACTAAAGCCCGTGGCATTCTCAGCGTCTTGCTTCAAGCTTGGTACGATGTCCAATATCTTTTCACTGTAAGCGAAAAAGTTTTCAACCCTCCCCCAAAAGTAAAGTCCGGTGTCATTAAAATGACGCGCCGTAGCGATGTCACCGACCTCGGCTGCAATCAACAACTCTTCAAAACTGTTGTGAAAACCTCTTTTGGCCAACGTCGCAAAACTTTACGTAATTCACTTAAAAGTCTTATCCCTCCCGGTGTCTCTCTTCCCCCGGATGAGCCCCTTTTCGCTTTGAGACCCGAACAACTGAGTGTACAACAATTTATTAACCTCACCAACCTCGTTGATGATTTGCGTAG
>CAZJEA010000001.1:0-75817 GCA_964544895.1 uncultured Bacteroides sp. | reverse complement strand
ACACTATGAGTACAAATCAACAATTTTTCAAAAGTGTATTTATAGCACTTCTATTCACAGCAACCTCATTTTGCGCGATGGGAGTAGGCAATCCTGGACATCCGATAATTTTATCAAAGGCAACTGCCCAATCTCAAAGGCCGAAAGCTCCAGCTATGCAAAATATACAGTGTCTTTATGACTCTGGATATTTAACTATTGAGTTTGATGTATCGGAAGGACTATGCGTTCTATCAATAACCGATTATAGCACCGATATCACAAAGAGCTTTTCATTCGATTCATCAATTCACACTTCTATTTATATAGGTGAGATCGAATCCGGATCAATTTCCATTTGTACTTCTAATAATATAACATATACTGGAGAACTATAACCAAACACATTTTGATAACTATGAAAAAGATTAATTATTTATTATTACCATTACTGCTACTGAGTGCATGTACATCAAACGATGACACACAACTCGAATTAAATGTACCAGAGAACAATGCCGTTTACATCAATGTTCCTGACACAACACTCGTTGTAAATATTGAAACTATTAAAAATGTTTCTACAAACTACAATAGTTCTAAGTCAGCTAGTAGAGCAGAAAGTAAGGAGATTGATAAGATTATACCTATCAACTCAGAAAATGGCACTCCACTAATGTACGTAGTCAACTACAAGAAGAATGCAGGTTTCATAATCATCTCTGCGACAAAAGACTACTTACCAATTCTTGCACATAGCGACACCGGCAGCTTTGATGTTGATGGAGCTAAGAACTTAGGAACTTCTGTATGGCTTAGTGATCAGAAGAAAATTATTAGCAAAATATCAGAACAACCGGATAGCATAAAAGCTAAATATCGTTCACAATGGACTAAATATACGTCACACAAAGAAGTACTTAATACGTTAAAATCAAAATCTTATAATGACGTAACAAACTTAATAGCGAGCAGTATTTCTTCATGGGAAGCACAAGGATACACCGTTTATCAGCTTTCCACCTACAAGAATACATCTGAATTTTCAAGTCTTCCTTCCGAAGTACAAGAACAACTACTTACATTACCAAGTGGATATGCCAATCGGAATTACGGTGGTGCAGAAACCGTTTCGTATGTTCTTGTTAGAAACACTGAACACGCTACAAAATATGGGCCACTATTAGCTACCTCTTGGAACCAAACAGGTGGGTACGCAGCAAATACGCCCAATAATTATCCAGCAGGATGCACTGCCGTTGCTATGGGTCAAGTGATGAAATATTACGAATATCCTAGTTCATTTAATTGGAGTGAAATGGCAAATCATTATGCAACCACAACCACAGCATCTTTCCTAGCTGTAATAGGCAACGCCATTGGCATTATTTATACAATAGATGGATCATCAGGCACAATGGCTGGAATTTACGACGCGCTAAAAAAATATGGTTACAATTCAACGTTAGTCAATCACGACAAAAACTCCGTTTATAGAGATCTAATAAAGAGTCGACCAGTAATAATGTCGGGCAAAGATCCAAACGCAACAGTAGGTCACACTTGGGTGTGTGATGGCTATAACAGCACTTCATACACATACGATATTAAATTAATGTGTCTAGAGGATTGTCCGGATTCAGTAGAGCCAACATGTTTTAATAATCCTTACTCATATTCCAAGGCAAACGGCAGTTTAGAGACAACTTACCACATGAACTGGGGCTGGGGCGGATATTACGATGGATGGTATTCTGAAGATTTCACTTTAAATACAAGCAGCGGTAGTGAGAGCTACTCAACAAAAAGATCTGATATAATAGGTATAAATTATTAAACATAATAAAATCAATACTGAGATGAAAAAGATATTAAGTTCAATTATTTGCGTAGCGCTGCTTAGCAGCTGCAGCAATGACGACGGAGTAAAGAAACTAGTGAAGGTGCTTGACGAGCCGACATACACTAGCACGATCACGCTGAGCCGAAACGAGCAAAGCTCGAATGAGGCAATTAATAACTTTTCAGCGAATTTGATAGGTGATGTATCAAAAAAATACAGCGATATTTATAAAAATGAAGCGACTAACAACTTCACAATTTCGCCACTAGGCATAGCCCTGTGTATGGGTTTAGTAGCGAACTCGGTGAACGATGAGCAAGGTGAGCAAATAGCCAATACACTCAAATATACGAGTCTTAGTGACTTTAATAGCTTATGCACGAAGTTGCAGCTTTATTTGCCACACAAAGATAATGGAGCAGAAATGACATTGGCAAACTCTATCTGGCTAGGAGACAATGTCGCCACACCGTCAAGTTATATAACGAATATAAATAAGCTCTTTTATGCCGAGGTTTACAGTGCCGACTTCATGTCAACCGAGACCGTTGACATGATGAACTCATGGTGTGCCCAAAAGACGAACAATAAAATTAAGAAAGTGGTATCATCACTTAGCGAGGAGACAAAGATAATGTTGTTTAACGCGCTCTATTTTCAAGGTGATTGGTCATCACCATTCAAAAAGGAAAATACCACAACCGCCACATTCCACGGCAGCAATGGCGACGAAATAGTGAGCATGATGCATAAAGGAGCAATAACGCTAAGCTATTTCTACACAGATGATTGCTGTGGTGTTTCGTTACCATTCAAAAACGAGAAAGCAGAGATGATTTTCATACTTCCGGATGCAGACAAAGATATTTTCACATTCTCGAAAAACTTTGACGATAGCACATGGAAAGCTATAACAGAGAGTCGCGCCTCAACACGAGTGATGCTAAGTTTACCACGTTTTACAATTGAGCAAAATAGCGTTCTCACCAACCTTTTGGAGAGTATTGGCTTGCCAACTACTGTTGAATTTAGCAAAGCCGGCATATCAACTCCCTGCGGTCTATCAACACAACAGCGCACTTTTACGTCAGTATATGAAGAAGGAGCTACTGCTGCAGCGGTGACAGTCATCTCCGGAGTGGCAAGTGCAGGACCTGATGAAAATGTTAAGACAATCACGTTTGATCGTCCATTCCTTTACTTCATTCGCAATATTGAAACCGGCACAATAATTATGTCAGGGCGTATATGCAACATCTAAACAAAACGTAATATCTGAAACAGACGTAGTAGTAAAAGTTAAAGAATAATGGATATGGAGCATCTGATGCGTGAATGCATTGGATGCTCTTTTGTTTACTAAAAATTTACTGAGACATGAAAAAAGGTCGCAACCGGAAGGAGTTGCGACCTCAAAATTGATAGCTAATATAAAAATGTCATGAGCCCTAATGGGTTGGTATTTCTTTAATAACACCGTTACCTTTGATTTTGTTCGGAGCTTTGATGCCATCGCGTTCGAGAAGAGCGTCGATTGTAGGATCGCCACCGCGGAAGCGACGATATAAATCGGCAGGATTTTCAGTGCCGCCGCGCATAAGCACATTCTCGCGGAATGATTTTGCAGTTTCGGGGTTGAATATACCGTTTTTCTTGAATTGAGCGAAAGCATCAGCGTCGAGCACTTCAGCCCATTTGTAGCTGTAGTAGCCAGCAGCGTAACCGCCAGAGAAAATGTGGCTGAATTGCGCAGAGACCATAGATCCGTCTACGGGTTCAAACATTTGTACGTTTTTAGTGGCATCGCGTTCGAAAGCGATTGGATCGTCAACCGGAGCAGTTATAGAGTGCCAAGCCATGTCGAGGTATCCGAATTGCAATTGGCGCATGCAAGAGTATGCAGCACCGTATTGTTTAGACTCAATCAGCGCTTTTACAAGGTTGTCGGGAAGTGGTTCGCCGGTGATGTAGTGTTTAGCGAAAGTGTCGAGGAATTCGCGTTCGGTGAGATAGTTTTCGTTGAATTGAGACGGAAGTTCAACGAAATCGCGATAAACGTTAGTGCCAGAGAGTGATTGGTATTTGCTATTTGCTAACAAGCCGTGCAGAGAGTGACCAAATTCGTGTAAGAAAGTTTCAATTTCGTAGGGAGTAAGCAATGAAGGTTTGTCGCCAACGGGCTTTGTAAAGTTCATAACAATGCTCACGTGAGGGCGTGAGTTTGTGCCGTCAGCTTCAATCCATTGTTCTTTGAAGTTAGTCATCCAAGCGCCCGGACGTTTAGAAGCGCGCGGGAAGAAGTCAGTATAAAGAACGCCCACGTAGTTGCCGTCGTTGTCGGTGACTTCGTAAGCAGTAACATCGGGGTGATAAACTTCAATTTCGGGGTCAGCTTTGAAGTGAAGGCCATATAGGCGAGTAGCGAGTCCAAACACGCCGTCAATAACATTGCTGAGCTCGAAATAGGGGCGCATAGCTTCTTCGTCGAACGAGTATTTTGCAGCACGATGTTTGTTAGAATAGAAGCTGTAATCCCAAGGCATGATAGACATTTTCTTGCCTTCTAATTTAGAGGCGAAAGCGGCAAGTTCGTCCATTTCTTTTTTAGCAGCGGGGGCGTAAGCATCGCGCAAGCTATTGAGAAGGTTGTAAACATTTTCCGACTTTTGCGCCATGGTGTTAACCAGTGCTTTGTCAGCATAAGTTTCTTTGCCGAGCAGGTTAGCGAGCTCGCGACGAAGCTCAGTGATGCGTTTAATGATGTCGATGTTAGAGTATTCGCCGGAGATGTTACGACCGTTGTACATGCGATACATTTTTTCGCGGAGGTCACGGCGCTCAGAGTATTTCATGAAAGCCATATAAACCGGGGCGTCGAGGGTGAAAAGATATTCACCTTTGTGACCGTCTTGTTCGGCGGCAAGAGCAGCGGCTTCAATTTGGCTTTCGGGAAGGCCATTGAGGTCGTCCTTTTTGAGATACATTTTGTATGAAGGCAACTCTTTTTGCACGTTTCTGCCGAATTGGTTAGTGAGTTGAGAAAGCTCGGCGCTGAGTTTTTTAAACTCGTCTCGGTCGGCACCCACAAGAGTAGCACCAGATTGAGCGAAAGAGTCGTAAGTTTTTTGGAGGAGCATAGAGTCTTCGGCGGCAAGGTTGTAGTTATTGCGGTTGTCGAAGACAGTCTTCACCCGTTTCCACAACTCCTCGTTTAGGATGATAGAAGTAGAGTAGTCGCTGAGTTTACCCGAGATGTCAATAGATTGTTGCATCATTTCGTCGTCAGAATTAGCTTCAAGTAAGTTGAAGAAGACGTTAAGCACGCGGTTAAGGTCAGCGCCAACATTTTCGAGAGCGACGATGGTGTTGTTGAAGTTTGGGGCTTCTTTTTGAGAAGTGATGTTGTTGATTTCGCCGTTGGCAATTTCGATGCCATGGTCAACAGCCTCCATCCAGTGGCTGTTATTAATTTGAGAGAAAGGCGGAGTTTGATGTTTAGTATCAAACGGCTTAAAGAAAGGATTTTGAGCGTTTGCCATAAAAGCAGTCAAAAATAAAAACGTTAATACGAGTTTCTGTTTCATGTCAATGAATTATTTGCACAAAATTACCAAAAATCCGCGAGATTTTCTGTATATTTGCAATTACAACTTAATAATATACTAATTATTACTCCATGGATATTTCAAAGCAATTCCTGCTATCGTTGTCGTTTGCAGCATTAAGTGTAGCTTCGACATATGCACAAGAGTCGTTCGACCTAACGTCGCAACGATCAGAGAAGCAAGTATTTGCCCGTGTTCCCGGCCAAAAGGTAGATCACAAAGGGCTTGTTATTAATCCGACGCCACAAACAGCTGAAGTTGATTTTCAAAATCGTCTTGATATTTCGGGCGGTATTGCCATCAAAGATGAGCAAAAGAAGTTTGACAAAGATGTGAAGTTTGTTGCGCAGGCGCCAAAAGGTGTGAAATTGTCAATTGACTTTGGTGCAAAAGTAGCAAAAAAGGCGTCAGTGAAAGAGATTTCGGGTGCATATGCATTGACGATAGATAAAAAGGGTATTAGCATAGTCGGCTACGATGAAGTCGGTGCCTTTTATGGGTTGCAAACCTTGCGACAGATTTTTGCGAGTGATCAAGCAAAAGACGGGAAGTTGCCATATATGGTAATTAATGATTATCCATCGATGGCATATCGTGGTGTAGTTGAAGGTTTTTATGGCGAACCATGGTCGCACAAAGTGCGTTTGTCATTGATAGACTTCTACGGACAAAATAAAATGAACAACTATGTTTATGGTCCAAAGGATGATCCATATCACAGCTCACCGAATTGGCGACAACCTTATCCAGCCGATCAAGCGAAAAACATCCATGAGCTTGTAGAAGCATGCAATCGTAATCGCGTGAACTTCACTTGGGCAATACATCCGGGCAAAGATATACGCTGGAATCAGGCCGATTATGATAGCTTGCTTAACAAGTTTAATATGATGTACGACTTGGGCGTTCGCGCTTTTGCTATATTCTTTGATGATATAGAAGGCGAGGGTACAAATCCGCACAAACAAGTTGAGCTACTCAATAACATTACCAATGACTTTGTGAAAGCTAAAGGCGATGTAGCAAATCTCATTATTTGTCCTACCGACTATTCACGTTCGTGGGCAAATCCGACAGAGCAAGGCTCGTTAGCTACTTATGGCAGAGATTTAAATAAATCGGTAGAAGTATATTATACCGGTGATGTTGTATGTTCAGACCTCACCCACGACACTATGGATTTTGTTGATAAGCTAATACAGCGTCCGGCATTATTCTGGTGGAACTATCCTGTCAGCGATTATTGTCGCAACTACATACTTCAAGGTCCGGTTTACGGTCTTGATACGACACTCACCGCCAATGAGGTAATCGGCATACATAGTAATCCAATGGAGCATGGCGAGGCCTCAAAGTTAGCACTTTATGGTGTGTCTGATTATGCGTGGAACATGAGTGCTTACAATCCTATTGACAACTGGGAGCGTGGCCTTGAACTACTTGGAGCGCCTAAGGGTGCTGATGCGTATCGCACATTCGCTATACATTCGGCTGATACCGAAACCGGTTATCGTCGTGACGAATCGTGGGAAACAGAGACATTTAGAATAGGTAACTATACACAAGCGCAATTTGATGCTCTCAAGGCAGAGTTTGCTAAAGTAACTACCGTGCATAAACGCATGGAGCAAAATTGCGACAATGAACAACTACTTAATGAATTGCATCCGTGGCTAGAACAATTTAGCAAACTTGGCGAAAGAGGCTTGCGCACACTCGATCTTATTAAAGTTTATGAGAGTGGCGACCAGGGCAAATTCTGGAGCGGCTATGTTGCAAATATCATGAGCGACGAAGACAAAGCTGCATATGAGGCACATAAGTCTGGAACAATGAAGTTGCAGCCTTTCTACGAAAATGCTATGGCAGACATGGTGACATCGTTCTACACCAAACTCACCGGTAAGCAGCCAACAATTTACCGAGGCATAGGTTCATTCCGCAACCTCGCAACAAATCTCGATAAGTTGATGCTCGATAACGATACAACCACTTACTACACATCAGCAACTTCGCAAAAAACAGGCGACTGGATAGGTCTAGATCTTCGTGATGTGTATAAGGTTAGCGAGATAGATATACGTCAAGGTCGCAATTCTGTTGATGACGTAGACTATTTTGATAATACAATTTTGGAAGTGTCTGCCGATGGAAAAACATGGACAGCTCTTACAGAGCCCTTGGTTAAAACATACGATATTAAATGGAATGGCGAAGGCATAGACGCTCGTTATGTTCGCATACGCAAATTGGAGTCGGAAAAACGCAGTTGGGCTTCAGTTCGTACATTTAAAGTTAATGCGCCCTCGTTGGCAAATCTGGGCTTCTCGCTCACAGCGAGCGATTCGCAAGCAGCGTTGGCAGCGTTTGACCGCAATCCGACAACAGCATTCCGCAGCACCGATGCTATTAAATTCTCTCGTGCTGCAGGAGTGAAAGCATATACATTCTTGCTTGGTAACGATACAAAAGCTGAGTTTGTAGAATATGATAAAAAGGGTAATGTTTTGGCAACTACACCAATCAACTCTGCTTTTGCTAAAGTTACTCTCAACGATAAAACCACTTCAGTGGCTGTAAACGGAACAGCAACTGTTTATGAGATTATCAGCGAATAATTAAAAAGTAAATAACTATAAAAAAAGTAGGCCGGGAAAAGAACTCTCGGCCTACTTTTTTTGATATTATTATTTGTTATTTCGTCTGCATGAGCGAATTAGCAACTATTTTAGCCATTTGTGCAGCGCCAACAGCGTTAGGATGTATGCCATCGTCGAGCATTTGGTTGTTATTGTCATCTTTAAATTGCGAGTGAAGATCTATTATTTGCAGTTTGTTTTTCTTAGCAATTTTTCGGATGATTGGAATAATTTCGTCAGTGATAACAGAGTCAGAAATGTTCCAAGTGCTCTTGAATGCCGGAATTGGAGTGGCAAGGTAAATCAGAGGGTGGGCGGGGAGAGCTTTAAGAGAGTCAACCATTTGTTGCAAGTCGTGCTCAAACTCTTTGCCGTATTGCCAATTTTCGGGTTTAGAGTCGTTAGTGCCGAGTTTCACGATAACAATGTTCGGATTGAAGGCGAGTGCATGTTGCCAAGCTTCTTCGTTCATATACGGATAGTCTCCCTTGTTGAGCAGAGTGCGAGAGCTACGGCCAAAATTGCGTACATTGTATCCCTCGCCAAGCAGTTGCTGCAATTTTGCCGGGTATCCGTTTACGCTGCACATTTCAACACCATATCCGTCGGTAATGCTGTTGCCAATGCAAGCCACGCGCACGGCATCAGATTTTGGCGCCGGCAGATTTTTTAGCCAAGTCGAAAGCTCGTTGAGCATTTGATTGTGATAGGCGTAGTCAGTGTGGTATCCAAAGCCATGTCCGCCTGAGGGGTAGATGTACATACCACAAGGTATGCCGGCACGTATAAGTGCTTGATAATATTTTATGCCGTTGGTTGCCGGAGGCACAAGTCCATCGTCAGCCGACATGAAGATTGCGGCAGGAGGTACGAGATGAGTGCTAACGACGTTATAATTAGACCAATATCGCACAAGGTTTGCGTCGTTTTGACCTTCACCGAGAAAGTTTTCGCATGATCCTTGGTGCGTTTCTTTTGCATCCATAGACACCACCGGGTAAAAAAGAATAGTGAAGTTGGGGCGAGCTTCAAAAGGAGCGTGAGTGCTTACAGATGAAGCGAGGTGCCCACCAGCAGAAAAGCCCATAATGCCGACGTCGTAAGGATTTACGTGCCACACCTCGGCACTGTCGCGAACAGTGGTGATGGCGTGATAAGCATCGCAAAGAGGGATATTGCGGTCGCCGTGAGGCATACGGTATGAGAGAATGCAATAGGCAATGCCTTGCTCGTTAAAATATTTCACCCAATCGTAACCTTCGTGATCCATAGCCAGATTCACGTATCCACCGCCTGGGCAATCGACAATGGCTCTTCCCGTAGGATTTTCCGGTAAAAAGACTTCAAGCGTAGAAGCGCTATCGGCTGAGTTATAAAGTTTTAGCGTGCGAGCTGTTTGCGCACTCATTGCGCTGCTGCACATTAGGGGCAAAACCATTGCCCATTTCATCCAAGTTTTCATTTATGTGGTATATTAATTATGTGCAACAAATTTACACCTTTTGCACGATATAACTCACATAAAACATTTAAAAATTAATCTTTCAAGCAAGAAATAGGCACAACATAAATGCCATCCTCACGTTTGAAAGCGAAATTTCCGATAGCGGTCAAAACCATCATAAAAGACGGCTCTTTCATGCGAGTTGTATCTAATTTTTTAGATAGTTTTATCAAATTAGAGGCACCTTCTTCAATAAGTTTATTGCCGCCGAGTTTCACTTCAATTAGGCCGTAGTTGCCGTTGCGTAGGTGTAGCACAGCATCACATTCCAAGCCATCTTTGTCGCGGTAATGATATAATTGACCGTTAAGAGCATCGGCAAAAACGCGAAGATCTCTGATGCACATTGCTTCAAAAAGGAAACCGAAAGTATTAAGGTCGTTTATCAAGTCTTTTGGCCCTAAACCAAGAGCAGCTACAGCTATTGACGGATCTATAAAGTAGCGAGTATCACTTGTGCGGATGGCAGTTTTGCTGCGTAAATTTGGATTCCATGCCGGTAAATCTTCTACAACATATATCAGTTTTAGCGCATTAATATAAGCGGCCACAGTTCTATCGTCGAGTGTTGAGCTATCATTCGCCTTCATGTCTTGGCATATTGCTGATAATGGGGTTTGTGTGCCTTGCATTCTAGCGTATGATCGCATCAAACGCGCAATTCTATCGGGGTTGCGCTGCACACCGTCAACGCGCTGTATATCAACGTTTATCACGGCTTCGTAGTAGTCGGTCGCCCTATCTAGAGCAATTTCCGGCTTTTGAAATGTGGCTCTCGGCCATCCACCGCGACACACCAAGTATGCTATCTGCTCTAATTCGGTTTTGCAGATAGCTGTTTGTTGTTCGCCGGTGAACAGTTTACGCAGACTTATGTCTCCGGTCGAGTCACCAGACTCCCATAGGCTCATCGGCCTCATTCGTAGACGAGCTATGCGCCCTGTGCCGGAGTGCATGCGCTTTTTATCATCCTCGCCGACCAATGGCACGGCAGAGCCTGTCAGAATAAATTGTCCGTCATCGCTGCGATGGTCAACTGTAAATCGGACGGCATCCCACAGTTGCGGCGCTAACTGCCACTCATCAATCAAGCGAGGAGTTTCGCCCTCAAGCAAAAGCGAAGGCTTTATGCTTGCTGTTGACAAGTTCATATCCTTTGCAGATGGGTCGTCCATATACAAAATGCTCTTTGCTTGTTGCTCTGCAGTTGTAGTTTTACCGCACCATTTTGGCCCTTCTATTAGCACAGCTCCCATGCCCTGTAACTTTTGTTGCAGGATAGCATCAACAATTCTTGGTTTATATTCTGTTTTTGCCATGATTATTAGTGAGTTATTCGACTGCAAATATATGAAAAAAATCAGAATTAGTCAAATTGGCGGAAAATTAATGTACCAAATGGCGGAAAATTAATGTAGGAAATGGCGGAAAAAAGGGCAACACAATGCCGCTAATTGACATTGTGTTGCTATTTTTTAGTTTTTAAGAAAATCTGTGTAGTGAGCGAGGAGTTCGTCGGGGGTCATGCCCATAGAGCGTAGACGGCTGAAGAAGTAAGACATTTCAGTAGAGAAAAACTCCTGTCGGCGCATTTCTACAATTTTTTTTGCAGCATCGGGGGCGACGAAATATCCAAGACCACGTTTGTTATATATTATTCCTGCGTTTTCGAGGTGCTCGTAAGCGCGTACGGCAGTGTTGGCATTGACTTGCGATTGGGCTGCGCTATCGCGAACAGACGGCACTCGCTCGTCGGGTTTATAGTGCTCGGCAAGGATTTCCTCCATGAGCCAGTCTGCAATCTGCAGGTATATTGGACGATTATCTTTAATACCCATAATGTTAGTTCATCATAAAAGGTTGAACAATTTGCGTAGAGCGGAAGCGTATCCAAGAGAGGAGGTAGCAAACGGCGGTCCAAACATATAAGAGTGCGAGGATAGACCAGTTGCAGTCTTTGAATGCTTCAGAGAAGAGAATGAGTAGTTCAGAGGGGAGAATAATAACTAAAATCATGCCGAAAGCAATCGAGACAATGAAAGTCTTGAAGAATGAGTGGCGGGGCCACAGCGAGCTGCCGAGGGTGTAGAAAGAGTGGTTAGATAACACAGCGCCAATCAAATATAGAATTAAGAATGTGGTTACTTTTGATTGGCTGAGATATGAGAAGATTTTGCCAATTTCGCTGAATATGCTGGGAGTGCCCGAGGGGCTTGCAAGCAGACGTCCAGCTTCACCGCAAAGAGCGGCAATGATGAACGATGCAATGTATAGGAAGAAATAGACTGTGTATCGCACCAGATATTTTTCGGCCATGCTGGCTGGAAGCATGAGTGTTGAGATGCGCGATGAGCGTGTTTGCATTGATGAGAACATGAATGACGCCGAGATGGCGAGGCAGGAAGAGAAAGCCATGTATATGTATGTGCCCATCATTATGTCGGCAACTCTGGGGTCGCCCGAGAAGCGATTGTCTGTGGAGAGGTTGTTGCCGATTAAAGCGCCGACGAGTATGCTTATGCCGATGAGCACGGCGGTGTATAGCCCGAGGGTTTTGCCGTTTTCGATGATGTATGTTTTGAGCAGAGCAGAGTAGCGGGCGAAGCTGAAGGTCTGATTGCTAGTTTGATTTATAGAGTTCATAATAGTTGATCAATTTTATCGGGATTAGCAAAAATGAAGTCGAAAAGAGTTTCAAGATTAACATCTGTGTCTTCGTCGTTGATATTACGGCGAATAATGTTGTAGCCTCCCGGCACAGGTTCAAAGAAGATAGCGCCGCTACATTCGGCAGCGTCGGCGGAGTTGATGAATGAAACTTTTTTAGTGAGTTGTGGCAATGAAGCGTTAAGCACAATTTTATGCTTGCCCATTATGATGACATGGTCGAGCACGCGGTCGAGGTCGCGCACTTGGTGTGTGCTGATGATAATGGTGCGGTCGTCGTTCATAGCCGAGACAATGGCGCGTCGGAAGTCGGTTTTGCCGGGGATGTCAAGCCCGTTAGTAGGCTCATCCATAAGCAAGAGAGAAGTGTTGCAAGCAAGAGCAAAAGCTACAAAGACTTTCTTTTTCTGACCCATAGAGAGTTTTCCGAGATGAATGTCGACGTCGAGACGAAATTGCTCGAGGTATTTTTTTAGGTCGTCAAAAGAGAAGTTTGGATAGAAAGGAGCGTTGAGCTTTATGTATTGCTGTAGCGTGATGTTTGGAAGCGTAATTTCTTCGGGGACGATAAAAATTTCGGCGAGTGTAGAGGGAAGGCGGAGTTTTGTTTGCACGTCGTTAAAAGAGACAGTGCCGTTTTTGGGGAACAATAGGCCGGCAATGAGATATAGCAGCGTGCTTTTGCCTTCGCCGTTAGCGCCAAGTAGGCCATAAATGTGTCCGGCCTCAATGTTTAGGTTAATATCTTCGAGCAAAGGAGTCTTTGCTTTCGGATAGCTGAAAAATAGAGATTTGAGAGATAACATAAATGTTAATTTTGAAATTTATAATGCAAGAAAAAGTGCTATTACACTGGCAGCCGTAAGATTTATTTTTACGCCATTTGCACCGAAAGCCACAACTGCGGCAACTGCTATGAGTATAACAATAGCTATGCAAATGGTGGTTTTGCTGAGACGCTGTTTAAATTTAAGTAAAGTATCCATATTACTGTTTTAGTGTATTAGTGTAATAGTACACCGCAAATGTAGATACTATTTTTTAATCTACCAAATTTTTTCGCAAAAAAAAATTATCCAGTTCTCAAAATAAATATAGTTGCAAAGATTTGGTGAGGGTTGAGAAAATAAGAAGTAGGAAATAAAAACCTAAGAGCGGTATTTATTTCCTACTTTATAATAGTTGCCTAAATTGGGCTTGTTAAAATTCGCTGGTGAAGTGGAATTTAATTTTAGGGAAGTCAGACTGAGCCATTTGAAGCACATAGTTAGAGTCGGCCATAAAGACGTCGCGACCATCGCGGTCAATAGCCATAAACTGATGTTTGCGTTTTTTGAAAGCTTCAAGGGCAGCGTCATCGTCGCTTTCAATCCAGCAAGCTTTGTAAAGCGAGATTGGTTCCCAGCGGCATTGGGCACCATATTCGTGGAGCAGACGATATTGAATAACTTCAAACTGCAATTGTCCAACGGTGCCGATGATTTTGCGTCCGTTAAATTGGTTTACGAATAGCTGAGCCACACCTTCGTCCATGAGCTGTTGTATGCCTTTTTCGAGCTGTTTTGTTTTCATTGGGTCAGTATTCTCAATATATTTAAACATCTCGGGAGAGAAAGAAGGAATGCCTTTGAAGTGTAACATTTCGCCGCTAGTTACAGTGTCACCGATTTTGAAGTTGCCGGTATCGGGAAGGCCCACGATGTCACCGGGGTAAGCCTCGTCGACAACGTTTTTCTTTTGAGCCATAAATGCTGTCGGAGCTGAAAATTTGAGCTGTTTGCCGGTGCGAATGTGCTTGTAGACGGCATTGCGTTCAAATTTGCCTGAGCATATTTTGAGGAAGGCAATGCAGCTGCGGTGGTTTGGATCCATATTGGCGTGAATCTTGAACACAAAGCCGCTAAAACCTTCGTCTTCGGGATTTACAGTGCGTTCTGCTGTAACCACGGGGCGTGGAGACGGAGCAATTTCCACGAAGCAGTCGAGCAACTCTTTAACGCCGAAAGTGTTTAGCGCAGAGCCGAAAAATACCGGAGCCACGCGACCTGCAAGATATGTTTCTTTGTCAAATTCGGGATAAACACCTTCAATGAGGTCAAGGTCTTCGCGAAGTTTGGCAGCATCGTCTTCGCCAACAGCTTCGTCGATGCGCGGATCGTTGACGTTTTCAATCTCCACACGTTCGCTCACGCGTTGTTTGTTAGGAGTGAAAAGGTCGAGAGAGTGCTCATATATATTATATACGCCTTTAAATTTAGCACCTATGTTTATAGGCCAACTTAGAGGGCGCACATTAATTTTAAGTTCTTGTTCAAGCTCGTCGAGGATGTCGAATGGGTCGCGACCTTCGCGGTCAAGTTTGTTGACAAAGATTATTACCGGAGTGTTGCGCATGCGGCACACCTCCATAAGCTTGCGCGTTTGCATCTCAACACCTTTAGCCACATCGACAACAATGATAACAGAGTCGACAGCAGTGAGAGTGCGGTAGGTATCTTCAGCGAAGTCTTGGTGACCGGGAGTGTCGAGGATGTTGATTTTGTATCCGTTATACTCAAATCCCATCACTGAAGTAGCAACCGAGATGCCGCGTTGCTTTTCAATTTCCATCCAGTCGCTGGTAGCCGTTTTTTTGATTTTATTAGATTTCACAGCACCAGCCACGTGAATAGCGCCACCAAAAAGCAAAAGCTTTTCGGTGAGTGTGGTTTTACCGGCGTCAGGGTGTGAAATAATTGCGAACGTGCGGCGTCGTTTTATCTCTTCGTTAATTGTTGCCATAAAAGATGTAGTAATAATAAAGTTATAGCATACGTTTTAGGCATGCTTTTAGCGACTCGCGCCAGTGAGGGAGAGTGATGTTATAGGTTGCTTTGATTTTTGATTTGTCGAGCACGGAGTAGTAAGGGCGTGTTGCAGCGGTGGGGTAGTCAGTGCTTAAAATAGGCTTAACCTTAACATTAGTTATGCCTGCTATTTCAAGTATTGCGACAGCAAAATCATACCACGAAGCCACCCCTTCGCTAGAGAAGTGATATGTGCCAGAAAGCCATTGAGGAGCCAATACCATAGTCGCTATCATTTCAGCGAGATCGCGAGCGTAGGTAGGGGTGCCGATTTGGTCAGCGACAACGCGAAGTTTGTCAGTCTCAGCAGCTTTAGCCAAAATTGTTTTTACAAAGTTGTGACCGTGAGGAGAGTAAAGCCACCCTGTGCGCACGATTATAGCGTCGGGGAGTAAACCAACGAGGTCGGTTTCGCTGCGACGTTTAGTTACGCCGTAGTGAGAAGCCGGAGCCGGTTTGTCGCTCTCCACATAAGGTCTGTAGGCAGTGCCGTCAAAGACGTAATCGGTAGAAATGTGTAGCATTTTAGTGCCCATTTCAGAAGCAGCGTGAGCCAAATGGCGCACAGCATCAACGTTTACGGTTGTGCATTGACCGGTTTCTTCTTCGGCACGGTCAACGGCAGTGTAAGCTGCACAATTAATAATGTGAGAAAACCCTCCGTTGATCACGAATTTTTCTACTGCATCGCCATCACAAAGGTCTAATTCGTTAATATCGACATATTCAGTCACACCCGGGCAACGTGATTCGAGCACGTCATGAAGTTCGGTGCCAAGTTGACCGGCGCTACCTGTAACAAGTATTTTCATCGTGGTTATTTTAGTACGAGATATTTTGCAGATGCAAAGTTACAAAAATTTCATCGCATAATCAAACCAACGCAATAATCCGCACTAAAAACATATCATTCCCCAAGAAAAGTGTAGTCGAACTACATTTATTCGTCCATAAAAGTGTAGTCGAACTACATTTATTCGTCCATAAAAATGTATTTTAATTTGCATAATGAGTTTTATTTGCTAACTTTGCGATATGTAACATTCACATTTTAATATACTTATGGAGCGTAGCATATATCAACAGCTAAAAACGTGGAAAGAATCAGAGCGACGTAAGCCCTTGATGCTATATGGTGCCCGACAGGTAGGCAAGACATATATCTTAAAGGAGTTCGGTAGCCGGGAGTATGACAATGTTATATATATAAATTGCTATATGAACCCCGACATAGTCTCTCTTTTCAAAGAAGACAAAAATGTATCGCGCATCTTATTGGGTTTATCGGCATTATCCTCAGAAAATATCACTCCGGGTCGCACGCTTATATTTCTTGACGAAGTGCAGGAAGTGCCCGAAGTTGTTGCTTCTCTCAAATACTTTTGCGAAGAAGCGCCCGATATTCATATTGCAGTTGCAGGTTCGTTGTTGGGGGTTCTCAATATGCAAGACATATCCTTTCCTACCGGCAAGGTTGACATTTTGCACATGTATCCTATGACATTTGCTGAGTTTTTGCTAGCCTTGGGCGAAACTCAAAAATGTGATTTGCTAAGAGATTCAGCCAACCAAAATGTTGTTAATACAATATCGCAGTCATACATTGATTTGCTTCGGCAATATTATTTTGTAGGAGGTATGCCTGAAGCGGTAGCCGAATTTGTACGCTCAAAAAATACGGACAAAGTGCGCCAGATACAGTTGAATATAATAGCTGCATACGAAGCCGACATAGCCAAACATGCCGGTGTTGACACACTTCGCGCACGCATGGTATTTCAGTCTATCCCGTCTCAGTTGGCAAAGGAGAATAAAAAATTCATCTTTGGAGCACTTAAAAAAGGAGCGCGAGCTAACGACTACGAAAACGCCATTCAATGGCTTGTTGATGCCGGTTTGGTATACAAAGTGCGCAGAGTGAGCAAAGTAGCAATGCCGCTAAACTTTTATATACAGCATGATTCGTTTAAACTTTTCTTGCTCGATGTTGGGCTTCTTGGGGCGATGACACAAGCGCCGGCTGCACTAATGCTTGTCGGCAACAATATATTTTCTGAATACAAAGGCGCTTTTTCTGAAAATTATGTTCTTACACAGCTAATAGCAAACAAAGATATAACGATAGCCTATTTCACTAAAGAAAATTCTACGGTAGAAATAGATTTTGTGGTGCAATACGGTCTAAACATAATACCTATTGAAGTTAAGGCAGAAGAAAATGTGAAATCTAAATCGCTAAAACAATTTATTACAATAGACAATGCCGGAAGTGGCTTGCATGGATATAGATTCTCTATGAAGAATTTTATGGAACAAGAATGGGTGACGAATATTCCCCTTTATGCAATAGAAGCTTTTTTGTATAGATTTAATAACTGAAATTGTTGTTGGATGAGGGTGATTTGGGTGTAAATCTGTTGGTCAAAACTGCCGTTGGATTGGCGAATTTTGGTAAAAATTTTGTCCTAACGAATTAAAATTCGTACATTTGCCGAATGTATGTTTAAACTTTTTTATTACAAAACAGTCTAAATACGAGTTATATTATACAAAAATAGAATACAATCATTATATAAAATAAAAACCTATTTAACGCATGAATAAACAGAAGTGTTATGCGTGGATGCTATCATTTGCTACAATAATGGGTGCTACCTCATGCCATGATGATATTGGTGTAGAAGGGGGAAGCGCACAAGGCAAAATAGCGCCACTTGTTGAGCTTAATACTGAGGTTATTAGCTCAAAGAAATCTGCGTCTCGTGCCGAAGCTAGTGAAGTTACCGTCAACGATTTGGCGTTGAAAATAACTTCAGAAGACGGCAAGTACAATGGCTCATGGAGTTCAATCTCATCGTTCCCTGCCGACACATCATTCCCCGTAGGCAACTACTTGGTAGAAGCAATGTATGGCTCAGTAGAGACAGAAGGCTTTGAATGTCCGGCATTTTACGGTAGTCAGAATATCGTAGTCCACGAAGACGAAACATCAGAAGTGAAACTCACTGCTACCATGGCAAACACTATGGTTTCTATCGCTTATACCGATGCTTTCAAAAAGTATATGAGCGACTGGAATAGCATTGCACACTCTGCAGGCGGTGAGCAACAATATTTCGATAAAGACGAAACTCGTCCATGTTACATGCGCCCCGGTGCTGTAACCATCGACGTTACTTTTGCAAAACAAAATGGCACCGTAGCTACAGTTTTGGCTGCCGAATTTACAGCTGAAGCTCGTCACCACTACACCATCACAGTTGACGTTAACGAAGGTGGTGTTGGCGATGCAGTTCTTGTTGTTAGCTACGATGATACTCTCAATCAAGATCCCGTTGAAATAGACCTTAGCGATGATTTGCTAAACGCTCCGGCTCCTGTAATCACCGGTGATGGCGTTAGCGACGGTCAAATTTTCAACTTAATAGAAGGTGAAGACCTCTCATCAATCAAAGCAAACATTGTTGCCCGCGGCACGTTGGCTCGCGTAGTCCTCACCACCGTAAGCACCGATCTTCTTGCTAAAGGTTGGCCTGCTGAAATCAACTTGCTCAATGCGACATCAAGCGAACAAGCGCTTCTCAAGCAACTTGGCTTAAATACTGTTGGCTTGTGGCAAAATCCTGACCGTATGGCAGTAGTTGACTTCACCAAAGTGCCCAATTATACTAACGAAGCACAATTCACACTTAAAGTTTACGACCGCTATAGCAAAGCCAGCGATCCGTTCTCATTTAAGATTAATGTTGAGCCGCTCACATTTAGCGTGACCGGTACAGAACAATTTAATGCCGACGACGCAGACGTTGTTGCAACAGTTAGCTATAACGGCACAAAGTACAACGATATTAAGGCTTACTACCTCAACGAGCGTGGCACATACAACACTGCTACCGTTACAAGCGTAACAGCTACAGGTGCTTCAAACGAATATAAAGTTTCGTTCACTGTGCCTTCAGATATGGACGAAGTTGAATATTACCTCGTTATCGGCTCAAAGACAACAGACCATGTTAAAATTGAGCGCAATGTCGAATCAGTAATGGCATCAGTAGTAAACGAAAACAACGTGTTTGCTACAAAAGCAACACTTGCCGGTACGGTAAGAAAATCGAGCGCTGTAAATCCGCAACTCGCATATCGCAAACAAGGCGAAACAACTTGGACACCGATAGGCACAGTTAGCGGTAAAAATATCACTGCCGAGCTCACCGGACTCACACCTTCAACCACATACGAAGTTGTCGGCTATGCCAATGGCGCTGCACTTGAAACAATTCGCACATTCACTACCGAAGCCGAGGCTCAACTTCCGAACGCAGATATGGAAACTTGGACTCGTGTAGAAGGAAAGACAAAATATTGGTGGATTGATTATCTTGGATCATCAACATCAACCCAATGGGGTACAAATAATTTGTTGACAACCAGCCAAGGTGGTGATAAGACGAGTGCGACTTCTAATCGCAACGGTTTAGCTTATTGCACTTCGTCTGGTACAATCTATACAACTGATGCTCACAACGGTACGTATGCAGCCCTTATTCGCACAGTCGGTTGGGGTAGTAGCAATAATGCTGTTGGTGAAACTTCAACTGCAACCTGTAAATATATTGACGCCGGTCTATTGCATTTAGGCTCAGGTCGCACTTCGCGTGAAGACGGTAATACCGCAAAGGCAGGTAGTCTTGACCAAACAGCATACGCTGCACCTATAAGCTTCACTTCACGTCCGTCATCGTTTAGCTTCTGGTATAAATATACCGCTAAAAATGCAAACGACCATGGCGTAGCAGAAGTGATTGTTTATGCCGGAGACCAAGTGATTGCTTCAGGCACAAAATCGTTGACAGCAGTAGACTCTTACACACAAGTGTCAGTGCCCTTAACCTATGTTGCCGGTGCCGCAAAAGCAACAAAAATATATGTTAAGTTCATGTCTACCTATTCAACCGATTTCTTGCAACTTAGCTCGTCATATATGAGCTATCCTACATTTGGAAACCTCAGTGATGGTATGTATCTCGGTTCGCAACTTTACATAGATGATCTTTCACTCAATTACTAATCACAACACATAGACAAAATGAAAAATAAGATATTTTCTTTGCTAACCCTATTTGTTCTAGCGCTTGGGCTGACCTCGTGTCACGATGATCTCAACCCGGGAGTAAAAACGACCGGAGAAGGTAGCGTAAATCTCAGCTCTATTGGCGTTGAGATTAATAATGTTGAGAAAGTTATTGCTTCAAGTCGTGCTTCAGTTGACCTATCAGACTTCTTGATAGACATTGTAAATACAGACGACAACTCAACAGCAGCAAGCTGGAAATATAGCGCAATGCCCGAGCTTTTCACTTTGCCCGTAGGCAACTACAAAGTGAAAGTGAAAAGCCATGAGGTGCAAAAAGCCGAATGGGAAAAACCCTATTTCGTTGGCGAAAAAACATTTTCTGTAACAAACGATGCCATCACCGAAATCGGCGTTGTTACTTGCACACTTTCAAATATCAAAGTAACCATCGGTTTCTCAGACGAGCTTAAAGCTCTTATGGGCGACGATTGCAAAGTGACAGTTTACGTTAACGACGAAGGCTCACTCGAGTTTACCAAAGAGGAAACACGTGCCGGCTATTTCGAAGCTGTTGAGGGTAGCACTACTCTCGTAGCTGAGTTTACAGGTACTGTTGACGGCAACGAAGAGTACATGAGCTTTAAAGCTACAGACGTAGAAGCAGGTCAATACCGCAAAATCACCTTCAAAATCAAAGATAATAGCACCACACCTCCTGTAGAAACCGGTTCTATTAGCATTGAAGGCGGCATAAAAATAGACGTTGACTATGACGAAATAAACCTAGCCGGCAATGTTACAAGCGAAGAAGAAAACCTTGGTGACAGCGACCGTCCCGGCAAAGAAGATCCTCTGCCCGGTGAAGGTGGCGGCGACAACAGTGGAGACAACACTGAAAGCACACCCATCACTTTCACTTGCGCAACAGCAAGCTTTGATGAGCCCAATGAAATTGATGCCAGCAAATCGTATGTTGTAAATATCAAGGCAGAAAACGGCATAGAACACTTGTATGTTACAATCGACCCGAAACCGGATGCCGATCAAGATAGTTATAGCGAAGACTTCCTTCTCTCACTTTCGGATCTTGATATTCCGACATCTTTCGACCTCGCTAACCCGGGCGATAAAGCCAGCATTTATAAAAATTCACTCGGACTTCCTGTCGGAGATGAAGTGGTAGGTGCTACAGAACTAGACTTTGATATTTCGAATTTCGTGCCATTGTTGAAGAATCCTAACTTCAAAGGTGTACATAAATTCAAACTACAAGTTGTCGATTCGAAAGGTAATGAGTTGACCAAAACACTAACCTTTGTAAATAAATAATAAAATCGTCTACTAGTCATGAATACTAAATTAATATATGGAGTTTGCGCGCTGTCAATAGCAGCAACATCTCTTTCGTCATGCAGTGACGATCAAGGCATATCGGGCGGTGAAGGCACACTTCGTATTTCTACATCTATAAATTCGGATGTGAAAGTCGTTTCGCGTGCCGACACTGAAGCAGATCTAAACGATAAACTGATACTTTGGATTTCTAATTCGAAGGGAGCAGTTCGCAAATATAACGGACTCAGCAATGTGCCCTCAAGTGTGAACCTCGTTTCAGATCACTATATCGCAGAAGGTTGGACCGGCGATAGCATTTCAGCATCGTGGGATTCGAAATACTACAAAGGACGCGAAGAGTTTGACATCACTAACGGTAATACTACCACAGTAAATCTCAAATGCACTGTAGCTAATTCTGTAGTCTCAGTAAAATACTCTGATGAGGTAAAAGAATTGCTCTCAAATCGCTCGCTAACAGTTGGCCACCAACGTGGAGAACTTGTTTTTGACGCTGATCACGAAAACGATAAGGGCTATTTCATGATGCCCAGCACCGACAAAAACTTGCAGTGGAACTTGCAAGGCACAGAGGCTGACAACACATTGGTCACAAAGTCAGGCGTTATTGAAAATGCTAAACCCGCTACTGAATATGTGCTCAATGTTTCGTACACAGACAAAGCCGGTGAAGAAATCGGTGGCGGATATTTCACAATCGAAATTGAAGAAAACCCGATTGTTGTTGAAGACGAAATAGTCTTGACAATGGCTCCTAAAATCAGTGGTTACGACTTCGACATCACTAGTCCTATCTATTCAGACCAAGGTAACGTGGGCCGCAAATCGGTTTACACTTGCGTGGCAGGCACATTCAGCAGCTTTGTTATTGAAAGCTCATTGCTCAGCGATATTATCGACGGCGATGATGTAGATCTCAAACGCATGTCAGATGCAGTAAGCTCTAACCTTGTTGCTGCCGGCATTAACTACACCGAGGGCTACGATGCCGATAATGATAATTCGTGGTTGAAGCTAAACTTCGAAGAGTCGTTGCTCAATAAGTTGACAAACGGTGAGTATGAAATTAAATTTACCGTTACCGACTCTAAGGGCAAGAAGTCGACCAGCTCGTTGAATATTATTATTTCTGATGCAACAATCATCACAAACAGCATAGAGACTGTAGATGTTTGGGCAACAAAAGCAACCATCACAGGTACGATACTCAAACCTGAGCAAATAACAAAAGCAGGTCTTAAATATCGTGTTTACGGCACTCAGACGTGGACAGAAGCTACCACTACAACCAGCGGCACTACTATCTCAGCTAATTTGACCGGCCTAACTCCGGGCACTCAGTATGAATATGTAGCCACTGCCGACGAGTTTACTTCGTCAGTAGTCTATCGCTTCACTACCGAAACGGCTTCGCAATTGCCGAACTCTAGCTTCGAAAATAGCTGCACCGGTTCAGATGGCGCTATCTGCTTCTACAATGCAGGTGAGTCAATGTTCTGGGATTCAGGTAACCACGGCTCAATCACGGCAAATACAAACATCACTCAACTCTCAACCGAAAAAGTACATGCCGGAACTTACAGCGTTAAACTTTCAAGTCAGCAAGTCGGCTTATTTGGAATTACTAAATTCGCTGCCGGTAACATCTTTGTAGGACAATATCTCACTACAAACGGAACAAACGGAGTGCTTGGTTGGGGTCGTGCTTGGACATCTCGTCCTACCAAACTGAGAGGATGGTTGCACTACACTCCGGGCACAGTAGAGTCAACTAGCACAGACGTTCCGTCGCTCAGTAAAGGAGATACAGATATGGGTATAATCTATATCGCTCTTCTCGATGAAACAACTAAGAGCTACACTAAGAGTGGTACAACATGGAGCTATCCTGTTATAGTAAATACCGGTACGAAAGAGTTCTTCTCTAAAGACGATGACAATGTCATTGCTTACGGAGAAAAAGTGCTTACATCAGCAACAAGCGGTGACAGTATGGTTGAATTTGAAATAACACTTGATTACAAGAAAAATGTTATTCCTTCAAATATCATGATCACCTGCTCTGCTTCACGTTATGGCGACTATTTCGCCGGTGGTAATTCGACGCTTTATCTCGATAGCTTCGAGTTAGTCTACGAATAATTCGCATTTTAAGGTTTAAATAAGCGGCGAGCTTCGGGAGAGTTTTCCCGAGGCTCGCTTTTTCTGTAAGTGTTTTTTTATACGCACCGCTACGCGGAGCGCTGGCGTGTGGTGGGTGCGGGTACCTCGGGTTACGGCGGCTCTGCCGGCCTCACCCGAGGCTACAATATTGACACCGCTCTGCGGTGCGCTAGCCGCCACGCGGCATTTCCAATAGCACTAGTCGGTGGCTGAGACTACAATATCAGCTTCGCTACGCGGCATTTCCAATAGCACTAGTCGGTGGCTGAGGCTACAATATCAGCTTCGCTACACGGCATTTCCAATAGCGCCAGTCGGTGGCTGAGGCTACATTATTGGCTTCGCTACGCGGCAGGGCATACTTTTTTGGGGTGGGTGTTTTTTTTGACTGATGGTTTTAATATGTGCGTATTTTGTTGTAAATTTGCCGATTATGATTCAAAATTGATCATTTTGTACTCTTGCAAGGCAAAAATATAATCAAAAGTCAAGTTAAAAGTATAGAAAAAGATAAACTATGTCAGAAAAAGTATTATTTCGCTCAAAAATAGGTTTGATTGCAGCAACAGTAGGCTCTGCTGTAGGTTTGGGCACTGTGTGGCGTTTCCCCGCACAAGTGCAAGCTAATGGTGGCGCTGCATTTTTGCTCATATACATAATTTGCACTTTTTTGTTAGGCGTACCGGTTATGCTCAGCGAATTTGCGATGGGCCGCGAAGGAGGCTCAGATGCGGTAGGTACATATCGAAAGCTTGCTCCCGGCACCCGCTGGTGGATTGTCGGCGCAGCTGCTGTGCTGGTATCATTTATGATTTTGTGCTTTTACATGGTTGTTGGCGGCTGGACTTTTGAATATCTTGTAGAAAGTTTTGGCAGCAATATGTATCCTGACACAGCTGTCGACTCGGGACACTTCATACAGTGCATGCAGCAATATGTGATGACCGGATATGCCCCGCTCTTTTACACGCTGGCTTTTGTCGCCTTAAATGTGATAGTGTTGTTGGGCGGTGTACAAAAAGGTATAGAGCGAATGTCGAACATTATGATGCCACTGTTGTTTATCTTGCTGGCAGTGTTTTGCGTGACGACGCTTACGTTGCCCGATGCCATGAGTGGCGTTGAGTTTTTTTTGAATCCTGATTTCTCGAAAATCACCCCCGGAGTATGCATTAGCGCACTCGGACAGGCTCTATTCTCGTTGAGCTTGGGCATGGGTATATTGATTACTTATGCAGCATATTATCCAGCCGACACACGTCTCACTCGCACCTCAATAACCGTAGTGTCAATGACGTTGATGATAGCCATGCTTATGGGCTTGATAATATTTCCGGCTGTGGCGAGCTTTAAACTTGCCGATCACGGATTGAGTGGCACAACGTTGGTGTTTGTGACACTTCCCGAAGTCTTTGCCATGCTTCCGGCGTCGCGTTTGTGGTCAGTGCTTTTCTTCTTGTTGCTGATGGTTGCAGCGTTGACGTCGACGGTGTCTATTGCCGAGGTGAGCGTGAAGTTTATGCAAGACCGTTTTGGTATGTCGCGCAAGAAAGCAACATGGTGTGTGCTTTTGCCCATCTTCCCGCTTAGCGGCGTGTGCGCACTCTCGTTTGGCGTGCTCAGTGATTTCACTATTTGCGGCAAGGTGATATTTGACGCTCTCGATGCGTTCACCAACATTTATATGTTGCCGTTGGTGGCATTGGCGGGCTGCATCTACGCCGGATGGTTTGCCGAAAAAGGATTGTTGCGTCGTCAGCTAAGCAATAATGGCACATTGCGCATGCGCATCACAACATTTTTGATTTTTATGCTTAAATGGTTTGCCCCTGTCGCCATTTTGGCAATCTTCATATTTGGAATATTAAACTAAACTATTAACTCTAATGAGTGGTAAAGGCTCATTTACGTCGCGCGAGCGAATAGCTATGATTGTTGTTGCCGGAGTGGTGGCTATAGCCATTGCTGCGATAGCTTTGCAGCGACGCAATGAGACGCCGGTGGTAATCGAAAAGACTGCTGTTGCGCAGACACAGCGTCGAGCGGTTAAAGACTCGGTAGCCACAAAAAAAACGGCAAAAAAGTCGGCGCGCAAATCGCGTAAAAAGCGAGAAGCGAAGCCGGAGTCACAGCCTAAGCCACGCGATTATTTCACTTCTCCCGAAAATGAATAATACCAAACCAACCCAATCGAACCAGCGCGCACTCTTCGCCACGCGACTGGGCGTAATTGCTACAACAGTAGGCTCGTCGGTGGGCCTTGGCAATATATGGCGCTTTCCTTACGAGGCAGGCACAAATGGAGGTTTTGCTTTCATTTTGTGCTATGTGGGCTTTATTCTTCTTATTGGCGTGCCAGTGATATGCTCGGAGTTTATACTCGGTCGCCATACACGTTTCAATATTTTTGGCTGTTACAGAAGTATGAAGGCAGGCAAAGGGTGGCAGTCGTTGGGCGTGCTTGGCATTGTGGCGTCGCTGATGATACTTAGTTTTTACTCGGTGGTTGCCGGGTGGACTCTCGAATATCTTTGGCAAGCGATAACAGGCAATCTATTTGACTTGGGTGCCGGAGAAGGCGGATATGGTGCACACTTTGACGAATTTTCGTCGCATAGCTACCGACCTCTGATTTTCACTATTGGCTTTTTGCTAATAAATCATGCTATAGTGCGCGGGGGCGTGCAAAAAGGCATAGAACGTATGTCGAATGTGTTGATGCCGCTGTTGTTTCTCATACTAGCCGTGTTCTGCGTGAATTCGCTGTTTATGCCGGGAGCAAAACAAGGTTTGGAGTTTTTGTTTAAGCCCGATTTCTCGAAGATCACCACATCGGTAGTACTTAGTGCTTTGGGACAAGCCTTTTTCTCGCTAAGTATAGGTTTGGGATGTATGCTTACATACGCGTCGTATTTCAGCGATAAAACCAATTTGTTTCGTAGCGCAATGACAACGGCCACACTCGACACTGTTGTTGCCGTGCTAGCCGGAGTGCTTATATTTCCGGCAGTATTTACATACGGGGTGGCACCGGCTCAGGGACCGACTTTGGTCTTTGTCGTATTCCCGTCGATATTCCAGCACATGGCAGGAGGCATAGTTTGGGCGGTGTTGTTCTTCTTCATGTTGTTTGTCGCATCGCTGACATCAACAATCTCTATGAGCGAAATATCAATTGCTTATTTTTGCGACGAGCGCAAGATGTCGCGAAAAAAAGCTTGCAACATATCCACGTCAATAGCACTAGTGTTTGGTGTGTTGTGCACGCTATCGTTTAGCGGAGTGAGCAACTTTGAGATTTTTGGCTACAACTTTAATTTCTTCGATTTCTTTAATGACTGCTCTTCAAACGTGTTGCTGCCGGTTGGAGGCATGTTTGGTGCTATATATGTAGGCCATAAGTTAGACAAGAAAATATTCAGGTCGCAGCTAACAAACAATGGCACACTGCGTGCTCCGGTGGCTCTAGTGCGATTTTTGTTGCGCTGGGTTGCTCCGGCAGGTGTAGCGATAGTGCTGTTAGCTTCGTTGGGTGTTATTTAACTGACTGCTATTTGAGTATGTCGAAATTGTCGACGTACACTTCGGTGATTGTGCGTTTTATGGCGTTGCGGTCTTCCCAATAGCGAGTGCGCAACTTTCCCTCAACGAGCAGCCGTGAGCCTTTGCGAATGTATTTTTCGGCAATCTCGGCAGCGGCATCCCACATTACGATGTTGTGCCACTCTGTGCGCTCCGGAATTTCGGCACCCGAGGCAGTGCGGCGAGCGCGCTCTGTTGTTGCAAGGGTGAATGAAGCTACGGGGCGAGTTTCGGCATATCTTATTTCGGGGTCTTTACCTACATACCCCATCAAAATTACTTTATTCATCTTTGTTTTTTTAATCGTTAGCGTGATATTCAACAAGTCCGGGCATAGAATATCGTTCTATTTTGCCAATTTTGGCGCCAAAATCGTCAGCTACTTTGCGTAAAATATCTTCAAACATCACACAAGTAGAGCCCACAAAGCTAATGGGGCTGTCTTTGAAATGATAAGATATGATATTGCGTTCGAAAAACGACATTAGCGATTTGTACACGAGGTTGTACACGTATGCATTGTCTATGTGTTCGTGCAAGAAAAATGCATATTTTGAGAGCTCGCGAGAGGGTATCTGTGAGCTATACACTTCGTCGATAAGCACGTTCTCACTAATCTGATATTTTTCGTAAAATATTTTTACGATGTCTTTTGGAGCCAAACCTTTAAGCACATCAGATACAAAAATCTTTCCCATATTGGCATTAGAGCCTTCGTCACCGAGTATGAAACCAAGAGGACGCACATTTTTTACTACTTCGTTGCCGTCGTAGTAGCATGAGTTTGATCCTGTGCCCAATATGCAAGCCAATCCGGGTTTGTGCACCAAAAGTCCTCGAGCGGCACCAACGATGTCGCTCTCAATTGTGCACGGAGTTTTAAACTGTGCCACTACTGACGACTCCATTATTTTGTTGCGTTCAATGTTGGCACATCCGGCGCAATAGAAATATATGTGGTCCCAGCGGCGTTTAAAAAATACGTCGGGCAGCTCCAAACGTATGGCGTGAGAAATTTCGCGTCGGGTTTGGAAAAACGGATTTAACCCCGACGTAAACGCGTGCTCTACTATTGTTGCTCCGTCGCATAAGGCCCATTCGGTGCGCGTGCTTGAGCTTTCGGCTATGATTTTCATATACTGCTGTTTTTTGTGTCCTTGAATGTTGTGAGCAAAGATAATGTAAAAAGTTTTATCATCCAACTTTTTAACCAAACATCTCATAATGCGGATGTGCGCGGCATAGGCTGAGGCGGTGCGCTAGCCGCTACACGGCAATTCAAATTAATAATTTGCTATGATTATGACGAGGGACACATGAAAAATATGTAGTGATTATTAAAAAGTGTAGCTAATGCTTAAATAAGGTTTATTTTAAGTTGTGTTAGTTGTTATTTAATTAATGATTCAGTACTTTTGTATAATGTGAAAATCAATAAAAAATGTCTTCAAAAAAACTATTAAACATCATATTAGCAGCGTCATTTGCCGTTAGTGGTTGCAATGGCGTTTTTGCTCAAAATACAACAAAATTAACCTATGTCGCTCCAACAGAGACGACTCGTTTTGTCACTGATCTTGGGGCAAAGCCGGCACCCAATGGCTTGGAAGGAAAAAATATTGCTTTGTGGCAAAGTCACGGTTTGTATTTCGAACCGAAACTCAACCGTTGGGAGTGGCAACGCGCTCGAATTTTTCAGACAGTTGAAGATTTGTACACTCAAAGCTATGTGTTGCCTTTCTTGATGCCGATGCTTGAAAATGCCGGTGCTTATGTGTTATGTCCGCGTGAACGCGACACGAACACTGTTGAACTGATTGTTGACAACGATGGCGGTAATGCAGTTGGCACATATCACGAAGATGATAAACATTGGAAAAAAGTTACGCCCGGCTTCGCTTATAAAACCGATGATTTGCGTGACACTCAAAATCCGTTTCGCGAGGGTACGGCGCGTCAAATTAAGGCTACCACAGATGCTCGCAAAGCACACAAAGTTACGTGGTCGGTAGAGTTCCCTAAAGCAGGTGAATATGCAGTGTACATCTCTTATGCTTCTGTAAAAAATAGCACTACCGAAGCTTTATATACCGTTAACTCGCTGGCCGGGGCTCGTGAGTTTAAGGTAAACCAACAAATGGGCGGTGGCACATGGGTGTATCTTGGTAAGTTTCCGTTTGCCAAAGGTAAACAGCAATTGCCTGTTGTTGAGTTAACTAACCTTACTTCAGATAAAAATAGTGTGATTACTGCCGACGCGGTGAAAATTGGTGGTGGCATGGGCAATGTGGCTCGTATAGTTAAAGAGCCTACTGACGATGCCGAATATGACTACGTTAAGAGCGGTTATCCACGTTTCACCGAGGGCGCTCGCTATTGGTTGCAATGGGCCGGAGCTCCTGACAGTGTCTATACAACAAGTAATAATGTTAATGACTATACCGACGACTACAAATCGCGCGGCGAATGGGTTAATTGGATGGCCGGCGGTTCATCGGTTTTGCCGAAACGCGATGGCTTGAAGGTGCCTGTTGATCTCTCATTAGCATTTCACAGCGATGCCGGAACAACTCAAAACGACTCTATCATTGGCACTTTGGGCATTTATTGCACAAAGACTACCAATAACGGCAAGTATGCTAACGGCACATCAAGATTTGTAGCTCGCGAATTGACCGACTTGGTTATGACGAATATTGTTAACGATGTTCGCAAACAGTTTGAACCACAGTGGACACGCCGAGATATGTGGGATAAGTCGTATTACGAGGCTCGTGTGCCTGAAGTGCCGGCTATGCTCCTCGAATTGTTGAGCCACCAAAACTTTGCCGACATGAAGTATGGACTAGATCCTAATTTCAGATTCACGGTTTCGCGTGCCATCTATAAGGGTATGCTTAAATTTCTTGCTCGTCGCGATGGCAAAGACTATGTGGTTACTCCTCTTGCTCCTCATGCTTTTGCTATTACAAACCCTTATGGCAATACATACAATTTGTCGTGGTCGGCAACCACAGATTCGCTTGAGTCGACAGCTGTGCCGACATATTACATTGTAGAAGAACGTGTTGGCAACGGTGCTTTCAAACAACTTTCTAAGGTTGATGTGCCATATATCACTGTGACAGTCAACGATGATAATATTCACTCATACCGCATTATTGCCGGAAATGCCGGTGGCGTTTCTTTCCCCACTGAGGTGCTCGCCCTTTGTCACAAAAATGATGCTCCCACGGTGAAAATAGTGAATGGCTTTACACGCGTCTCTGCTCCCGACTGGTTTGAGGCAGGTAATATCGCCGGATTCTACGATACGCGCGACCATGGTGTGCCATACATGAAAGATATATCTTACATTGGCACTATGACCGAATACAGACGTAATATCCCATGGATGGACGACGATGCTGCCGGATTTGGAGCTTCGCGTGCTAACTATGAGGATAAAGTTATTGCCGGAAATACTTTTGATTTTGTTTACACTCACGGAAAGGCTATTGCTGATGCCGGATACGGATTCATATCAAGCAGCTTGGATGCTTATGTGACTGCTCCCACCGAAGGCGAACCTCAAGTGCTTGACTTAATTTTGGGCAAACAAAAAGAAATTAAGCAAGGACGCGGTGTTTATGGCACTCGCTATAAAGCTTTCCCCGAAGCATTGCAAAACAAAATAAAGGCGCACACTCAAAATGGTGGCGATGTTTTTGTGAGTGGTGCTTATGTGGCTTCAGATATTTGGGATAATGAATTCTCCAGCTCAACTGTTTCGGCAGCCGATAAGAAGTTTGCATCAGATGTGTTGGGCTATAAGTGGCGCACTGGACAAGCATCAACTACGGGTGAAGCCTATCAGGTTGTGTCGCGCTTCAAGGATCTCAAAAAGGGTAGCTATACGTTCTCAAACGAGCTTAACGAAGATTGCTATGTTGTTGAGTCTCCCGATTCGTTCTATCCTGCAGACGATAGCCGTGGTTGTACCTTCCTACGATATACAGAAAATAATCTTGTTGCCGGAACAGCTTTCGACAACACAACATATCGCACTGTGGTCATTGGTTTCCCCTTTGAAACTATAAAAAATGACAGCGAGCGAAATTCTCTTATGCACCAAGTGCTCAACTTCTTTAAGAAATAACTACTGTGAATATGAAAAAGATAGATTGTTTTATCCCTTACATTTCTCCAAAACAAGTAAAAACAACTGTTGACGGTTTGCGCGAAAGCGCACTTGTTGCTAACATATATCTCCTTGCTGCAGAGGCTGATGCCGCACCTGTTGAAGGTTGCACTGTTGTTAGCATTGATGCTCTAAGCTCGTCGGCAACAGTAAAAAAAATAGCTGAATTGTCGAGCGCTGACTATATTTTGCTCTATACGAAGTACAATAATCTCGTGCTTGGCTATTTTGCACTCGACCGTTTTGTGCGCTTGGCTCAAGATTCGGATGCCGGTATGCTTTATGCCGACAGTTACACTGTTGTTGCTGACAAACAAACAAATGCACCGGTCATTGACTATCAATTTGGCTCACTACGCGATGATTTTAACTTTGGCTCTGTGCTCTTTTTCAATGCAGCAAAATTTAAGGAAGCTGCTGCCGGCATTGATGTGCAATACACAGCAGCAGGTCTCTACGACTTGCGCCTGCGCTTGAGCCGCATTGCCTCGTTAGTGCACATAAATGAATATTTATATAGCGATGTTACTGTCGACACACGAAAATCGGGTGAAAAAATCTTTGATTATGTAGATCCTAAAAATCGCGGTGTACAAATTGAAATGGAGCAGGCTTGCACAGCTCATCTC
Organism: uncultured Bacteroides sp.; assembly: GCA_964544895.1. Lineage (GTDB taxonomy): Bacteria > Bacteroidota > Bacteroidia > Bacteroidales > Muribaculaceae > CAG-873. Next base: position 43,750 of record CAZJEA010000001.1, on the reverse strand, counting down.
AAGGCTATTGGCGGCTATCTCGAACCTAAATTCGACGAAATTAATTTTGCCGATACAGACTTTAAATATGAAGCTTCGGTTATTATCCCAGTTCGCAACCGCATTCGCACCATTCGCGATGCTATAAACTCTGTGCTCAGCCAGCAAACTAATTTTAAATTTAACCTTATCGTTATTGATAATCACTCTACCGACGGCACTAGCCAGGCTATTGACGAATTTCTTGGCGATCCGCGTGTCATACACATTGTGCCCGAGCGCACAGATCTTGGCATCGGCGGATGTTGGAACGTTGGCGTGCAGCACCCTGAGTGTGGTAAATTTGCCGTGCAACTTGATAGCGACGATGTTTACTCTGACGAAAATACGCTTGGCAAAATTGTTAACGCTTTCTATGAGCAACGTTGCGCTATGGTTGTGGGTACATATCAGCTCACAGACATTGATAAAAATCCGATTCCACCGGGCGTAATCGACCACAAAGAGTGGACACCCGAAAATGGCCGCAATAATGCTTTGCGCATAAATGGTCTTGGCGCTCCACGTGCTTTCTACACTCCGATGTTGCGCGAAATTCACGTGCCAAATACCAGCTATGGCGAGGATTATGCTCTTGGTTTAGCTTTCTCGCGCCATCACCAAATTGGCCGCATTTACGATGTGCTATACCTTTGCCGTCGCTGGGAAGATAACTCTGACGCTTCGCTTGATGTGGTTAAGATGAACAACAATAACTTATACAAAGATCGCATCCGCACTTGGGAGCTACAAGCTCGCATAGCTTTAAATAAAAAATAATGCTGTCAGAACTCATAAATACATTTATTGAACAGCAGCTTGCCGATTGGCAAACTGCTGCTGACAATTTCGCAGCCCTCAAAAATGTCAAGGTGAAGAGCTTTGATGTTGATGGGCTGCACATTAAAGTGCAGTTTAACCCTGCGCGTATAGTTTCTTCGGCTGCTAAAGTTGATGCAAAGAGTCTGCGTGAACGCAAATGCTTTCTCTGTGAAAACAATCGTCCGCCGCAGCAGCACAAAATTGTTTGGGGTAGATACTCAGTATTAATTAATCCATTTCCAATCTTTCCCCGCCACCTTACAATTCCCGACAATGAGCATACCGACCAACTTATTAGTGGCCGCATTGCCGATATGGTGCAACTGGCGCAAGAATTGCCCGACTACACGGTATTCTATAACGGTCCGAAGTGTGGCGCATCTGCCCCTGACCACATGCATTTTCAAGCAGGAAATACCGATTTCCTCACCTTGCCGCAGGCTGTATTAGACAAACATTTGCAACTTATATCATCTGACGATGATGCTACTTTGTCGTTGGCTGAAGGACTTCCTCTAAATGTATTTGTAATCAAGTCAAAATCGCCTAAGGGTGTGCAGCGGTTATTCGACCGACTATACGCTGCTTTGCCTATTCCTGACGGTGAAAAAGAACCGATGATGAATTTGCTTTGCTTTGACACTCCGGCTTCAACTTATTTGTTGGTAGTGCCTCGCAAGCGACACCGTCCGTCATTCTATGGCACCGAAGGCAACGGTACAATGCTTTTGTCTCCGGCTTCGGTTGATATGGGCGGCGTGTTTATCACTCCTCTCGAAAAAGATTTTGACAATCTTGATGTTGATGTAGTTCGCCGTGTCTACGACGAGCTTTGTTTCTCTTCTACTTCAATAAATGAAATTATAGAACAAGTAAAATCATAACAATCATGACTGATCAACCGCTTATTACTGTGGGAATTTTAAATGCCCCCACTATTAATGTTGTTCTTTTAAATCCTTATCACGTTAGCTCTGCCAACGCTGAGCCCACTGCTCTTGTGGGTCCTCAAACCGTTTCTGTCTCAGAAAATGGATCTCTCCTTCTCAATGGCGAGCCGTGTTCCGACAAACTCTCTTTTACCCCGGTTGATGGTAAAGGCACTTTTGAAATTAAAGACGTTGTCATAGGGGTAAACTTTCATTGGCAACGTAAGGAAAATCAAAAGTTTCAAGGCTCAATACATTTTATCGTCGAAAATAATAATGTTACCATCATCAACGAGCTTCCGCTCGAAGATTATCTTTGTAGCGTTATCTCTTCAGAAATGAGTGCTAATGCTTCGCTAGAGCTACTCAAAGCTCATGCTGTGATTTCGCGCTCGTGGCTGTTGGCTCAAATTAATAAGCACAATTCTATATCTAGCGACAGCTCCAATCAATATAATTCTTTCACTGAGACAGACACAGAACGCGTTCGCTGGTATGACCGTGAGGACCACACCAATTTCGACGTTTGTGCCGACGACCATTGCCAACGCTATCAGGGCATCACTCGTCAAACCAATCCAAATGTGGCTAAAGCAGTTGCCGAGACTAAAGGTCAAGTGCTTACCTACAACGGAGAGCTTTGCGATGCTCGGTTCTCGAAATGTTGTGGCGGTGTCCTCGAGCAATTTGAAAATTGCTGGGAGTCCAAGCAGTATAAATATTTGTTAGCTCTCCGCGATAGCAAAAATCCGGCTGATTTTGAAGATCTACGCTTCAATAATAGGGCTGCTAATTGGATTGAGTCGCGTCCCGATGCATTTTGCAATACAACCGATAAAGGTATACTCTCGCAGGTGCTCAACAATTACGACCAAGAGACCACCGACTTCTATCGCTGGACTGTCAAATACTCTAAAGCCGAGTTGTCAGCTCTTGTGCGTGAACGCTCCGGCATTGACTTTGGTGAGATTGTAGACCTTTTGCCTCTTGAACGAGGCACCTCCGGCCGCATAGTCCGTCTCAAAATCGTAGGTACAAAAAAATCTATGGTTATTGGCAAGGAGTTGGAGATACGCCGCACTCTTTCTAAAACACATCTTTATAGCTCTGCTTTCACCGTACATCGCTCTGACTATGGCTTCATTTTGTATGGAGCAGGGTGGGGACATGGTGTTGGCCTATGTCAAATTGGCGCTGCCGTAATGGCTACTCAAGGATACAAATATGAGCAAATACTAACTCACTATTTTGTTAACTCCGTAATTTCTACCATATACTAATATACTAACAATCTAAAATTAGGTATTACATATTTACTAATTGCCTTATTTACTTATAATATGAAACAAACTGCAAAAAGAAATCCCTGGGCTTGGATCCCTACACTCTACTTCGCGCAGGGTTTGCCTTACGTGGCGGTGATGACTATCTCGGTTATCATGTATAAGCGCTTGGGCATATCTAATACAGATATCGCTCTATACACAGGTTGGCTTTATTTGCCATGGGTTATAAAACCATTTTGGAGCCCATTTGTCGACATAATGCGCACCAAGCGTTGGTGGACTTTGACTATGCAGTGGATTATTGCTTTTGCCCTTGCCGGCATTGCATTTACCATTCCAACACCTTTATTCTTTCAGCTGACCCTTGCTATCTTTTGGATTGTCGGTTTCACGTCGGCTACACACGACATCGCTGCTGACGGATTTTACATGCTCGCTCTCACTGAGCACGAGCAGTCGTTGTATGTGGGCATTCGTTCCACATTCTATCGTGTTGCCACCGTCGCAGGGCAGGGATTGCTGGTTATTATTGCCGGACTCATCGAAACAAATAGCGGGCTTCCTCCCGTTGACATAACCATTAACGCTGAGCCGACAGTGGAGTGGCAGGCGCAAGATTTGAATAATCTGCAATACACTGATTGTGCCGGTGATTTGCATTTTGTAACGTCAAAAATTTCTCCGGTTGCCATTAAGGCGCCGTCAACCGTTTCTACAAACGGCAACGATTTGTCTTTTGCAGAATATGCAACATTAATGCGCGATTCGGTTAAGCATCTTAATCAAGAAAATGGCTTTATGGATGCCGACGTAGCAACAGCTTCTGCTGCCGTAGCCAAATCTGAAGATGGTGCTATCACTCGTTGGCTCAAAAATAATTTTGGCGAAACTCGTGAGGTTCCCGCATCAAATGCTGCTAATAATTTTGCTATAGTAGCGGTGCGTCTAAATAAAGCACCTAAAGCCGATGAGTCAGTGGTGCTCAATGTCACATATAAAAGCGGTGATCAAAGCATAAAACTAGAGCAAGACAAACTCTCTACTCGTTTCGTGTTTAATGCTCAAAACTGGGACAAACCTGCTTATCTCTTCTTTGAAGTTGACCACAAACTTTCGGCAGCTTCGTCAGCTAATTTTTCAGGTGCATCAGGCAACATACCTATGGCATGGTTAGTGGTCTTTGCCGTGCTCTCGGCATTCTTCTTTGTCGTTGCCGCCTACCATAGTTGGGCATTACCGCATCCTGCTGCCGACGACAACCGCAACGCAACCACGGCTAAGCAGATTTTCAAAGAATTTTTTGAAACGTTCAAATCATTCTTCCAAAAGAAACAAATTGTTGTGGCATTACTCTTTATGTTGCTTTATCGCTTGCCCGAAGCGCAGCTCGTAAAACTTATAAATCCATTCTTGCTCGACCCGATTGATAAAGGTGGACTTGGTCTCACCACCGGTGAAGTTGGCATCGTTTACGGCACCGTTGGCATTATTGGCTTAACTATTGGCGGCATCATCGGCGGCATTGTGGCAGCAAAGGGAGGCCTTAAAAAATGGCTTTGGCCTATGGCTTGGAGCATGTCTCTAACGTGCCTCACGTTCATCTATCTTAGCTATTGGCAAGATCACTCATTGCTCACTGTCAACATCTGTGTGTTCATAGAGCAATTCGGATACGGATTTGGCTTTACTGCCTATATGCTCTACCTCATATACTTCTCTGAAGGCTCGCACAAAACAGCCCACTACGCCATCTGCACCGGATTTATGGCCCTGGGCATGATGCTGCCAGGCATGGCTGCAGGTTGGCTGCAAGAGTGCATCGGATACCGACACTTCTTTGTGTGGACAATGATTTGTTGCGCTGCTACTATCGGCATTTGTGCATTTATTAAAATCGATCCTAAATTCGGCGTAAAAAAATGATACGTTACTTTTTCTCCATCTTTTCTGTGCTGTTGGCTCTAGCCTCATACGCACAAGTGTTGCCCGGCATTGAAGTGCTCCGCAACAACAATTTCAACTCTCTTCAGGGTAAACGTGTTGGACTTATAACTAACCCTACCGGCGTTGACAACAGTCTTAAATCGACAGTTGACATTCTTCACGATGCTCAAGGAGTGCAATTGGTAGCTCTTTTCGCTCCTGAACATGGCGTGCGTGGCGATGTCCATGCCGGAGACCACGTCGATAATTTCGTTGATCCGGCTACCGGAGTTAAAGTATTTTCCATTTATGGAAAAACTCGTAAGCCCACTGCCGAGATGCTCAGCAATGTTGATGTGCTAATATATGACATACAAGATAACGGCTGCCGTTCATACACTTTCATCTCAACGATGGGATTGGCTATGGATGCTTGTGCTCAGCTTGGCAAAAAGTTTATGGTGCTCGATCGCCCAAATCCTCTTGGCGGTAATAAGGTTGAAGGAAACTTGGTTGAAGATTCTTGCTTCTCTTTTGTAAGTCAATTCGCCATACCATACATCTACGGCCTCACTCCCGGAGAGTTGGCTATCTATCTCAATAACAACAAAATGCTGCCTTCAGGCAAAAAAGTTGATCTTGAAGTAGTGCCTATGCAAGGATGGTCGCGTAGCATGACTTTCCGCGAAACAGGCATGCCTTGGGTGCTCCCGTCTCCGCACATACCAACTCCCGAAGCTGCAATTTATTATCCGCTGTCAGGTATTCTCGGTGAGCTCGATTATATGTCTATTGGAGTTGGCTACACTGAGCCTTTCAAACTCTTTTGTGCTGCTTGGATTGATGCCGAAAAATTGTCGCAGCGTATGAATGCTCTCAATTTGCCGGGACTTATGTTCCGCCCAATACACATAAAGCCGTTTTATGCATTTGGTAAAGGCGAAAATTTGCAAGGCATAGAGGCTTATGTTACTGATTTGGATGCTGCGCCACTCTCTCTAACTCAATTTTATGTGATGCAAGAGTTAGCAGCAATGTATCCCGACAAAGCTGTGTTTAAAGACGGAAATGCTAACGCAAAGCGATTCAGTATGTTTGACAAAGTAGTTGGCAGCAAAGAAATTCGCCGCCGTTTCGCTATAAATCACAGTGTTGCCGACATAATTGATTATTGGAACAAAGATGCCGAGGCTTTTAAAGCCGCATCATCGGCTTGCTATCTATACAAATGATTGATATGCAGAAATATAAAGATTTTCTTGCCGATATTGTCACATACATTGATGACAATCGTATATATACCGACGACCTCCGTTGCCTGGCTTGGGGTACGGATGCTAGTTTCTATCGCATTCTTCCTAAAATTGTTGTCCGCGCAAAAAATCGCACGGAGGTGGCTAAGTTGCTGCAATCTGCGTCAAAATTCAATGTGCCTGTCACTTTTCGTGCTGCAGGAACTAGTCTTTCAGGACAATCTATTAGCGACTCTGTGCTCATCGTTGCCGGAAAAAACTGGGAAGATTTTGAAATTGCTGCGGATGCGCAAACAATAACACTTCAGCCCGGCATCATTGGCGATCGTGTAAATCAGCTCCTCGCGCCATACAATAGAATGTTTACACCCGACCCTGCGTCTAAAAAGTCTGCCATGGTTGGGGGTATTATAATAAACAATGCCTCAGGTATGAACTGTGGTACTCACGCCAACTCTGACAGAATGTTGCTTTCTATGGGCATCATTCTTGCTGATGGCACGATGCTCGATACCGGTAACGCCGACTCTCGTCGCATTTTCGCTGAACAGCATCCTGATATCATTCGCGAAATTGAAGTTTTGCGCGATGAAATCCGTGCCGATAAGGAGTTGTCTGAGCGCATAGCCTACAAATACTCTATAAAAAACGTCACCGGACTCAATCTCCGTCCGTTTATAGCCTACGACGATCCGTTTGATATCATTGCCCATTGCATGGTTGGTAGTGAAGGCACACTCGGCTTTATGTATAGCGCTACCCTAAAAACCGCACCCGTTTTGCCTTTTGCTGCAAGTGCTATGCTTTATTTCGAAGATATGTCTGAAGCTTGTCGTGCAGTTGTGGCTCTCAAAAAAGCTAATGCTGTTGACAGCTGTGAGATGCTCGACAAAAAGTCATTAGCTTCGGTAAACGACACTACCGGCGAAGGTCTGACAGCTTTGTTGCTCGACACTAAGGCTGACTCTGAGCAACATTTGCAAGAAAATATTCAAGCAATAACCGATGTTCTCAATAATTTCAAGTTGTTTAAGCCTGTCGAATTTTCTTCTGACCCGGCTGTATGCAACAAGTGGTGGGCAATTCGTTCAGGAGTTTTTCCTGCCGTTGGTGGCACGCGTCCGCTAGGCACAACTTCGCTTATTGAAGACGTAGCTTTCCATATCGACGATTTGCCGGCGGCAACTGCCGACCTCGCACAGCTACTTGTTGATTGTGGCTACGATGATGCTTGCATTTACGGGCATGCTCTCGAAGGCAATTATCATTTTGTTATAGCACAAAGTTTTGAGTCGGAAGCTGATGTCGAAAAATATAGACATCTCATGCTCGAAGTCGAAAAGCTTGTCATTGACAAATATGACGGCTCGCTTAAAGCCGAACATGGCACCGGCCGCAATATGGCTCCTTTCGTCGAAAAAGAGTGGGGGGCTAAAGCTTATGCTATTATGCGCCGCCTTAAGGGGATTATGGACCCTCAAAACATCCTAAATCCCGGCGTCATTTTTAACGACGATCCTGATTGCTATATCAAAAATATGAAGCCGCTACCCCTCACTAACGATCATGTTGACCGTTGCATTGAGTGCGGCTTTTGCGAAGTAAACTGCGTTTCGTGTGGCTTTACTATTTCTGCACGACAGCGCATCATTGTGCAACGCGAAATCTCTCGTTTGCGTACCTCTCACGAAAACGACGATCGTTTGCATAGGCTCGAAAAACAATTCAAATATCTTGGCAATAAAACGTGTGCCGGCGACGGATTGTGCTCTACGTCTTGCCCGATGAACATAAATACTGCCGATATGATTCACGACTTGCGTCGCGACGCTTTGCCACGCACTTCGTCAGCCTATAAATTCGGCAAATGGTCTGCAGAGCACCTCTCTACCGTTGAATCATGTTTGCGCCCTGTGCTCAATATTGCAAATGCGGCACATTCAATACTCGGTGACAAAATTGTAAATGCTACCGGACGCACTCTCAATAACATAGGCTTACCCTTGTGGTCAGCTTCGCTACCTTCAGCCGCTAATCCGAAAATTGTGCAAAACCACCTTCCGCGCAAAGTCGTTTACTTCCCCTCGTGCATAAACCAAACTTTTGGTGCTTCCAAAGAAGACAAACACCGGGTGCTACCTCTTGTGCAAGTTATGGTGCAGCTTTGCAATAAAGCAGGTTATGAAGTCATTTTCCCTGAAAACATGCAAAGCCTTTGTTGCGGCATGATCTGGGAAAGTAAAGGTATGCCCGAAATCGCTAACAGCAAAACCGCTGAGCTCGAACGCGCTTTGCTCATAGCTTCTGACAACGGCCGCATACCTGTGCTTTGCGACCAAAGCCCCTGTTTGCACCGTATGCGCTCTCACATTTCTTCGTTGAAACTTTACGAGCCCGCCGAATTTATTGAAAACTTCCTCGTGCCATATCTCGATTTTAAGCCTACCGACGAACCAATATCTGTGCATATCACGTGTTCTACACGACACATGAATCTTGCCAATACAATCGTGGCTCTTGCTCAACGCTGCTCCCGCAACGTCATCGTGCCTACCGAAATTGGCTGCTGCGGTTTCGCCGGAGACAAAGGTTTCCTCGTCCCCGAACTCAATGCCTGGGCTTTGCGAAAACTAAAACCACAGCTTGTCGCAAACTCTGTGCATAGAGGCTTCTCTAATTCGCGTACTTGCGAAATTGGGTTGACTAACAATTCAGGTATACCATACAAGTCTATAGCTTATTTGGTTAATGAAGTTACTACTGCTAAAACATTTAACCGCTAATCCTTCTATTACTTTCTATTATCATGCATACTGTTAATTCTCAACGCCCCCAGCGTTTACTTGCTCTCGACATACTTCGAGGCATCACTATTGCCGGAATGTTGCTAGTAAACAACCCCGGCACTTGGAGCGATATTTATGCTCCGCTTCGTCATGCTGAGTGGAATGGCCTTACTCCAACCGATTTGGTCTTCCCGTTCTTTATGTTCATCATGGGCGTATCAACGTACTTCTCTCTACGTAAGTACAACTTTAAACTCTCTGCCGCGGCAGCCCTTAAAATCGTTCGACGCACAGTTGTCATCTTTGCTATAGGCATGGCAATAGCTTGGCTCGCTCGATTCTTGCGCGCTCTTTCTAGTGGCGAGGCTACTCTGTGGCAGGCTATTAACAATTTCGATGCTATGCGCGCCTTGGGCGTCATGCAGCGTTTGGCACTTTGCTATGGCTTTGGCTCTATTATCGCTCTACTCTTTAAAGGCAAATCTCTTAAATGGGTGGTGGCTATAATATTGGCAATTTACGCCTTTTTGCTCTGGATTGGCAATGGCTATGAGTTCTCTAATAACAATATTGTCTCTATTGTCGATCACTCTGTCTTTGGTGCAAAGCACATGTATTCTGATACGGTCGGCGATGTCACTCTCGACTTTGACCCCGAAGGATTGTTGAGCACTCTTCCCGCCATTGCTCACATGCTCATTGGCTATATTTGTGGCTCTATAATTTTTGCTGCTAAAGACAACAAAACGCGCATTAATAAGTTATTCATTATAGGCACGTCTCTCTCTTTTGTCGGATTCCTTTTCGCTTATGGCATGCCTATTAACAAAAAAATTTGGTCTCCGACTTTCGTAATCACAACTTGTGGCCTTGCTGCAAGTTTGCTCGCTTTGCTGATTTGGATTATTGACATTAAAGGATATAAAACTTGGTGTCGTTTCTTTGAGGCATTTGGCATTAATCCGCTATTTATGTATGTTCTTGGCTCTGTCTTGAGCCTATTCCTCTCGTTCATAAAAGTGCCTTACTATCTCGCCGCTGACGGTTGCATTTCGCTCCATGGTTGGATTTTTGAAGTGTGCTGCATGCCTCTCGCTGCTTACAACATCACCCTCGCTTCGCTCTTTTATGCTATATTGTTCGTATGCATAAATTGGTGCTTCGGTTACATTCTTTATAAAAATAAAATTTATATCAAAATATGAAACTTATTGCTGACTGCGGTAGCACTAAAATTGACTGGTGCTTAACTGATAATGGCAAAGTCGTTAAACAAATTTTCACCAGCGGCATGAATGCGGTGATGCTTTCTCAGCAAGAAATTGCTGAACATATTGCCACCGAACTGATGCCTCAGATTGCTGACTTTGAAATTGATGCCGTGCATTTTTATGGTGCCGGTTGTATTAACGATGTTGTTTGCTGCAACGTCGCAAATGCCATTCGTCAAAACATCAATGCTGAGGTTATTGATGTGCACACCGACCTCCTTGCTGCTGCTCGTGCCCTTTTTGGCCGTAAAGCCGGCATTGCGTGTATTCTTGGTACAGGTTCTAACTCGTGTTATTACGATGGCGAAAATATTTGCGACAATGTTTCGCCATTGGGTTACATACTTGGCGATGAAGGTTCAGGTGCTGTGTTGGGTAAACTCCTCATTGGCGATGTGCTGAAAAATCAATTGCCTAAACCTCTATGCGATAAATTTTTGCAACAATTTAATCTCGACCGAATTTCTATCATTCAGCGGGTATATCGTGAGCCTCAAGCTAATCGCTTTTTAGCTTCGGTCTCTCCGTTCCTACTGCAAAACATAAACGAGCCTGCAATTCGCAATCTTGTGCTCAACTCTTTTATAGCGTTCTTTAAACGCAATATTGAGCAATATCCGCATCACAACGATTTGAATGTCAATTTCGTTGGCTCTATCGCTTACTACTACAAAGATTTGCTCATTGAGGCTGCTGCTGTTTGTGGTTGCACTGTGGGCAACATCATTAAAAGCCCTATGCAAGGTCTTATTAATTTCCACTCTTAATGTTTTTATCATGGCTTTCGTTAAAATCACAGAACAATCGTCGCTTTATAACGACCTCGAAAATAAGTCGGTCAGCGAAATTTTGCACGACATCAATAACGAAGATAAAAAGGTTGCCTTAGCTGTCGAAAAGGCTATTCCTCAAATTGATCTATTAGTTTCTAATATTGTGCCGCGCATGAAACGTGGCGGCCGCATTTTCTATATCGGTGCCGGCACATCCGGACGTCTTGGTGTGCTCGACGCTTCTGAAATACCCCCCACTTTTGGCCTCGACCCTTCGTTAGTGGTGGGCATTATTGCCGGTGGTGATGTCGCTTTGCGTAACCCTGTGGAAAATGCTGAGGACGATACTGAGCAAGGTTGGCGCGACCTTATGGCTTACAATGTTAACGAAAAAGACACTGTGATTGGTATAGCCGCATCAGGCACTACTCCATACGTTATTGCCGCCCTTAAAGCATGTCGCGAGCACGGCATACTCACTGCCGGCATCACATCAAACCCCGATGCACCTCTCAGCCATGCTGCCGAGATAGCTATCGAAATGGTAGTCGGTCCGGAGTATGTCACCGGAAGTTCTCGCATGAAATCAGGCACCGGTCAAAAACTTATTTGCAACATGATCACTACAACGGCTATGATTAAACTTGGCCGTGTGAAAGGCAATAAGATGGTTAATATGCAGCTCTCAAATGCAAAACTTGTTGACCGTGGCACTAAAATGGTCGTTGACGAGCTGGGCTTGCCTTACGATGAAGCTAAACGTCTGCTTTTGCTCCATGGCTCAGTCAAAGCTGCTGTCGATGCCTATAAACAAGCTTAATTTTTTATCTTCTCTTCTTATGAAAAAATTTTTCTTCCTTGCCGCAATTTGGGCTGCTTTAATGTCTTATGCTCAGGCTCCGCAAAAAAAGTACACGGAGCTATATGGGCAGCGCGCATCTCTTTTTACAGTTTTGCCTTGTGACTCAACGTCTATCGTTATGCTTGGCAATTCTCTCACTCACGGATGCGAATGGCACGAACTTTTTAATAATCCAAAGGTCTTAAATCGTGGCATTAACGGCGATATAGTTGAAGGCATTTTAGATCGTATTGACCCTATTGTTGACGGGCACCCGGCTAAAATTTTCTTGCTTACAGGTGTCAATGATGTTAGTCACAATCTATCGCCCGATTCAATTGCTCGTGCGCTTGGCAATCTCATTGATGTCATCAGACAGCGCACGCCCACAACACGCCTGTATGTGCAAAGCTTGCTACCTATTAACAATAGCTTTGGCAGATATAAACTCATGAAAGATAAGGAGCAAGTTATTCGCGACATTAATGCTAGGCTCGAGCCGTTGGCTAAAGATAAAGGTTGTGTGTGGCTCAATTCTTATCCTATTTTTTGCGACGAAAATCAAAATCTCAAAAAAGAATGGACTAACGACGGCCTACATCTCCTCGCTCCCGGATATTTAGCTTGGCGTGACTTCCTGCTCCCTTACATAAACGAATAACCAAACTCAAACTCTTTGTATAACAAAAAGCGAGCGACCTTGTGGCCGCTCGTTTTTTGTGGTTTATGCTAGAGGTCGCTTATTTTGCCAATGCGCATCCTTTGCATTTTTCTGCAATCTGTGTGAAGAAGTCGTTACCCTTGTCATCTACGAGAATGAATGCGGGGAAGTTTTCAACTTTGATTTTCCAGATAGCTTCCATGCCGAGTTCCGGATATTCGAGCAATTGCACATCTTTAATAGAGTTTTGTGCTAGCACTGCTGCCGGGCCACCGATTGAGCCTAGATAGAAACCTCCGTGTTTTTGACATGCATCGGTAACTTGTTTCGAACGGTTACCTTTTGCTATCATTATCATTGAGCCACCTGCTGATTGGAATTGGTCTACGTAGCTATCCATACGACCTGCTGTTGTCGGGCCAAATGAGCCTGAAGGCATGCCTGCCGGTGTTTTTGCCGGACCTGCATAGTAGATGGGGTGATTTTTAAGATATTCAGGCATCTCTTCACCACGATCCAAACGCTCTTTGATTTTTGCGTGTGCTATGTCACGTCCTACGATGATGGTACCTTTGAGTGACAATCGGGTTGATACCGGGTATTTAGATAGATCTGCAAGCACTTCTGCCATTGGACGATCCAAGTCAATGCTTACTACTTCACCTTCACCTGCGTTGCGGAGCTCTTCGGGTATCAATTCTCCGGGGTTGTTGTCGAGTTTTTCAATCCAAAGTCCTTCGCGGTTAATTTTTGCTTTAACATTGCGGTCTGCTGAGCAGCTCACGCCTAAACCTACAGGGCATGATGCTCCGTGACGCGGTAGACGTATCACGCGAATGTCGTGTGCAAAATATTTACCTCCGAATTGTGCACCTAAGCCAATCTTTTCTGATTCTTCCTTGAGTTGTTTTTCTAGCTCAACATCGCGGAATGCGTGGCCTAGTTCGTTGCCTTCGGTGGGTAAATTGTCGTAATATTTTACTGATGCTTTCTTTACGGTTTCAAGGTTCTTCTCAGCTGATGTTCCGCCAATAACAAAAGCAATGTGGTAGGGGGGACATGCTGCTGTGCCCAAAGTTTTCATTTTTTCTACCAAGAACGGAAGCAAAGTTTTCGGATTGATAAGCGCTTTTGTTTCTTGATATAGATATGTTTTGTTTGCTGAGCCACCACCTTTTGCTACAAACAAGAAGTGATATTCGTCATCTTCGGTGGCGTGTATATCTATTTGTGCCGGTAGGTTGCAGCCTGTGTTAACCTCGTCATACATATTCAACGGCGCATTTTGTGAATAGCGCAAGTTGTCTTGTGTGTATGTGTCATATACTCCGCGGCTCAATTTCTCTTCATCATTGCAGCCGGTGTATACATATTGTCCTTTTTCTCCGTGTATGATTGCTGTACCTGTGTCTTGACATACCGGGAGTTGACCTTTGGCTGCGATCTCTGCATTGCGTAGCATTGTGAGTGCAACAAATTTGTCGTTTTCGCTTGCTTCGGGGTCTTGAAGTATTTTTGCTACGAATTGGTTGTGCTCGCGGCGTAGCATAAATGCATTGTCGTGAGTTGCTTGACGTGCCAATACTGTCAATGCCTCGGGGTCTACTACGAGAAATTCGTGTCCGCCCCAGTTTTCTACTTTTACATAGTCGCCGGTGAGTTTATAGTACTCGGTGGTGTCTGGACCAAGAGGAAACATCTCTTGATACTTGTAAGGTTTTGTAGCCATAAAAGATTATATTTTTAATAGTTTGATTTCTCTATAAATGGTCTTGTGCTTTTGCAATCGCAAATTTAATAAAAAACTGATAAAACCACATCATTCCAAACTAAAAAAAGTAGGAGATAAGTGCTCTTGTTGGCACTTATCCCCTACGCGAAGTATTAAATTAAGCAATACTATTCGGTTTGAGTTTTCTCCGAATTACTTGTGTAGCCCGGATTTTGCTTGATGGTGCTATCGGAGGTCATCAGCGTGTTGTCGATAGGCCATAGCACTTTATATGCAAATTCTTCTGTCAACAACGGCTTGTCTGTTGCACATGGCGTGCCGTCATTTTCTACCATCCACGGGCTGTTAGCTACATCCAAGCCGTAGCCTACGCATCCTTGAGGCTGGAATACCATGCTTGATGTTCTGGCTCCTGATTTATCTACGGCTAAACGAACAAGGTCAAACCAACGTGTGCCTTCCATGATAAATTCTTTATCTTTTTCGTGGAGTATGGCACTCTCATTGTCTGCAAATGTTCCGGCTTTGTATCCGTATTTATTTGCATCCCAATTGTCACCGTATGCGCGTTTGCGTATTGCGTTGATGTAGTTTTGCACTTCGCTGTTGTTGCCTTCGTAGTTGTAACATTCAGCTAAATACAAATATGCTTCTGCCAAACGATAGATTGGTATATCGGTGTTAAAAGTGTAGTAGGTTGAGCTCGATATTTTGCCCGGACGATATTTGCATACGTAGGCTCCTGCCAAACAGTTGTCTGCGCTTGTGCGTGTCTTGTAGTCGAAATCGTCCATATAGGTTGTACCGGCGTCTTTCTCTGACTGTGAAATAAACCAGCACGGGAAGAACATATTGCGTCGCAAATCCTTCTCATCAAATTGGAAATACAGCGCATTCTTGTACATATAGCGCATTGGTCCGAAATCGCACGATTGCCAGATATCGTTCTCTGAACTTGTTTTTGTCTCCGGGTCATACCATAGTCCAAATCTATTTACTATGTTTGATGCGGTGTGATTCCAACCATCTTTCGATTGTGTGCTCCAATAGTTACTGTAGCCGGCACCGGTCTTGCGTGCCCACAAAAATTGAGCGCTCAGTGTGTAGTACGATGCATCGTTCTCTGATGAGTAGCAGATGCTGTATATTGACTCGCTGCTATGCGGCGTGGTCCATATATCAAAATAGTTTGAAACAAGCGATTTGTTGTAATTATTTATTACATTCAAAAAGTACTGTTTCGCAGTGCTTACATCTGCCGGGTTTGCGCTATGATTACCTGTCGATACTTTTCCTGACCATAGATAAACCTCACCTGCTAGCATCTCTGTTGCTGCTTTGTTCCAATAGTAGTCGGCGCTACCCGATTTGTAGGTGTAACCCGAACTATTGAACAACTTCAATGACTCGGCTATATCGCTCTTTATCTGTGCCAAAGTCTCTTCGGCTGACGAACGTGCGCGCTTCAACGAAACTGCATCGTAGTTGCCAAGGGTTACATCTGGCTCGGTGCGGATTACTACGCCTCCATACATGCGGTACATTTGGAACAAACTAAATGCTCTCCAGCCGTATGCTATGGCTTTCAATCCGTCGCGTGTAGTGGCATCGAGCACATCTTCGCTTGCTTTGTCGCATTGATATATCAGTTCATTCAAGTTTCCGATGAAACCGTAGTAGTTTCCCATATTTGAGAACTGCGTGTGGTTCGCATCATAGATGTTTTGTATGTAGTCGGAGTTTAAAATACCTGAGCCATCTATTGTGTTGAGCGTAAGTGTTCCGGCTCTTAATTCTCCGGCATAGAACATTATGTTCGTGGGATAGTTTGCACGAAACATATTTGCTTGCGCTGTTATGAAGCCGGTAAATTGTTCTTTGTTCTTCCAGAAATTGCTGGTACCAAAGTTATCTATAGGCGATTGATCGAGGTTGTCGCTACACGATCCCAGCGACAATCCGCTTAATACCAATAGACCGGCTAACGCTATGTTGCTTAATTTCTTTTTCATATTTGGTGTTTTATTTTCACGTTAGAATGTAAGATTTAATCCAAAGATGACGGTGCGTGGCAAGTTGTACGTACCTCCGTTACCTGCTGTGTTACCATTTATGTAGGTTGTGTTGTCAGGCAATGGTATTGAGCACGATTTGATATAGCCAAGATTTTGGCCTGTTACTGATACTTGCAATCCTTGACATGCAAACTTGCGGCAAATGCTTAGTGGCAATTGATATGACAACGAGAGCTCGCGGCATGCCAAATAGTTGCCTTTTTGCGTGAAGTATGAGTTAGTGCGGATGTAGTTATCTGTACCAAATTGTGATGCCCATGCTACGCGTGGATATTTTGCTGTTGGGTTGTCAGGAGTCCATGTGTTGCGTATGTCATTATTAAATGCCATTGCTCCTTGTCCTTCGCCTAACCAGAATGCTATGTTCGAATCGTATACCTGGAAGTCAAAGCCCATGTCAAAGCGTGCATACAATGACAAACCTTTCCAACTCAATGTAGTGTTAAAACCACCGGTCCAGTGTGGATCTAAGTGTCCGAGTACATAGCGGTCTTTCGCTTCTACCTTGTTATCGCCGTTGCGATCTTTGAAGTACAAATCACCGGGCATCAACTGTATGCAGTTTGATGCTGCGTAGCCTAATGCTAGTAGTCGTTGACGACCTGCTTCGGTTGCGTATACTCCGGCGCCGTTTGTTGTTGCTACATCAATATAATCGCCGAGGGCTTCTATCTGATCTTGTGTGCGCAACATGCCAACAGCCTTATATCCAACAAACTCGTACGGGTTTGCTCCTTCGTAGTAACCTCCGATATAAGTTGTCTCGTCGCCGTTGCCGGTATAAACTTCGGTGCAGTTAGATTGGTGATTCTTCCACTCTCCGTTTTCCGGAAGTTTGATAATCTTGTTCGTGTTATAAGTGATGTTTGCACCCAAGGTCCATTGGAAGTCGCGTGTGCGCAATAATGTTGCATTCAAGTCTATTTCCAGACCTTGGTTGCGATATTGTCCGTTGTTGTAGGTGACGCTTGAAAATCCGGTAGTCTGTGGCAATGCCATAGCTGCATATTTGTCAAGTGTGGTGCGGTTGTAGTAGGTCAAACCTAAGTTAAATCTGTTCTGCAAAAAGCCTAAGTCTAGACCTATTTCAAATGTGCGCGATCTTTCCCATTTCAAATCAGGATTTGGTAGGGTTGAGATACGATATCCGTATGCTCCGTCATATTTGTATGCACTATATGCTCCTTGCAATGTGTAATATCCCAAATATGAGCTGTTGATTGATGCGTTGTAACCAAATGAACCGCGTATCTTACCATAATTAAGTATGCGTTCCGGTATTATGTTGTTTACAAAATCTTCTTTCGTAAACACCCATCCTGCCGAGATGCCGGGGAAGAAGCCCCAACGATTATTGATCAATCGTGAATATCCATCCTCACGGAATGTTGCTGCTACCAAATATTTGTCTTTGTAATCATATTCGAAACGTCCGAAGTATGAAAGCAATGCTTCATTGTTGTGTGCTGAGTCTATGCTGCGCGATTGAACTTTCGAATCGTTTTGTGTCAAATTTAAATCTTGGAAGTCTCCGGTTGGTGCTCCGTATCCTGATGCTGAGAATGCTCTGTAACGGCTATGGTAATACTCCATACCCAACATCGCATTAACAGTGTGAACATCGTTAAAAGTGCGGTTGAAGTTTGCTACCAAGTTATATGTCTGGTTGAAATAGCGGGTGAAACTATTGCTGGTGCTATACGTGCGGTTTACGCCAGATGTGCCGCTCGGATCTGCTGCTCCGGCTTGGCTGGTTACGTATGCACGGTTGAAGGTCTCATTCAACTGCTCATTGTAAAACCATGACATGGTTCCTTTAACTGTTAATCCCGGCAAGATGGTTGCTGTCAACCCTTGCGTCATTGAGAATTTATCGCTCTGATAATCGCGGTCAAAGTTACCCTTGTTCACATTAACATTATATGTCGGGTTGCCTGTGCCGTATAGGTCATTGCCGTCTTCATCGCGATAGCGTACAAACTTATAGCCTATACCACGGTTAAAGAAGTATGTTGTGTTTAGCACTGGGTCATCATTCAACCAATTTGCTCTAGTGTAGTTGAATATTGAGTTCGTTTCCAACCAACTATTCAATTTATAGCTGCCGGTGAATGCAAAGTTATAACGTTTGTAGAACGTTTCTTTTATTGCGCCTTCTGCATCATAGTAACCTATAGATGCATAATATTTACCTTTGTCATTACCTCCCGACACATTCACATTATAATCTTGTGTTATTGCCGGACGGTTGGTGTTGATCTTAAGTATATCATCGTTTTTGTACAATATGTAGTTATCGCTCACCGGGTCGCGCATCTCTTTCCATCCTTTTTCAAGAAGATATGCATTGTCGTCGGTCTTGCGAAGTATATTGTACGATTGTGTGTTTGATAACTCTGTTCGGCCAATACCACCGGGTTGGTTCGTGTTATACAGCATCGTGTTCAGTGACGATGAATAGTTACCGCCTGGCAACATCCACTGTGTGTTGCACAGTGCTGTTCTGTAATAGTAAAGGTAATCTTCATCCGAACACATTGTGTAGCCTGTATCGCTATAGTCGTTCAAACCGACCTTAGCGCTAAAGTTAATGCGTGCTGATCCACTCTTACCTTGTTTGGTTGTGATGAGTATTACACCGTTACCTGCACGGGCTCCATATATTGCCGTTGCTCCGGCGTCTTTGAGCACTTGCATTTCTTCAATATCATTCGGGTTGATATCGGCAAGTGACGACCTGATAACACCATCTACAACTACCAGCGGTTCATTACTACCGCCGTTGAAGTTTGTACCACCACGCACGGTGATTGACGGCGTTGCTGACGGGCTACCTGACGTTACGTCTACCTTAACACCCGAAACGGCGCCTGCCAATGCTTGTGCCGGGTTTGCATTCGTACCGATGGTTAAATTATCCTCCGATACTTTTGATATTGAGTTCGTTACTTTCGCACGTTTCTGGGTAACTCCGTAACCCATTATAACTACTTCGTTAAGCGTGCTTGAGTCTTCATTGAGTGCTATGTGCACATCTTTGCCGTTCCACTTCACACTCTGTGTCTTACAGCCTATATAGCTGACTGTGATAGTCGATCCTACTTTAACTCCCGGCAAACTAAAGTTTCCGTTTACATCGGTTGCTACTGAGATCTTTGTCCCGTCTACGCGTATCGACGCGCCAATTATTGGCTCGCCTTCGTTATCAACTACCACACCTTTACATACTGATGTCGTTTGAGTCGCTTGCGGCGATTCCGCAATTCCTGTTGCAGCACTTGCAGCCCCTGTAGTACATAGGCCGGCAAGCACGACACACCACATCTTAATGTTGCATTTTGTCATTGTAGTACTAATTTGTTAAGTTAAAAAGGTTAGGACTGCTCTATTGAGCTGGCGTTGTAAACTCTTTGTAATACTCCAAAGCGCCACTCATTCCACTGTTGGCACTCGGTATACCTTGTGTCTTTACAACATAAGTTGTGCTTGGGGTAAGATTTGAGAATGTGTAACTCCGGGTGTACTTGTCAAAGGTCTTCTCTTCTACAACCGCACCTAGATTGTCGCGGGTGCCTTTGTACAGCGCGATATTATAGCCATCGCACTTGTCATTCGACACTATCGTCCAATAAATTGTGGCCGATGTTGATGTTGTCTGGCATGAATGTATCGCAATTTGCCCCATCGTCCCTTGGGGAAAATCGTCGTCATCATCACATGACACTAGCATAGCCGACGATATCAGAACCATTCCAACTATCGTCAGTAGTGTTTTTAACTTACTCATAAGCGATGTTAGTTAGTAAATTTGATAAAAGGTTATTTATTTCAAGTTTCGTCATTCTGTTTGTTTTCGAATGAAGTTTTGTTTTTGTAGCCTTTATTATTTTAGGGTTTGCTCAAATAAAACAATCGCTTTTTTGCTTTTGTTTACGTATTTTTATACTAATAACAATTAAATCATTTTCGTTAATTTTAACATCCGTTCTTACTCCTTTGATTTTCAGTGTCAATTTACTTGCTCTAACTCCGGCCCATCAAAAAAACTTTAACATTGACTATGCCCATTTTTTACGCGCTTAAATCTATTTTAGTGCTAAATTTTGCCTTTCTCTTCGCTGTTACAGAAAAATGGCGTATCTTTGTACTTACAATAATTTCACATAGTCATGAATACTAACAGTCTTGTCTCAATCTCTGACATTACCCGCGATGAGATGCTCAATCTTCTCGAGTCTGCTCGCTATTTCGAAGAGCATCCTAACCACAAAATTCTTGACGGCAAAGTTGTCGCCACTTTGTTTTTCGAACCTTCTACTCGTACTCGTCTCAGCTTCGAAACTGCTGTAAACAGATTGGGCGGTCGCGTCATTGGTTTCTCTGACCCCGCTGCCACTTCTACTTCTAAAGGCGAAACCCTCAAAGACACTATTAAAATGGTCTCTAACTATGTTGACCTTATTATTATGCGTCACTATCTTGAAGGTGCTGCCCGTTACGCTACCGAGGTCACTGATGTGCCCATCGTTAATGCCGGCGACGGCGCTAACCAGCACCCTTCGCAAACTATGCTCGACCTTTACTCTATCCTCAAAACTCAAGGTACACTCGAAAACCTTAACATTACTATGGTCGGCGACTTGAAGTATGGCAGAACTGTTCACTCTCTGCTCATGGCTATGCGTTACTTCAACCCAACTTTCCGTTTCGTCGCTTGCGACGAACTTAAAATGCCTGTCGAATACAAAAAATTCTGCGACGAAAACGGCATCCGTTACGAAGAACATAAAGATTTTAGCGCTGACGTAATTAATACCAGCGACATTATTTATATGACCCGCGTGCAACGCGAACGTTTCCCGGACATCGCTGAGTATGAACGCGTGAAAGATCTATATTCGCTCAATAACGCTATGCTCGCCGGAGCACGCGACAATATGCGAATACTTCACCCACTACCTCGTGTAAACGAAATCAACCCTGACGTCGACGATAATCCTCACGCTTACTACTTCGAGCAAGCTCGCAACGGCCTTTTCGCTCGTCAAGCTATCATTTGCCGCGCTTTAGGAATTAAAATTCAATAGTTTAATACTTTTTCATTATGTCTACTAACAAAAAAGAATTAGCTGTCGCCGCTCTCCGCAACGGCACCGTTATTGACCATATACCTTCCGATGCGCTCTTTCAAGCCGTTAAAATTCTTGGCATTGAGCACATGGACAAAAACGTAACTATTGGTTTCAACCTTGACAGCGTCAAAGTTGGCAAAAAAGGCATCATTAAAGTAGCTGATGTTGAGTTCGACGAAGACACTCTTAACCGTATCGCTCTCATCGCTCCTACTGCTGTCGTTAACATCATCCGCGAGTACGAAGTCGCCGAAAAACGCCCCGTGGTCTTAAACGAACAAGTTGTCGGTATTGTGCGCTGTGGCAATGCTAAATGCATCACCAACAACGAGCCTATGCACACCAAATTTCATGTTATCTCGCGCAACCCCGTTGTCATTCGTTGTCACTACTGCAACCACACGGTTGTCGGTTCTGAAGCTCAAATCCTCTAGCTATTCTTACCATGGCTCATCAACTTTGGAAACCGGGTACTATGGTTTACCCTGCTCCCGCCGTACTAGTCAGCTGTGGTTCTTCTCGCAAAGAGGCTAACCTCATAACTATTGCCTGGGCTGGTACTATTTGTACCAACCCGGCTATGCTTAGCATTTCCGTACGCCCCGAACGTCATTCTTATGACATCATTAAGCGCGAAATGCAATTCACCGTTAACCTTACTACAGCCGATATGGCTCGCGCCACCGATTGGTGTGGCGTTAAATCAGGTCGCGATTTCGACAAATGGTCTGAAACCGGCCTTACTCTCGTGCCGGGCGTTAACAACTCTTGCTTCTATGTCAAAGAGTCGCCCCTAGCTATCGAATGTCGTGTTAAAGACATCATCGAACTCGGTAGCCACCACATGTTCATTGCCGAAGTGTTGGGTGTGCTTGCCGACGAAAAATATATTGACCCCGAAACCGGAGCTTTCGACCTCGCTGCCGCCGGGCTGATGGCTTATAGTCATGGCGCTTACTACGCCCTTGGCGATAAACTTGGCCGATTCGGTTTCTCTGTGATGAAAAAGAAAAAATAGCTTATTGTTTTATTTATGCGTAAACTTCAGCTTTTAGCTCCCGCACGCGACCTTAATACGGCTATCGCGGCAATTAACTGTGGCGCTGACGCTATTTATATTGGTGGCCCAGATCATGGTGCTCGCGCTGCTGCCGGTAATTCTATCGACGACATCACCAACCTCTGCCTTTACGCTCATCAATACGGCGTCAAAGTTTACGTTACTCTCAACACTCTAATTTACGACAACGAACTTTCTGACGTCGAAAAATTAGTACATCGACTTTATGCTGCCGGTGTCGACGCTCTTATCGTGCAAGATTTAGGACTTTTGCGCCTCAATCTTCCACCAATAGCCTTGCACGCTTCTACGCAGTGCGACACTCGTTCTCCCGAAAAAGCCGAATTCCTTGAGCGCATTGGCATGAGTTGCATTGTCTTGCCGCGTGAGTTCTCGCTTCAACAAATCCGTCAAGTTTCTGCCCGCGTGAATGTCGCTCTCGAAGCTTTTGTGCATGGTGCCTTGTGCGTTTGCTATAGCGGCGATTGTCGCGCAAGCCTGCTTAATGGCGGCCGTTCTGCAAACCGTGGCGAGTGTGCGCAAATATGCCGTTTGCCTTACGACCTCGTTGACAACGACGGCAATGTCATTATCGCCGACCGTCACTTACTCTCTTTGCACGACATGAACCGACTCAATCGTCTCGCTGATTTAGCAGATGCCGGCATCTCTTCTTTCAAAATTGAAGGCCGCCTGAAGTCTGTTGATTACGTCATGAACACTGTCGCTGTCTATTCGCAAGCTCTCAATCAGCTTTGTGCTACTTATCCCGAAAAATATTGCCGCGAATCTTTCGGCACTTCGCAATTGCGTTTCACTCCCGACATCAACAAATCGTTTAACCGCGGTTTTACCGAATATTTCCTCACCAACACTAATCCCGGCAAAGGAGCACTCTCTCAGCCGCTAACGCCTAAGTGGATTGGTAACGAAGTTGGAACTGTCACTCGTGTCACACCGCGAGCCATCACGGCTTCGCTAAAAACTGAGTTGCACAATGGCGATGGACTCGTTTATTTTGACGATAAAAGCACTTTCTCCGGTTTTCGTCTAAACCGTGTCGAAGGTAACACTCTTTTCCCGGCATCTCCGATAAACATCACGCGCGGCACCAAGCTCTATCGCAATAGCGACAAACTATTTGACGACGCTATGCGTAATGCTCGCCCTGAGCGTCGCATTGCCATCGACATCACTTTGCGCGCTTGCTCCGGTGGCTTGGCTTTAGATATTGCAGACGAACGTGGTTGCCACATCTCCACAAGCATTGATTGCTCTTTAGATGAAGCGCGCACACCGCAGTCTGACGCTCGTCGTCGCACTCTCGAACGTCTTGGCAACACTATTTACTCTCTTCGTTCTTTCGACGACCAACTCGGCAATTTGTTTGTACCGGCTTCGTTGCTTACGTCTTTGCGCACAAAAGCTATCGACACTCTCAATCATGCCGTTGCGGCTACGCGTGCTTTGGAGTTACGTCGCCCCGAAGACAAAGAGGCAAAAGTGCCAAACACTAATCTAACATTCCACGACAACGTCGCTAACCGTGCCGCTCGACAATTTTATACCGACCACGGCGCCAACAACATTGAGCCTGCTCTTGAGGTCAATATGCCGGCTCCTGCTACTGAGGTCCGAGTCATGACCACTCGCTTTTGCCTTCGTCGCGAATTGGGTGCATGCCTAAAATCTGCCGACGCTAAAAAGCTCCCGGCGAGCCTGACTTTGCGCCCAACTAATCGCGCCATAAAGCCAATGCATATTACATTCGATTGCGCCAATTGCCAAATGCACTTATCCGTAATCAATTCATAATTTAAAAACATACAAAAAACAGAGAGATCACCATCGTGCAATCTCTCTGTTTTTTGTATGCAATTATCAAAATTTATTTCGATTCGGGTTTCAACCATTTGTCAAACCAACGGAAGAACAAACGTTGCCATTGCACTGCATTTTGTGGCTTTAAAATCCAGTGATTTTCATCCGGGAAGATTACCATCTCAGCGGGTATGCCACGCAGTTTTGCTGCATTAAATGCCATCATGCCTTGCGATGCTAAGATGCGGAAGTCATATTCTCCATGCGAGATCATTATCGGCGCATCCCATTTATCTACAAATTTGTGGGGCGATTCGGCGTATGTGCGTTGTGCTGCGGCATTGTTCTTGTCCCAGTATGCACCTCCCATATCCCAGTTAGCAAACCACATTTCTTCGGTTTCTAAGTACTGTGCTTCGGTGTTGAATATACCTGCGTGAGCAAAAAATGCTGCAAATCTATGATCGTGGTTACCTGCCAACCAATATGTCGAATAGCCTCCGTAGCTTGCTCCGGTGCATCCTATGTGTGCTGCATCTATTGCCGGCTCATTTGCCTTCATATAATCTACTGCACTCAAATAGTCTTTCATATTTTGACCGGTGTAGTCTTTAGAAATTTGTTCTTCCCACTCTGTTCCAAATCCGGGCACGCCGCGACGGTTGGGTGCTATCATGATATAGCCGTTTGATGCTTGAAGTGCAAAGTTCCAGCGATAGCTCCAAAATTGGCTTACTGAGCTTTGTGGTCCGCCTTCGCAGAACAATATTGCCGGATATTTCTTGGTGCTATCAAATTTTGGCGGATATACAACCCATGTCAACATCTCTTTGCCATCTGTTGTCGGCACCATTTTCCCTTCAACTGTTGGCATTGTCAACTGATTAAAGATATGGTCGTTGGTGTCGGTCAAACGTGTTACGGTGTTCTTTTTGCCTTTTGTGTACACACTATATAACTCGTTCGGACGAACCATTGAGTGCTGCATTGTTATTAAGTTATTGTTGTCTACTACTTCTAACGATGTGTAGTCGCATTGTCCTTCTGCAAGTTTGCTCACTGCTTTTGTCTTCAGGTCGATGCTAAACACAGGTGCTCCTCCGTGATAGTATGCTATAAATACTATTGATTTGCCGTCAGGACGCCATGCAAATTCTTCTATCGTATAATCCCAATTTGCTGTCAAATCGGTTTTCTCGCCTGTTGCGGTGTCCATAATAAACAAACGTTGTTTGTCTGCCTCATAGCCGTCTCTTTCCATCGACAACCATGCCACATATTTGCCGTCGGCTGAGTAGGCTGGATTTTGATCATAGCCCATCATTCCTTCGGTTATATTTTTTGTCTCTCCGCTAGCCAAGTTATATTTGTATAAGTCGCTGTTGGTTGACTCTGCATATTCTTTGCCTGTCTTCTTGCGCGACACATATATCAAATTTTCTGAGTCGGGCGACCATGCAAACGATTCAACTCCGCCAAAGGGTTTCATCGGTGCTTCGTAGGGCTCACCGTCCATTATGTCTTTAAGACCGCTCACTTTCGTTCCGTCAAAGCTACCTACAAAGGGGTGGGGTATTTCTGTTACCCACTCATCCCAGTGCTTATACATCAAGTCGTCTATTACTCGTCCTGTTGCCTCGGGCAGGTCAGGATACAAATCTTTAGCTTCTTGCACTGACTTGAGATTGCGTATCACAACAATCTTTTTCTCGTCAGGTGACAATAAAAATCCGGCTATGCCGCCTTCAACGTCGCTCACACATTGTCTGTTGCTGCCATCGGCATCCATCACCCACATTTGAGCTTGACCCTTTGCATCGGCATACATAAACGCTATGCGCTTTCCTCCGTCTATCCATACGGCATTGCTTTCGCTTTTCGGTGTCTTCGTCAGACGTACCACATTCTTTCCGTCTATATCGCAAACATACAAGTCATTGTTCGACTTGTTCTGCTCCACGCTTTCATACGACACACCGTAGAGCACTTTCTTCTTGTCCGGCGATACTTTCGGGCTCGATACGCGGCCCAACGACATAAGAGCATCTATATCAAATATTCCGCTCTTACTCTTAAAATCTGTGCGGTCTATTAGCGGTGCGTCTTCGGTGGCTGTTGCCATGGGCGCGCCTGCGGCTAACATTAGAGCTGTTGCTCCCATTGCTAATGATTTGGTTACGTTCATTTTATTTTTTGTAATTGTTAAATGTCTCTTTTGCGATTGTGTTTTACACTCTACAAAGTTAACAATTAATTCTTTAGCAACCTCAATTTATCTTTATTTTATGTCCTTTTCCCTCTTTTTTTTCGTAAAACATTAATTAACGAAATTTTTCTCTATTTATTCCGCTTTTTCTCGCAAACTTTTCGTAACTTCGCAGCCGTACCAATAAAAACGTTAACCAAATATCTGCGACCTTTAGGCCACATTAAAACTTTATCAACTACATGCTTACAGCTATCGTAATCTTATTCGTCGTTGGCTATCTAGCTATAGCCCTCGAGCATCCTCTTAAGGTAGATAAGACTGCTACTGCCTTAGTTTTAGGTATGCTACTTTGGATGCTCTATGCGCTCGGCGCCGAAACTCTTGTCCCTCAATTTGCCGGCGAAAAATTCCAGCGCTATTTAGCCGAAAATCCTTCTTTGTTATCTGCCGACACTGCTCATCAAGCTCTCGACTACATTATTAATGTCGACGTTGTCGAGCATCTTGGAGACATCGCTCAAACCGTGCTTTTCCTACTCGGTGCGATGACTATTGTCGAACTTATTGATATTCACGAAGGATTTACTGTTATTACCTCTCGCATACGCACCCGCAACAAACGTGGCCTTCTTTGGGTGATGGCTTGGCTCACTTTCTTCATGTCTGCTGTCCTCGATAACCTCACAACTACTATTGTGATGCTCACTCTTTTGCGTAAATTTGTCCCCGACAAACAAGAACGTTGGCTTTATGCCGGTTCAATCGTCATCGCTGCTAACAGTGGTGGCGCTTGGTCTCCTATTGGCGACGTTACTACTATACTCCTTTGGGCTAAAGGTAATGTCACGGTTCAAGCCCTCATTAAATTCGTCTTGCTCCCGTCTATTGTCTCTATGGTTATTCCCGTTGCTTTCATCTCTCGTCAGCTCAAAGGTGAGCTCCCCGTTCCCGAAAACACCGGATATACTAACGAAGACCTCACCAATCGCGACCGTACAATCATTTTCATTCTCGGCGTTGTTGGCCTTCTCCTTGTGCCCGTATTCAAAACCATAACTCACCTCCCTCCATTCATCGGCATCCTCCTTGTCCTTGGCATACTTTGGGTGTTCATCGAATGTTTCTACAACGGAAAAGTCCTTGTTAAGGCTAAACAATATCGCATACCTCGAGTTATTTCTCGCATAGATATGCCATCTATACTTTTCTTCCTCGGCATACTTATGGCTGTCGCCGTTCTCCAATCTACCGGTGTCCTTGCCACTCTTGCTGACTACCTCGACACTACTATTCACCACATTTATGGCATCGACACATTGCTCGGAGCTCTCTCCGCTATCATCGACAACGTGCCTATGGTGGCTGGTGTTATGGGCATGTATCCTGTTGCCGATCCCGGTTCTGTTGGATATGCTGCAAACTTCGTCGTCGACGGTCACTTCTGGGGCTTGCTTAGCTACTGCGCCGGTGTCGGTGGTTCGATGCTAATCATTGGTTCTGCCGCAGGTGTTATCACTATGGGTATCGAAAAAATGAACTTTGGCTGGTATCTCAAAAAATTCTCTTGGTTAGCAGCTTTAGGTTACCTTGCCGGCGTTGGCATTTACATCGTCGAGCACATGATTTTCGGCTAATCGCTAATCACATACAACTAAGCATGAGGCTGCGCCAATCGGTGCAGCCTTTTTTACAACACCGCCGTTCGCATTAATTGCGCTTTTATTCGTTTTTTTGCTGTTTTTTTCGTATTTTTGAACAAAAATTTAATCTGCGAAAAAATGAAATTATTGCATACCGGCGATTGGCATATTGGCCACATTCTTTATGGTTACGATCGCGCTTGCGACCACGAGCAAATGCTTGATGAAATTAGCAAAATAGCTCGAGACCAAAAACCTGACGTTATAATTGTTTGTGGCGATATCTTTCACACCGGACAACCTTCGGCGGCTTCTATGCAGCTCCTTAACGAAGGTTTCGAGAAAATTAAAGATGCTTCTCCTTCGTCTGTCATTATCGCTACTGCGGGTAACCATGATAGTCCCTCCCGCCACGAAGTCCTCTCTATTCCATGGAGCAAGTGGAATGTTATTATGATTGGACAACCCGGATGCTCTGCTAGTGAAGAAATTACCAACGATATCCTCGACCGACTCATTATTGAAATACCGCAAAAAGGTTTCGTTGTCGCTATGCCGTATGTTCATCCACGCAATCTACCCGAAAATTTCTATCAGCGTTTACTCGACAGAGTAGCTGAAAAAAATAATCTTAACCTCCCGGTTGTAATGATGGCGCATCTCACCGTTTCGGGAGCTGATTTCTCCGGCCACGAAAATAGTAATGAGCACATCGTTGGCGGTGTTGATGCCGTCGCTCTCTCTGAGCTCGGTTCCGGTTACGATTACCTTGCTCTGGGGCACATACATCACCCTCAGTTTGTACCAACAAGCGGAAACCATGCTCGTTACGCCGGTACGCCTATGCCTGTGAACTTTGATGAAGCCTATCCTCACTCTGTTAGCATAGTCTCTATCGAATCTCACAACGATATGCCTCAAGTTGTTGAAATTCCGGTTAACGCCGGACGTAAACTCGTCACTCTTGGCGGCAGTCGTGGATTTAGCTGGGATGAAATCCGCTCAAATCTCGATCTCCTTCTCCAACTCCCCGACTTAGAAAAAGGCTCACTTATCCGTGTGAATATGCACCTCGACCCCGGTCAAGTTATGCCTCCCGAGGCTGAAACAACCGTGCGTAATGCTGTTGTCGCTGCTCAACACAACTATTGCTTGATTAATGTTGTGCGCGACAATATACAAACTGCTATCTCCGATAGAGACCTCGCTGTCGACGAGCTTCGCAATCTCCCGCCTATAACCATTGCCAAGCAATATGCTGCCGATACGGGTGTGGCTTTCTCTGACGATATGATTGAGTTGTTCAACGAAATTGAAAAAATTGTTACATCCGAAGCTGCTCAATAATTATGAAACTCAAAAAACTTACCATACACAACATCGCTTCATTTCAAGATGCTGTTATAGATTTTGAAAAAGAACCCCTTAATTCTGCTGATGTTTTCCTCATTACAGGTATCACCGGCTCCGGTAAATCTACCATTCTTGATGCCATTTGCATGGCTCTATATGGCAAAACTCCGCGTATTGAGGAGGCTGATACAACTTCGGTTATCAATAAACACGATGGCCTTACTCTCACCGATGCTCGCCGCTTCTTGCGCCGTAATGCCGGCGAAGGTTTTGTAGCCTTGCAATTTAATGCTTCGGACATTAATTTTGAAGCTTATTGGGGTGTTAACCGTGCTTACAATAAACCTAACGGAACTCTCCAAAAACGTGTTTGGACTCTCACTGACCTTGACAAAAAACACACTCTAAAAATCGAAGCAGACATTAAAGAGCGCATTAGTCAACTTATCGGCTTGGATTACGACCAATTTTGTCGCACCACAATGCTATCGCAAGGCGAGTTCGACAAATTCTTGTCTAGTAAGGAAAGCGAAAAGGCTGAAATTCTCGAAAAAATTACCGGCGCAGATATCTATCAACGCATTGGTAGTCGCATTTTTGCTGTTACTAAGCAGCACAAAGAGGAGTACGACATTTGTAAACTCAAACTCGACCAAATCAAAGTACTTTCTGATGAAGAAATTGAGTCTCTAAATAAACTCATTGCCGAATCGCAAACAAAAATTGATCAAATAAATTCTCAAATTAAGACTTTGTCTGATGACAGAAATTGGCTGGTTGATGAAGACAGATTAGCTAAAACTGAAACCGATCTGACTGAACAGCTAAATACTGCTGTCGCCGAAACTCAAACCGACGACTTTATCGCTGCCAAAGCTGACATTGACCAATATGATGCCACCGGTCAGGCTCGTAACTTTGTGCGACAAATTGCCGAACAGCAAAAAGTCATCGCTGATGCTAACAAAAAGTTTGACTCGCTAAAGTCTTCTTATGCTGCTTTGTTGGCTGACTGTGCTGAGTTTGATAACTCTATTGCGGCTTTAAAGTCTAAACTCTCTGAGGCTAATAATAGTCTGCAAAACGAATTGCCACGCAAAAAAGCTTACGATGCTGCTGGCGAGATTTGCTCCCAACTCAATAATGCACTTAACGCTAATAAAAAAGCTGACGAATATCGCAAGGATGCCGATGACCTTTCTAATCAGATTAACTCTATCGCTAAGCAACTCGAGGATCTCCAACCTAAATTGGAAAAGCAAAGACAAGATCTCGAGAATAGTAAAAAGCAAAACTCTGAGTTGCAAAAATGCATTGACGATAAAAATGTCGCTGATTTGCGTAAGCAAAAAGACACAATTCAACTCTCGCTGACTAACATCGCTAATGCTGTTAGCGCTGTAAATCAGTATAAAAACAATTGTTCTTTCCTCGCCGATGTTCAAGCTTCTTTAGATAAATACGCTGACGACAAGGCTAAACAAGAAGCCGACCTTAAAGTGGCTGAAGCTGTTTTCGCTGCCAAGGCTGATGCCCTTAAAAGTGCACGTACCACTCGCGACAAGCAAAGTGTTGCTGCCGGCGATGCCGCTCAAACGCTCAGAAATGGTCTCATCCCCGGCGATAAATGCCCCGTCTGTGGCCAAATCATTATTGACACTCTGCCTATTGCCGACACGCTAAAGAAAATTCTTGACGCTGCCGATCAAGCTCTCGCTGATGCTGAGCGTGACTACCTCAAGGCTCAAGAAAATGTGCACGCATGCCGAAGCCGCATTAAAACCGATGATGATAACATCAACGATGCCAAAGCTAAACAAAATAAATATAAGGCTGAAACTGAAGAGTCTTTAAATAATTTAAAGCAAGCTTGCAACATTTGCAACGTCAGTTATTCCTCTCCCGATGAAACTTTGGCTGCTTTGCAGAATTCTAAATCTTCGTTAGAACTTGCTCTTAACGACCTCAATAAGTCTATTGCCGAAGTTGATAATCTTCAAATTAAGCTCAATAAATTGCAGGCTCAATTTGAAAAAGATCGCAAAAAATGCGATGACGATGCAAACCTCATCAATTCTATTTCTAATAAGCAAACCGAACTTTCGTCGGCGCGTTCTACAAAAATTGAACTCGCTGCTAGCCAAAAGACTATTGCTGATGCGGCTAAAGAAAATGTTGCGACTTTACTCGCCGACTCGCCTGATTGGGATAACGATCCGTTAACGCTTTCACAAAAGTTCTGTGCCGAACTTACTGAGAAAAAAGAAAATTATATCCGTCTCACTGAGCTCGTTGATACGCTTGACAAAGATATTAACAACAAAACTTTGCAAGCCGATGCCGCTAAAAAAGCCGCTGCTCGCGTAGCTGATTCTATGCCGCAGTGGGCTGACATTGTCGCTTCTAAACCATCACATTCTAATGATGTTGCCGAAGCCCTCAATGCCGTAGCTGCCGACGTTAAGTCTGCCGCAGATGCCATCGCTGCTGCAAATGTTACTATCGCCACAGCTCAGCATAATCTTGATTCTTTCATTCAAGATAATCCTGATTTCTCTGCTCAGCGCATTTCCGAGCTCGCTAATATTTCTGACCAACAAATACAATCCCTCCGTCAGACTATCTCTAAGCTCAATGAGAAGGTTAATAACTACAAAGGCGCTCTCGAGCAAGCTATCACTTCGCACGCTCAGCACTCTCTAAAAAGACCTAAAGCGCTTTGTGAAAATCCTGACACTACTAAGGAGCAACTTTCGCAAAATATTGAGAATCTTGAAAACGATCGCGAGCAAATCACTCAACAACGTGGCGCAATAACTCAAAAAATTAATGCTAATGATGAAGCTATCGCTCGTCGTCGTTCCGATCAAGAGGAGTGTGACAAACTCGCGGCTGTATATCAACGCTGGGAGGCTCTCAACAAACTCATTGGTGACAGCGAAGGCAAACGCTTCCGCACCATAGCTCTTAGCTATGTGCTCAATAGCCTGATTCGTTCGGCTAACGTTTATATGTCGCGACTTACCGACCGCTACACCCTCAGCGTGCAACCCGGCACTTTCATTATCCTTGTCACTGATGCTTATCAAGGTTACACCACACGCACAGCTAACACCATCTCCGGTGGCGAAACATTCCTCGTTTCTCTAGCTCTTGCTTTAGCATTAAGTGATCTCGGCTCTCTTACAGGCATTGATACCCTTTTCATTGATGAAGGTTTTGGAACTCTTAGCGGTGAACCATTACAAAAAGCAATTGAAACTCTCCGCTTGCTACATTCTAACAATCGTCGTCGTGTTGGTATAATTAGCCACGTAGCAGAGCTTCGCGAACGCATTCCGGTGCAAATACAAGTCACCCAATCCGATCGCACTGCTCCGTCTACACTCAAAATCGTACCCTAAAACACTTACGCACCGCTATGCGTATCCGCTTCATTACTGGGTTGCGAAATGCCGTGTAGCGGCTAGCGCTCCGCGTAGCGGTGCTAATAATGTAGCCTTGGGTAAGGCCGGCAGAGCCGCCGCAACCCGAGGTGGACGTCCCCCTCCGGTGCGTATAAAAAACGCTACTCGGCTTTTCGCATCATGGTGATAAGGAAGAGGATTCTTATTTGCGGGTGACCAAATAAACTCCGCCAAAGATTAGTATTATTGCTATTCCTTTCAATAAGCTAAATGAGTCCATTCCCCACATTATTGCTACTATGCACGCTACCGTAGGCTGCACGTAGTTGTAGGTCGCTGCTACTGTCGGACTTAGACTCTTTTGTGCTACGACGATAAATGTGTAGCTCACAAACGTGCCGCACACTACGATAAATGCTATACCTGCTATCTGTAGCCAACTGACTGTCATCCAATCGGTAGTCAATATCGAGTCAGCTGAAAATGGTATCACACAGATAAATGCAAAGGTAAACATCCACTTCATTATTGTGAACATCGAATATTTGCTCACAAAATTTTTGTAGATCACTATGTAAAGTGCATAGCTAAACTGTGCTATTAACACTAATATATCGCCTAATATTGCATTGGTTGGCGCAACGGTGATGTTGCTATGGCTTTTGCCGCCCATGATTAGCAAAATCGCTCCGGTAGCTCCGGCTATTATACCTCCAATCTTTCTGCCGGTTATCCTCTCTTTTAGTATAAATGCCGACAATATCATTGCCCATAATGGCATACTTGTAGTGATTATTGAGGCATCTCCGGGGGTAGTCAAGCCAACTCCAAATATAAAGCAACCCTGGTTAAAGACTATGGCCATTAGCGAAGCGACAAACAATCGGGCTAAATCTCCTTTGGGCACATGCTCTTTAGGTGTAAATAACGATGCTATCCAAAATAATATCATCGCTCCGGCTATGCGCAAGTTTGTAACTATAAGTGGTGTGATGATACCGCCTATCATTACAAACTTTGCTATGGGCGACATCAATCCCCACATGACATTAGCGCACAACATCGCGCTGTGCCCTTTCAATGTTTTGTTCATAAATATGATTAGATTTTACTTTACTATTTTTTATAGTAACGATAGTATGTAATCCGCATTATCTATGATGTGGTCTGCATATCCGGCTTCCAACTCTTGGCGCGAACGGAAACCCCATGTCACTCCCACGCTTTCAACACAGGCGCGACGTGCTGTCTCCATATCAACACCTGAGTCGCCAACATAGAGCACATCTTCTTTTGCTGTGGGGCAATCGCTGAGCACTTCAAAAACTACTGATGGATCAGGCTTGGTTGGCACACCTTCTCGTTGGCCATAAACCGCTGCCCATTTCAAATCGCCAAAAAAATGTTCTATCAACCTGTCTACGGCACTTTGATATTTGTTCGATGCTACGGCTATGTTCACTCCGCGCGACACCAGCTCGTCTAAAAGCTCACGCATTCCGGCATAGACAGTAGTCTTATCCCAAAGATGTGCATCGTAGTATTCTCTAAAGTGCACTCGCATAGCATCAACATTCTTCGTCGTACGCTCGTCTACGGGTAGGGCTCGTTCCAATAATTTTGTCACTCCGTTGCCCACCATGTTGTTGTACGATGTTATTGGGTGTGTTTTATATCCCATACGCTCTAACGCATAGTTTGTTGCTGTGCCCAAATCTGATATTGTGTTGAGCAAGGTGCCGTCGAGATCTAATATTACTAGCTTCTTCATTGTTGTAATTGTTTTTATCTTAGAACGGATAGCCTACTGCAAAGTGAAATGTCGCGTCGCGTCCCCATTTGGGATGTACCAAGGGCCAGGGCTCCTGATTCATTGCCGGATTATGTGCTTTCATACCCAAATCCAGTCGCAACAAAAAGTATGTGAAGTCCATGCGCAATCCGGCTCCATAACTTGCTGCTATCTCTTTGTAGAATTTATTAAACTTAAACATTCCTCCGGGCTGGTTCTCATATTCTTTGATGGTCCAGATGTTGCCGGCATCTATGAACAGAGCGCCTTCAAATACCCAAAACAATTTTGCTCGATACTCTAAACTTAAGTTCAATGAGATATCTCCGCATTGGTTGATGAAGTCTACTACTGAGTTCTTCGAATCGTAGCTTCCCGGACCCAATGTGCGCACGCCCCAGCCGCGCACACCATTTGCGCCGCCGGCATAAAATCTTTTCTCAAACGGTATGGCTGTTGAGTTACCGTACGGATATCCTATGCCAAACGATGCTCGCATTGCCAATGCATTTCGGCTATTGAAATTGCGCACATGAGTGTAGTCTACTTCGCCTTTCACGTATTGAGCATATTGTATGCCGAATATTTTGTACGCTCCATCACTCTTGTGTTGCCCTATCATTGATGATATGCCATACAACAAGTTGCCCGCCATCTCTGCCGACGCTCTAAACGTGGTTATGGATGGCTGCATGGTGAACGAATTGTTTGTCGATGTTGGTATGCGGCGATTCGAACGCGAGTACGTAAAGCCCATTCGCATTATAAAGTGGTCTTCATAACTATATCGCAACAATGGGTTTGTTGGCGCTATCTCATCAATAAAGTTTATTGTAGAGTGGGGCAGATATACATAGTTTATGTCTATCAAGTCAAAGGTGCGGCGCTCATTGTAGCTCTTGTGCGGATTGGTCCATTTATACTTCCACGCCGCTCCGGCTATAACACGTGTGTATTCCGGCCGCTCCTGATAGTTCATCGACACTGCAAATTCGGTGCTCGCCTTTATGCGCTGCTTGTAGCTCTTTGATAAAAATGGCGCTTCAAACTTCGGAAATGTAATGCCTACCTCACCGGCAAATTCGGTATACCTATTGTTGATGAGATCGTCGAAATTTCCGCTGAGGCTCTCATAACTGCCGCGCAATTTCGCTGTCAGCACATTGCTGCGCTTCGCTAAGTTCCGGTGCTGATATGTTAGTCCGACACCAAAACCAAAGTCGCCTTCTGAGTTTGTGCCTTCTACCTCTGCTGTGATGCTCTGTTTCTTATTGCGCGATAATAGTATATATGCATCCAAATAAGTGCTACCGTCAACATCTGCCACTTGTCGCATCTCAATATTTATAAACTTGAGTATACTCAATTGGCTCAAACTCTCGTAGGTGCGCTCAATGTCTGACGCATTATACGGTTGACCTCGCTTTATGAAACATTTCTCCTCTAGTATATCCGGCTTTATGTATTTGTCTTTACCATAGAGCACGGTTATATCTTTAAACGATAGACTGTCGCAATCTTCAAAATTAAATCCAAGTCCGGTTGTCGACGGATTATAATCCGTGACAAAATAAACATTGTTTATTGCGTAGCGTGTATGCGTTGTCTCGGTCGTGTTGCTATTTAACGATCGTGGCGCTTGCACATTGAGTGTTAGTGCTATCTCTTTGCTCCCGGCAATAGTGTCAGCAGTGTAGTTGATATATTCACGATTAAATGCATAGTAACCATTGTTACGCAACACTTCAGTGATGCGACCTCGCTCTTCGTCTAGCTTGTTGCGATCGAACAATTCGCCGCAGTGCAAAAGCGTTGATGTCGTATCTGAAAACACCAAGTCGCTAATGGCTTGATCTTCGCAATCATACTTAATGCTCGATATCGTGTGGGGTGTACCGGCTGTGATATGATACGCAACCGCCATGCGCTTTTTTGCCGCATTGCCAAGTGTGTCTACATCCACACTCGCTCCCATATACCCTCGGTTTATTAGCGCCTGCGTGAGCTGCCTACGTGACAACTCAGTGAGCTCCTCGCTGTATATCACCGGCGGCTGTCCTATTCTACGTAGCCATCTATTTATCCACTTGGTTGAGTCGGTGCCCGACATCGAATATGTGCCTAGTTGTAATTTGGCAAAACCCAAAACTTTGTGGTTGGGCGTTTGGCGCAAAAAGTTGTACAACTCTGTAGCGTCAATCTTATTTTGAGTGGCACTATCTACGTCTATTGTTACTCTGTCGAGTAGGTATTGGCCGTCTGGCACATGCTTCACCGGATTACATGACCACAAACAAGCTCCTAGTAGGCTTAATATGAGTATTCGAATTTTCACTCTGCAAAGTTACGCAAATCTGTTGAATTATCGTTTCTCATTGCTCAAAAACCTATATGCTTTTAATCTACTTCTATCATTATTTTTGTTTATTTAAAATTTGTATTAATTTTGTGTATCTCTATAACTTTTTTACTTTATTTCTAACTATATGAAAAGTAAGCGTGCATTCATTAAAATAAGATATTTTCAAAAACAGCTGGCTGATGCTCTTGACGACGACCTCTCTACGCGCCGTTGGCACAACATCATTGACTATGTCATTATTGCTATGATTTTAGTCAGCTCTGTCGAAATTTTTATCTCTACCTTCAATGTTAGCCATCATACTCGCAAACTGCTGTGGTATATTGACTTAGTAACTCTCATCTTTTTCACCATTGAAGTCTCTCTACGCATTTGGGTCGCCCCATGGCAATATATAAAACTCAAACCTTGG
This sequence comes from uncultured Bacteroides sp., assembly GCA_964544895.1. Classification (GTDB taxonomy): domain Bacteria; phylum Bacteroidota; class Bacteroidia; order Bacteroidales; family Muribaculaceae; genus CAG-873. The sequence goes on along the minus strand of CAZJEA010000001.1, from coordinate 6,192 downwards.
CGCGCCAGACTAAAGTATTGCACTTCTTTTCAAGGATTTATAGATATAATCTCAACTTATCCTTTCTATGTGCGTTGGTTAGTGCCATTTCCTGTCAGTGGCCTCAAAATCTTGCGTATGAGTAGGGTGATTAGGCTTTTCCGTATCTCTCGATACATTAAATCATGGAAACTCTTGTCGTCGGCTATTAAAGAGAAAAAAAGAGAATTGTACATCTCTATTCAGTTTCTCGTTATCGTGACTTTCATCTTGTCGTTAATCCTTTTCTTTAGTGAGCATGAGGCGCAGCCCGATGTCTATGACAACGGATTTTCTTCGGTCGTGTGGGCTTTCGCTCAATATATTGGTGACCCCGGCAATTTCGCTGACACTCCACCTATTACTCTCGTTGGTAGAATAATAGCTTGCCTCGTCGGGCTACTTGGCATTGCCATTGTTGCCGTTCCTACCGGCATCTTGGCCTCCGGTTTTACTGATTCTATCGAAAATGAAAAAAATGAGGAGCTCTTAAAAGCTAATCGCGAGAAGCTTATTAATAGTTTCGAGCGTAAACTCGACCGCTCCACAGGTTTCCAAATCGTACCCTTCTATAAAACTTTTGTCGAAATTCAAGCCCGTCAACATCTTTCAAGTTCTCAACTTATTGATGTCGTAGACTCTACTCCCGGTTTCCGTCTCATAAACTTAGCCACTACGTTACCTCCTGAAAAGTTAGCTCAAGACCGCCTCGCTATTGAACATTTTGAAGTAAACACAAAATATGGCCAATGCATTGACCGAAACTCTCCAATTACAATTGTCTCTCCTTCAAGTCTCATTGATGCAACTACCGGCATATTCTCTTACTATTTAGCTCTCATAGGCGGATTTAATTACATCAGCCGTGAGGTGGGCAGAACTGCTCCTTATCGCTCGTTTTATTCTTATTCCGGTGACCTTGATGAGTATCAGCAAGAATACAATAACGATTTGGCTAAATTGCTTAATCGCCCGGGCGCATGGAGCTTCACAATTTTGGCTGCCAGCGGTGCGAACGAAAATGAGTATCGCTCACAAGTGCATTTTGATGTCGGTGGCCCCAAAAATGATTTATCGCTCTCAAACAAATCTCTTTTGATTAAAGATATACCGCTGTTTAAAAAGTTATATATCGCAGTCTCTGAAGCCCTTAACGCTAACCATAATGTCGAAACTGATTTGGCGCGTTATGACACTACTTCTCAAAAACTCTGGCAACGTAAACTTACGCTTAATGAAGACAGCAACCACATAATTTTGCGTCTCGCTTGGTCGCTTATGCTTTGGAATGGCGACCGCCTTGCTGTCGCTAAAACGTTGGCTGATACTATTAATTTTGCCCTGCTCAACAATGCCGTTTCTGAGTATGACCAAAAACTCTTTGTAAAGTCTATCGGTTTTTGATTCCTGTACTGAAAAAATAGTGTAATTATACTGCTTTAGCTGCCAAAAAATGTAAAATTATTCATTATTCATTCTTCTGCAATTCAGTGTGCAATATTTTTTTAGTAATTTTGTAACAAATATACCAATCTCCTCGCTTTTTTCTCTCCCGGTAACCGATTATTATTAACTTTAAATATTAATTTAAAAACCATTTAACCTCACCATGAACATAGTTGACCGCTTTTTGCAGTATGTGAAGTTCGACACCCAAAGTGATGAGCTCACTAACATGACTCCCTCAACTCCCGGTCAAATGATCTTTGCTCAAGCTCTCGAAAAAGAGCTCAAAGCACTAGGTTTGACCAATATATCACTCGATGATAATGGTTATTTGATGGCTACTCTTCCCGGAAATGTTTCCGACCGTAAAGTCCCAACTATTGGCTTTATCGCTCACCTCGACACTAGCCCTGACATGTCCGGCCGAAATGTTAACCCTCGCATCATCGATAACTATACCGGTGGTGATATCGTGCTTAACGCTGATAACAATCTCGTCCTTTCTCCTTCTGAGTTCCCCGAACTCCTTCACTATCGCGATCAAGCTCTCATCGTTACCGACGGTAATACTTTGCTCGGCGCTGACGACAAAGCCGGCATCGCCGAAATTATTTCTGCTGTCGAATACCTCAAAGAGCATCCCGAAATTGAGCACGGCGACATTCGCATCGCTTTCAACCCTGACGAAGAAATTGGTCAAGGCGCTCACAAATTTGATGTTGAGCAATTTGGCGCTGATTGGGGTTACACTATGGACGGTGGCGAAATTGGAGAACTCGAATATGAAAACTTCAATGCTGCTGTCGCTCGTGTTAGTTTCAATGGCCGTAACGTTCACCCGGGTTATGCTAAACACAAAATGATTAACTCTATGCGTGTCGCTAACCAATTCGCTATTATGTTACCCCGTTGGGAAACTCCTGAGCACACCGAAGGTTACGAAGGTTTCTATCACCTCGTTGGCATGGAAGGCACTGTCGAAAAAACTGTGCTTACTTACATCATTCGTGACCACGATCGTGATCGTTTCGAACGTCGTAAAAAAGAGTTCGAACACCTTTCTCGCAAAATCAACAAGGAATATGCTGACTGCTGTCACCTCGAAATCAAAGATCAATACTACAATATGCGCGAAAAAATTGAACCCGTTATGCACATTATCAATGTCGCTGAGCAGGCTATGCGCGAAGCTAATATTGTTCCCAAGGTCGTTCCTATCCGTGGCGGCACAGACGGCGCTCAACTCTCTTTCAAAGGCCTCCCTTGCCCCAATATCTTCGCCGGCGGCTTAAATTTCCATGGCCGTTATGAGTTCCTCCCAATCCCTTCTATGGAGAAGGCTATGCAAGTAATTGTTAATATTGCTCGAATTGTCGCTGCAAAATAACATAAACAAACCGAAACACTTGACCACCACTCAGCTCCCTTTGCTAGTGGTGGTCACTGGTGCTACGGCTTCCGGTAAAACGTCTCTCGCAATTGACATCGCTGAGCGTTTGGGCACTGAAATCGTTTCTGCCGACTCTCGCCAAATTTATAAAGGAGTGCCTATAACTACGGCTGTCCCTTCTCCCGATGAGCTGGCTCGTGTTAAACATCACCTTATTGAAGTGCTCGACCTTGATCAATACTATAGCGCTGCTTGCTTCGAATCTGATGCTTTGCAGATCATCTCTTCTCTTTTCGATCGTTTTGGATGTGCTGTCGTTTGTGGCGGCTCTATGATGTATGTCGATGCGTTGATTAATGGCATTGATGATATGCCTACCATTACCGATGCTGTGCGAAATCGCGTCGCCGATCTTTATGCCCAGCACGGCGCACCGGGCCTCCTCGCTATGCTTGAGATAAACGACCCCGATTTTTATAACGAAGTTGACAAATCAAACATTAAGCGTGTCATGCACGCTCTTGAGGTGACTATGCAAGCCGGCGTCCCTTACTCTTCGCTACGAACCGGTGGCGCCAAAGAACGTCCGTTTAGAGTGCTTAAAGTCGCAATTGACTGGCCTCGCGAACTGCTTTTCGATAGAATAAACCGTCGTGTCGATATCATGGTTGATCAAGGCATGCAACAAGAAGCACGAAACCTTTATCCGCTACGTCATCTAAATTCTCTCAATACTGTCGGATTCAAAGAGTGGTTCGCTCATTTTGACGGCATCCTTGATCGCGACACAACAATAGCGCGTATCGCAAAAAACACTCGCGTTTATGCAAAAAAACAACTCACTTGGCTCAAACGTGATTCTTCGGTTTTATGGTTGCCATACTCTGATCCATTCAACGCAATAAAACCTCATCTGAACTTTTAATCCCCTATTTTCTGCTTTTCTTGCTGCGAGGCTTTGTCTGTGCTTTGTTCGGCTGGCGTTGCCATGCATTCGGACGATATGCCGGAAAGAGTTTCTTAATTAAGTCACTGCGGTGCAATCGTTGAAGCGAGTTTATAATATCTGTGTGATATGTCCTGTCATACCAGAAAAAGTATTTCCGCTGAGCTAGTTTTTCCTCCGGACGTACTGCTGTGAATATTTCCTCACCGGTGTATGGATGCACCCCCGAATAATAAATTTCGGTGGCAACAGTCATTGGTGTTGGTGTGAAGTCTTGCACTTGCTCTAGATGCATATTCAAATCTTTTGTCTTTGCCGCTAGTTCTGCCATATCAACTTCGTGACATCCCGGGTGACTAGATATAAAGTATGGTATGAGCTGTTGCCGCAACCCACAACGAGTATTCACTCTATCAAATATAGCCTTAAATTCGTAAAACAATTCGAATGATGGCTTACGCATGACATTTAGCACTGCTTCTTCGGTGTGCTCCGGCGCAACTTTTAGTCGCCCTGATACGTGATGTTCTATAAGCTCTTCGTTGTAGCGCGCATTTGCTCGGTCAATATCTGCATTGCCGGTGTGGTGCATCGACAAATCGTAGCGCACGCCACTACCTACAAACGATTTCTTTACTGCTGCCATTTTGTCAACGGCGTGATAGATATCTAACAGTGGTCGGTGGTCGGTATTGAGATTCTTGCACACGCTCGGATGCAGACATGACGGACGCATACACTTGTCGCAAATAGTCGTGTTTTTACCACCCATGCCATACATATTTGCCGACGGCCCACCGAGGTCACTGATATATCCTTTAAAATCGGGCATCTTGGTAACCTGCTCAACTTCTCTAAGTATTGATTGTTTCGATCGTGATGCTATAAATTTGCCTTGGTGTGCTGATATGGTGCAAAATGCGCATCCGCCAAAACATCCTCTGTGCATATTCACCGAGTGTCGTATCATTTCGTATGCCGGTATTCGCTTACCTTTATAACGCGGATGGGGCATGCGTGTATACGGCAAGTCAAACGATGCATCTATTTCTCCTTGTGTCATTGCCGGATACATGGCATTTACTTTTACTGCAAATTTATCGTATCCTTGCCATAGCGTAGCTCCACCGTCGCGTGAGTTAGATTGCTGCTCGATATGCTTAAAATTCGCACTTTGTGCTCGCTTATCTTTACGCACAGTGTTCCAATCATTGAGCACTATGTTTGCTTCATCGCTCGCCTCTGGCATCGCTGCTAATGGCATACGAACTACCGTCTGTGGCACGTCTGTAATAGTTTCTATACTCTCTCCTGCCGATAACCGTGCTGCTATTTCTAACGTGGAATGTTCGCCCATGCCATATTGCAGCATATCTGCTTTGCAGTCTACTATTATGCTCGGTCGCAAACGGTCTTGCCAATAATCATAGTGCGACAATCTTCGCAATGAGGCTTCTATGCCTCCGGCTATTACCGGCACATTCGGAAATAACTCTTTAAGTATGTTTGAATACACTATAGTAGGGTAGTCCGGTCGCATGCCATGTCTCGCATCGGGCGTGTATGCATCATCACTTCGACGGCGTCTATTTGCCGTGTAGTGATTTACCATCGAATCCATTGCTCCGGCTGATACACCAAAAAACAATCGTGGCGCTCCAAATTTTTTGAAATCGCGTAAATCGTCGCGCCAGTTGGGCTGAGGCACTATGGCCACCCGATATCCGGCGTGCTGCAAGGTGCGACCTATTACTGCTGCTCCAAATGCAGGGTGATCAACGTATGCGTCGCCACTGAATAGCACAACATCAACACTGTCCCAACCAAGGGCTTTCATCTCTTTAACCGATGTCGGAAGCCATATATTCTCCATATCTAATGTATATTCTCTCTATTACACTACAAAGTTACTACTTTATTTTGATTAATCATTTAATTCCATCCATTTGCTTTTGCAAAATCACCCGTAACCTCAACCCAAAATTAACTGTTATTTAACCTAGATGGTTACGATTATTTCCCATCTCGCTTGCTATTTTTGCAGCAGATACCAATTAGTACCTCTTGTAACTATCTAAATTTTACCATTATGTTAATCGTTATTATTTGTGCTTTCTTTTGGCTTGGTGAAGCTCTCCGCAATGGCTCTAACCTGGGTCACTAGATTATTAGTGTAAATAGCGAGGCGCGATTTTCACTATAATTGAAAATGCCGCTTCGCGCCTCACTCCCCAGACCCGTATTGCCGCTTCGCGCCTCACTCCCTGTGTTTCGCTATCCCCCGTGCCGTGTGAGGCACGATTTTGTAGGTAACCGCGGAGAAAGCGCGAGGCACGAGCGCGTCTCCGTGGAATGTCGCCCCCTCTCAATGTGTGCCGATTAGGTACACATT